>JAZNOR010000043.1:0-12080 GCA_045589235.1 Eubacteriales bacterium | reverse complement strand
CGTACGAACGCCCGCAACCACGTCTTCGCCCTGAGCGTTAACAAGAAATTCGCCCATCAGACCCTTTTCGCCGGTAGCGGGGTCACGGGTGAAGGCAACACCGGTGCCGCAATCGTCACCCATATTACCGAATGCCATCATCTGAACGTTAACAGCTGTACCCCATGAATACGGAATATCGTTGTCACGGCGGTAAACGTTAGCACGTGGGTTGTCCCATGAACGGAAAACAGCCTCAACAGCGCCCATTAACTGTTCCTTCGGGTCAGACGGGAAGTCTTTGCCGATTTTTGACTTATATTCAGCCTTAAACTGGTTTGCAAGAGTCTTAAGGTCGTCAGCTGTAAGGTCAACGTCCTGAGTAACGCCCTTTTCCTCTTTCATCTTGTCGATAAGCTCTTCAAAGTACTTCTTACCAACTTCCATAACAACGTCAGAATACATCTGAATAAATCTTCTATAGCAGTCGTAAGCCCAACGAGCGTTACCTGACTGAGCTGCCATAACCTCAACAACCTCTTCGTTAAGGCCGAGGTTTAAGATAGTGTCCATCATACCCGGCATTGAAGCGCGAGCACCTGAACGTACTGAAACTAAAAGCGGATTTTCCTTATCGCCGGACTTCTTGCCGGTGATACCCTCCATTTTGTCGATGTACTCCATGATTTCAGCCTGGATTGCATCGTTGATCTTTCTACCGTCTTCATAGTACTGTGTACATGCCTCGGTAGTTACGGTAAAGCCCTGAGGTACAGGCAGACCGATATTGGTCATATCTGCACGGTTAGCACCCTTGCCACCAAGCAACTCACGCATACTAGCGTCGCCCTCTGAGAAGAGGTAAACAAACTTCTGGTTGCTCATTTTAATTCATCCTCCTAATAAATTATTAACAATTCCAAAGTGAGATTTTGCACATGCACAATCTCATCAAGTTATTATAACAGATTTTTTTTTACATTTCCACTATTTTTTGAAAAAATTTTACATTATTTTTTCATATTTTTAGTATAAGATATACATAAAAGATTAAAAGATGCACAATGTGCATCTTTTAATCTTCATTATCATCTTCAAAAGAATAATCATTCAACTCATCAAAATCCAAAAATTCATGCAGTGTCATATTAAATGCTATTGCGAGCTTGTGCAATGTTTTCACTCTTGGATTTTTAGTTATTCCTCTGACAATATTGTCAAGAGTCGATTGTTTAACATCACTCATAGTAGCAAGTTTATTTATAGCAATGCCACGTTGTCTGCAAAGAGAACGAATTCTTCTTACATATATTTCTGAATATTCCATACTAACACCTATCATAATTATTACCCATTTATGGGTTATTACTATGATATACACAAAATAAACAGACTTTACCCGTATACGGGTTGACAAAAGCAAATTTATGAAATAAAATTATTTTAACCCGAATTCGGGTATACTGCACAGGTGATTCTTATGCCTACTTGTACTTTTTTCGGACATAGAACTATAAATAAAAAAATAGAGCCGATTTTACAATCGACTCTTATAGATTTAATTGAAAAGCATAATGTGGATTTATTTTATCTTGGCAGTCAAGGTGACTTTGACTTTAAAGCATTAAATGTTTTAACCAAACTCAAAGCGCGCTATCCTCACATTGATTTTTTCGTTGTTCTCACACACTTGCCCACAAAAAACGAAAACTTTAACTTTGCTACAATTTACCCTAAAATTTTGGCAACGTCACCTGCGAAATTTGCCATAGACAGACGAAATCATTGGATGCTAAACCGTTCTGATTATGTTATATCATACATTGAGCATTCTATCGGCGGTGCTGCAAAATTTATGAATTTAGCAATAAGAAAAAACAAAAAAGTAGTTAACATAGCAGAAAAAGAGAAGTCATAAGACTTCTCTTTTATACTAGGATAAAATTTGTTTTCTGCGAGAGAGGTTAAGCGTTCCGTCCTGCATTGATGAAAGATCATCAAGTGCTGCACCCGTACCGAGTGCCACGCAAGAAACTGCATTTTCAGCAACGCGAGTTTCAATTCCGGTCTTTGCCTGAATGAGGCTGTCAAAGCCCCAAATCATTGAGCCACCGCCGGTCATAACAATACCGTTTGTTGAAATATCGCCGACAAGCTCAGGCGGAGTGCGCTCAAGCACTGAGTGAATTGCTTCAACGATACGTGTTGCCGGCTCGTCAAGCGCTTCTAAAATCTCGCTTGATGTAACTGTGAAGATTCGAGGTAAACCCGTCATAAGGCAACGGCCCTTGATCTCCATTGAAATCTCTTCAGGACGCGGATAAACGCAACCAATGTTAATTTTAAGATCTTCTGCCGTGCGCTCACCGATAAGTACATTGTGTTTTCTGCGTATATATTTAATGATATATTCGTCGAACTGGTCACCCGCAATTTTAATTGAGTTCGACTCAACAATATTCGAAAGCGAAATAACAGCAATATCAGTTGTACCGCCGCCGATGTCAATTATCATATTACCGTCCGGCTGAGCGATGTCAATACCTGCACCGATTGCCGCGGCAATTGGTTCTTCGATCAAAAATACGCTTCGCGCACCTGCCTGACGGCCTGCATCGATAACCGCACGCTCTTCAACTTCGGTAATACCGCTCGGAACACAAATGATAACGCGCGGTTTAACAAGCGAAAAGCCTCCCATAACACGGCGAATAAAATCCTTAATCATACGCTGAGTAATGTCATAATCGGAAATAACACCGCCGCGAAGCGGACGGATTGCAATAATGTTACCCGGTGTACGACCAAGCATCTTTTGCGCCTCAATACCCACTTTTAAAACCCTGTCTGTGTTCTTATCAATCGCAACAACAGACGGTTCCTGCAAAACAACGCCCTTGCCTTTAACAAAGACTAAAACGGAAGCAGTACCAAGGTCAATGCCTATATCTTTACCAAACATTAACATATTTATCTTCTCCTAATTTTTATTCATACAATTATATTATAAACTATTTTTCATAATTTTCAATTACTTTTTTTGGTTTTTGCAATTACTGCAACGGAAATCGCTGAAACGCCTGCGGTTTTCAGCATTCGCGCCGCTTCGGAAAGTGTGGCACCCGTAGTTAAAATATCATCAACAAGCAGTACTCGTTTAAAGAATATTTTTTCGTCATTAATAATTTTATAAACACCGACCACATTTGCGCGACGTGCTGAAACATCTTTCATCATTGACTGTTTACGATTGTTCTGCGTTTTTCTGAGCGTCGGAATAACGGGAAGTCCAAGTTCTTTTCCCAAAGCCTTCGCCAAAAGCTTAGATTGGTCAAAGCCGCGTTTATATAATCTCCACGTGCTCACCGGTACCCAAGTTATAAAATCCGCTTGAAATTTTTCATCCTCTTTTATAACCTTTGCAATATACTGCGCAAACTGCTTTGCATAAGCAAGTATAGTTCTGAATTTATACCTGATTATCGCCGAACGCACGCGGTCTTTATAGTAAAACGGAGCATAAATCTTATCCGCAAACTGCACCGAGTTCGTTTTACTGTTGTTTTCAGGCAGTGTCTTTGCGCAGGTATCGCACACAAAGCCCTCGTCGATAACCTTACGGCAAAACATACACTTTGGCGGAAAGAAAATTTTTCTGATAAATTTCACACTACTCACCCGCCATATCTGTGATGCGTGTCTTTAAAGCACTATATCTGTTTCTCTGCTTGTTATTGTTAATCATAGTTGTAACGGTTGCTGGGTTTGTGACTAAAATAAGAAGCTCGCGAGCACGGGTTATCGCAGTATAAAGAACACTTCTATGAAGCAAATACTTACTGCCACCCAATGACGCAAAAACAACAGCACGGAACTCGCTGCCCTGTGCCTTGTGTACCGTCATTGCATAAGCAAGCTCAAGCTCGTTTAACATTGTAAAAGCATAATGTACCGTTTTGTCGTCATATCGCACAGTTAAATATTCCTCGCGCAGATCAATGCCCGTAATCTCACCTACATCTCCGTTGAATATGCCCATTCCGCTCTCACCGCCAATTGTTGAATACCACGGCAGGTCATAGTTATTTTTAATCTGCATAACTCTGTCCCCAACGCGAAACAACTTGTCCCCAACGCGTTTTTCCGCTTTTTCTTTTGACGGTGGATTGAGTGCCTCCTGAAGCTTGCGATTTAACACAATCGTTCCCACTTCATATTTTCTGCTCGGAGTCAGCACCTGAATCTGACTCGGCGGGATTTTCATATTCTTCGGCAGACGATTAACGCATAAATCTACAACTGTATCAATTACCTCATTTATTCCCTCGCGTTTTAAAAAGAACATATCGCTGTCACGATTTGAAAAATCCGGATATTCACCTTTGTTTATCGCGTGCGCACCGACGATGATATTACTCTCCGCCGCCTGACGGAAAATTTCAGTTAAACGTACAGTCGGAATATATTCAGAATTAACAAGATCCTTTAAAATATTGCCGGCACCGATTGATGGTAGCTGGTCTGCGTCGCCGACTAAAATAAGGCGACAATCAGGTTTTAACGCATCAAGTACCGCACGCATAAGGGTGAGGTCAACCATAGATACCTCATCTAAAATAAGCACATCGGTATTCAGTGGATTTTCGTGATTTACTCCGAATATCGGAAACATACTTCCATCGGAATAATCCATTTCAAGCATACGATGAATTGTTTTTGCTTCTGTTTCGCAAAATTCACTCATTCGCTTTGCCGCGCGCCCTGTAGGTGCAGCGAGCATAACCGAAAGCCCCATACAATCAAAAAGTTCAATCATACCGCGCACAACAGTTGTTTTACCCGTACCCGGACCACCCGTCATAACCATAACTCGGCTGTTTGCCGCACATTCAATTGCCTTACGCTGAAGTGGTGCATATTCTATTTTCTGCTTACGCTCAATTTTATCAATAATATGCTCAACAGAAATTGATTTTGACGTGGTGTGTGTTAACATTCGGCAAAGATGTTTTGCAATAAAATTTTCCGCCTCGTAGAGATGCCCCAAATAAACCGCATATTCACCATTAATTTCTTCAATCGCAATTGCACCGTCTTCATTTAGCGCATCAATTGTATCTTCAACAAGGTCTAAATCCACCCCGATAAGCTCTGCCGTTATAGGTGCGAGCTTTCTTCTGGGAATAAAAGCATGTCCGCTTTCTGCGTTAAACGATAGCTCATATATAACCGCCGCTTCAACCCTCTCAAGCGAATTACCACTCATACCGAGTTTTGTTGCCAAAATATCCGCTTTTGAGAATTCAACACCAAACTCCATATTAGTAAGAAGATACGGATTATCACGAATAAGCCCGATTGCCGCCATACCGTAAACCGAATATAAGCGCAAAGCAATCGCCGGCTCAAGGTCGTTTTCAACTAAAAACTCAATTAGTCTGCTGATTGAATTCTGCATCTGAAAATCCTTTGAAATCTGCTCGGCTTTACTAACGGTAATACCCGGAATTTCAGTTAAAAGCATCGGGTCACTTTCAATTACATTAAATGTATCTTTACCAAATCTGTCAACGATTTTAACAGCTGTTTTGCGCCCGATACCGCGAACCGTTCCCGAAGATAAATACTCTAAAATCGCGCCTTCGGTCGCAGGGAGTGAGCGCTCACACTGTTCAATTTTAAATTGCTCGCCGTAAGTCGGATGTGTTGTCCAGCTGCCGACAATCACAAGGTGCTCACCCACGCCGACACGCGGCATACAACCAACCGCGGTAATTGCATCGCCGTTTGTTGTAGATACGCGTAAAACAGCATAGCCGTTATCATCATTACGGAAGATAACGGCTTCGCAAACACCTTCAATTTTTATAAGATTCTCTGTCATATACTTCTCCATAAAAAACAGGAACATTTCCGAAAAGTGCGCAAATCCATTTCACCCACACACTTTCTTTTTTCTTTAAAAATAACGCTACCGTCATATCTCTTCGGCATAAAGGAATTAAAATTATGTATACCGTGGCAATAATGCCGACTGAGCAAAAAAAAGCAATAAATGCATCGAGTAAAATCATAGCTAACACCTCTTTTCCATTTTATGCAAAGAGGTGATTTTTGCCTACAGCAAAAAGCTTAAAAAGCCTAAAAATCCGTATGAAATTCCTGCGACTAAAACACCCGCAATTACCACACCTGCCAAAATTGCAGGAAGGGCGTATCTCATTCGTATATCTAAAAGTGCGGCAAGAAGAGCCCCACTCCATGCACCTGTACCCGGTAGCGGAATACCTACAAATATAGCAAGTCCTATCGTTTCGTATTTTTTAACCACACCGCTTTTTTTCATAACGCGGTTCTCTAGCCACTCAATCTGCTTAACAAGCCATCCTTTTTTGCGGCAGAAATCAAAAATCTTGCGAATAAAAAGAATAATGAATGGAACAGGAATAATATTGCCAATAATACAGAGCAGAACACATTCCAAGAAAGGAATATTAAATGCTGCTCCATACGGAATCGCACCACGGAGCTCAATAAATGGAACTGCCGATATTGCAAGCATAATAAGTGTATGTTTAAATTGCGACATTTTATCCCTCCGTCAAACAACATTAATTATATTTTAACATAAAAAATTCGAGAAACAAAGAGTATTTCTCGAATTTTTTTATTAAATTTAAATTTTTTCTATAAGTCTGTGCATCGGCTTATAAACAAGCATTGTTATAACCGAAATTATAATTGCCTTAACTGCATTGAACGGAACTGCGCAAAGTAAAACGAACTTCGGAACGGAATCAATTGATTCCCATATTGCGCTACCCATTGAAACAATCGTTTCAATCGGCATATCTAAAAAGTGGCTAAATGCCGGAAGCATAACGTAGGCATTTACAAAATAGCCGATTGCAACCATTGCAATACCGCCAATTACAAGACCAAGCATTGCATTTTTCTTTGTTTTCTTTTTCTTATAAATAATTGCCGCAGGGATCACAAATGTGCATCCGACAACGAAGTTTGCAAGCTCACCAACTCCCGCAGTTATCGTTCCGTTAAGCAGAAAATTGAGAACAATTTTAAGTGCTTCAATTGCAACACCTGCAAGTGGCCCCATCGCAAATGCGCCGATAAGCACCGGTACCTCACTGAAGTCAAGTTCATAAAACGGAGGTGCGATAAACGGAAGCGGAAATTCAACCAGCATCAAGACTGTAGATACCGCTGCAAGCATCGCAACCTTAACAAGCCACATTGTTTTTTTGTCTTTCATAGAAAACACTCCTTGAATAAAATAAAAACGCTCCGAAATTCATCGGAGCGCACAAATACATAAAGCATCTGCCTTCTACCATCCGGACTATACCGTCGGCGCAGGAATTTAACCTGACTCAATTGCATTTTGCAACTCGCGGGCTTATCGAAGTTTTCGAATTACCGCCGGTGGGGAATCTCACCCCGCCCCGAAGACTACGATTATCTTAGCATAATTTTATGCTCGTTGCAAGAGTTATATGGTAAAATTTTAATAAAAAGTAAAAAAAGTATTGAAAATTATTTCAAACTATGTTATTATAAACTACGCGCGTAGTTTGCGCATTAATTTTGACATTAAATTATTTATAAGAGGAGTTATTAAAATGGAAGCTTTAAAACTTATATTGACAATTGTTCAGGTTATTCTTTGTGTATTCTTAATTGTTACTATCTTGCTCCAGCCGAGTAAGCAAACAGGTGTTAACGGTGCAATTTCCGGCGTTGCTGACACTTTCTTCTCAAAGAATCAGTCAAAATCTTTAGAATCTGTTCTTTCGAAGCTTACAACTGTTGCTGCAATTTTATTTATTCTTTGCACATTGGCACTTTGCATTCTGTAAAACCTAACAGGTCTTCCGCAAAAGCGGAAGACCTTATTTTCTGTTTTTTGAGAGGAGTATTTTTTTGAGAGACCAGACTATCAGAAACATTGCAATCATCGCCCACGTTGACCATGGTAAAACAACCCTGGTTGATGAAATGTTAAAGCAGGGCGGCACCTTCCGCGAAAATCAAGTTGTTGAAGACCGCGTTATGGACTCGAATGATATTGAGCGCGAGCGCGGTATTACAATTCTTGCCAAAAACACAGCAATTGCATATCGTGATGTTAAAATCAATATTATCGACACACCGGGACACGCTGATTTCGGCGGCGAAGTTGAGCGTATTTTAAAAATGGTAAACGGCGTTATCTTACTAGTCGATGCTGCCGAGGGGCCGATGCCGCAAACTCGTTTTGTGCTTCAGAAGGCACTTGAGCTCGGTCATCGCGTAATTGTTGTTGTAAACAAAATTGACCGTCAGGATGCACGTCTTGACGAAATTGAAGACGAGGTTTTAGAGCTCTTGCTTGAACTTGATGCAAACGAAGAGCAGCTTGATTCACCTATTCTCTACTGCTCTGCACGCGAGGGTATCGCAAGTGAGGATGCAAATGTGCGTGGCACTGATTTAAAACCGCTTCTTGATAAAATTATAGATTACGTTCCTGCACCTGTTGCAGATAAAGAATCCCCACTCTCTATGCTCGTTTCTTCAATTGACTATAACGACTACGTTGGCAGAATCGGCATTGGCAGAATTGAAACCGGTGTGCTTAAATTAAATCAAGAGGTTTTGGTTTGCGACTATCACGGTCTTCGCGAGCCGAAGAAATCCCGTATCACTGCAATTTATCAATTTGAAGGCTTAGAGCGCGTCTCTGTCAATGAAGCAACCGCCGGAAACATTGTGTGTTTTTCAGGTATGAGCGAAATCACAATCGGCGATACCGTGTGTGACCCTGCAAATCCAAATCCACTCCCATTTGTTAAAATTTCTGAGCCTACCGTTGAGATGACATTCTCGGTAAATGACTCACCATTTGCAGGCAAAGAGGGTAAGTTTGTAACAACTCGAAATCTTCGTGACCGTTTAGAGCGCGAGCTTTTAAAAGACGTTTCACTCCGTGTAAATGAAGTTGAAGGTTCAATGGATTCGTTCTCGGTTGCAGGTCGTGGCGAAATGCATCTCTCTATCCTTATCGAAACAATGCGCCGTGAGGGCTATGAGTTCCAGGTAAGTACTCCTCGAGTACTTTATAAGGAAATTGACGGTGAGCTTTGCGAGCCGATTGAAGAGCTTGTTATTGACGTGCCTGAGGATTGTGTTGGCTCCGTAATGGAAAAAATGGGCACGCGAAAAGCTGAGCTTAAGCAGATGACTCCGTTCGCAAACCGTATGCGTCTTGAATTTTTAATTCCATCACGCGGTCTTTTCGGTTATCGCAATGAATTTTTAACAGATACACGTGGCGAAGGTATTTTAAACACAATTTTTCACGGCTACTCTCCGTTTAAGGGCGACATTCCGCGCCGCACAACAGGTTCACTCGTTGCTTTTGAAACAGGCGATGCTGTAGCTTATGGCCTCTTCAATGCTCAAGAGCGTGGTGCTCTCTTTATTGATGCAGGCACTCCGGTTTACGAGGGCATGGTAGTAGGTGTTTCACCGAAGTCTGATGATATCTCCGTTAACGTCTGCAAAAAGAAACAGCTTACAAATATGCGCGCGTCGGGCAGCGATGATGCACTTCGCCTCATTCCGCCGCGAAGACTCAGCCTTGAGCAGATGCTTGAATTTTTAGCAGATGACGAGCTTTTGGAGGTAACTCCCGAAAATCTCAGAATCAGAAAAAGAATTTTAAACCACGCACTTCGTATGAAGGCACTCAAAGGTAAACCGCAATAATATTCGTGGGATGCAAGGGTTGCATCCCACGTTTTTTTAGTTTAAAATATAATTGAGGTGAAGTAAATGTCTTTTGTTGAAAAATATAGCGGTGAATTTTTATATCTGCAAATCCCTTCTTTTATTAAAACAAGGCTTGTAAATCACGGCTTTACTTCACGACTTGGTGGTGTAAGTTTACCTCCACTTGATTCTATGAATTTAGGCATTGGACGGGGAGATGATCCAAATGCCGTAAAAGAAAATTATAGAATTGCAGGGCGTGCAATCGGCTTTGACCCGGAAAAGCTTGTATTTTTCCCGCAGGTGCACGGGAATGATATTTACGTTGCACGTGATGCTGATGCCGGAATGGGTTTTCGTGAGAACCGCCCTGAATATGATGGCATTATAACAAACGTGAAAAATTTGCCGCTTGCGACATTTCACGCAGATTGCACTCCGATATTTTTACTTGATCCCGTAAAAGAAGTTGCAGGTGTTGTGCACGCAGGCTGGCGTGGCACTGCAAAACAAACCGCGGGCAAAGCTGTTTTAAAAATGCAGAAGGTTTTTAATTCAAATCCCTCTGACATTCTTGCAGGAATCGGCCCGTGTGGCGGAATCTGCTGTTATGAAACAGACCGTGAAGTGCCGGATGCATTTCTCTCCTCTCTCGGTGTCTCGGCAAGTAACCACTTTAAACCCGTCGGCAACAAATGGCATATTGACCTTGCGGGCTTAAACCGTCTTATTTTGGAAAACCACGGAGTTAAAAACGAAAATATTACCATGAGTGGTATTTGCACTGTGTGCAACAGCGGCAAATATTGGTCGCACCGTAAAACACACGGCGTACGTGGTGCTATGGCCGCAATTATTATGTTGAGGTGACTGCTTTGAAAAGATTTTTTCTTGTTTTAACAGTATTGTGTTTGATACTTACAGGCTGCTATAACGGCAACTCTGCCCCCTATGAAGAAAGCTCAATAAACCAAAATAATGAGTTTGGTGTTTCCTTTGTACTTGAAGAAAACATAAACCCGATAACCACTCAAAATAGTCTGAATGCTGACTTTATAGGTCTTGTTTATGAGGGTCTTTTTGAGTTGGATGATAGATTTAATGCAACTCCAAATCTCTGTGAAAGCTATACTGTAAGCGGTACTGCCTACCATATAAAGTTGAAGCGAAATATTTCATTCAGCGACGGTACACCGCTTACCGCCAATGATGTTGTTTATTCTTTAAATCTTGCAAAAAGCAGTGATTTCTACAGCTCTCGTCTTTCAAATGTCGAGTCAATAACCGCTTTGGGAAACGATGTTATACTCACGCTTTACCGTGAAAACGCAAGGCTTCCGCAGCTGCTCGACATTCCAATAATAAAGGCAAGTGATGCAAGAGTTGCAATCGGCACAGGCGCTTATAAAATAAATGCGAATGAAGAAACCAATGAGTACACCCTTGTACAAAATGCAAATTGGCATAAAAAGCAGCCCCTTCCTTTTGAAAGCATAAAAATGGTGCAGGTAACCGGTATAGATGAACTCATTTGGGGCTTTGAGTCCGGAAATATTGACCTTTTAAACTTGGACCCAACAGGCGTTGACCCTCTTCAATTTCGTGGCGAATATAGGTCTACCGAAATATACACAAGCGCGCTTACTTATTTAGGTTTTAATTTAAATATAGCCACATTTCAAAAAGCGGCTTTCCGCCGCGCAATCTCCTGTATGATAGACCGCGTTGGCTCAACCCAGCAGAATTTTGCGCAAATGGGCGTTGCTGCCACTCTTCCCATTCATCCGAATTCATATGCATACGACAATCAAATTGCCGAAACGCTTTCTTATTCAAAAGAAAAGGCATTTGAATTTTTCTCACAAGCAGGGTTTGCGGATGAAAATAACGACGGCAAGCTTGATACAAGAAAGTCGTATTCACTGCTTGTAAACAGTGAAAACAAAAGCCGTGTTGCGCTTGCACATCGCATAAGTGAAGCACTTACAAATATCGGCATAACTATAAATGTCCGCGAAGAAAAGTGGTCAAGCTATAAAAATTCACTTCTTTCAGGCGATTTTGATTTATATTTAGCCGAGGCGGATATCCGCGCAGATTTTAATATTTCAGCCCTCATTCGCTCAGACGGCGCCTTGAATTACGGAGGCTACTATTCTGAAACCACGGATGCAAAAATCGATAGTTATGTAACATCAACACTTGCACAAAGCAACAAAAACGCCGATTTTTACAAACATTTTACAGAAACTGTTCCGATCGTTCCGATTTTATTCAAAGTCGGATCGTAGCCATGTCGTTCTGTGAGCCAAGGAGTTGAAAATGAAAAT
>JAZNOR010000042.1:0-20258 GCA_045589235.1 Eubacteriales bacterium | reverse complement strand
AATAACGGGAGGGTATAATGTGAAAGAATATAAAATTATAAACAATAACGCGCCAAAAGTTTGCGAAGACACTATTCCGGTAGGAAATGGCCGAATGGGCGCAAGTCTTATGTGCGGCGTGGAAGAAGAGATTATTTATTTGAACGAGGAAACAGTTTGGTCATCTCAACCAAAGCCTGAACCGAATCCTAATATGGCAGATAAATTACATGCCATTCGCGATTTGTTTTTGCAAGGAAGAGCTGCAGAGGGAGATAAGCTTGCAAAGGAAAGTTTTAACGATTGTTTTAGCCGTATCTGCTCGTGTGAAACGGCAGGAAAACTTCGTATTGCAATGCACGAAGGTAATGCCTGCAAGAATTATCGCACAGAGCTTGATCTTGTAAACGGTATAGCTAAGATTGAATATAAAAAAGATGGCTCGTTATATACACGTGAAATTTTTGCTTCATATCCCGATGACATAATTGTTTGTAAGATAACATCATCAGATGCTCCGATTACTGCAAATATTGCATATGAGAGAGAAAAGACACTTTCTGCAACTTCAGCAGGAGATGAATTGTGCGCAGTTGCAAAAACAGTTTTCGGAGAGCATAAGTTTTGTATTAAAGTAAAAGTTATAACTGACGGAAAAGTAGAAGCGATTGACGGCGATTTGCGCGTTTCAGACACAAAGAGCTTTGTTCTTTTCATCAATATTAAAACAGAGTTCAGACATGGGGAAGAGTTTGTTGATGTAGTTAAATTCCCACAGAAGAGCTATGATGAGCTGAAAAAAGCTCATGTTGAAGATTTTTCAAAAGTAATGTCACGCGCGGATATAGAACTTCCGACACAAGATGAACTTGAAGATGTATCGATGCGCGAGCGTTTGAGACTTTTATATTTCAATAAGCCTAATGATGGTAAATTATTTATAACTCAATGGCAGTTTGGCAGGTATTTGCTTGCATCTTCCAGCAGACCAAGCTCTTTACCTGCAAATTTACAGGGCCTCTGGATATGGTCGTTAGGTACTGAGTGGAGCGGCGACTATCACACAAATATAAATCTTCAAGCTAATTATTGGGCGGCAGAGGTTGCAAATCTTTCGGATTGTCATACGACGCTTTTTGATTATATGAATGAATATCTTTTGGAATCCGGCAAGAAGACTGCAAAAGAGGGCTATAAAACACGTGGTTGTGTTGTTCATCATTTGAGTGACATTTATGGCTTCACAACTCCGGCAGATGGACTTTGGGGAATTTGGCCTCATGGTGCAGGCTGGCTTTCGTATCATATGTGGGAGCATTACTTGTTCACGCAGGATAAGGAGTTTCTTACAAATGAGGCATATGAATTCTTGCGTGAGTCGGCGATTTTCTACTATGAAAATATGGTTGAAGACAAAAATGGATACTTGGTTTTCGGTCCGTCAACAAGTCCTGAAAACAGATATCTTGTAAAAGACGAAAACGGTGAAGATTATGCATGCTATCTGGCACTCAGCACAACAATGGATGTTGGAATTATCGGTGGCTTATTCCGTAATTTCTTGCAGGCATCTGAAATTTTGGGAATTGAAGATGCGGATGTTCGTTCGATACGCGATGCTAAAAAGAAATTACCGCCGTTTAAAATCAGTAAACATGGCCAGCTTCAGGAGTGGACCGAGGATTACGAAGAAACCGAAAAGGGACACTATCATATTTCGCACTCTTTTGCACTTTTTCCAGATTCAGCAATCAACCGATCAACGCCTGAACTTCTTGAAGCAGTAGGAGTTACAGTTCACAACAGATTAACAGGTGGTGCAAACAGCAGAGGAGCTTGCGCAATGAATATCGGTTGGAGTGTTGGCTGGCTTATGTGTTTGCTTTCTCGTTTGCGTAAGAATAAAGATGTTTATGACTTAGCTTACAATTTTATGACAACATGTGTTAACGATAACCTTTTGGACATAAGCGCAACGTATAAAAATAAATGCTTCCAGATTGATGGTAATATGGCGTTTGTAGCGGGTATTTGTGAAGCACTTATTCAGAGCCACGAAGGAGTGATTGCGCTTATTCCTGGATTACCTGAACAATGGGGAAAAGGCTCTTTCTGCGGATTGCGAGCACGTGGAGGTGCAGAGCTTTCAGTTAAGTGGAAGGATATGCAAGTATGCGAGATTGAGTTTGCACCTGATTTTGATAAGGAATATTCAATTGAACTTCCTACTAGTCAGAAAAATATGTCTTTCTTTGATGAAGACGGAAATGTTTATATGGCAGAGAACAATATATTAAAATTAAATAAATATACACATCTAAAAGTCGCGGATTAATCCGCGACTTTTATTATGAACGCAAAACTTAATATTGCATATACTGTAGTGAAAGGGGGGAGCTTTGGTGTTTGGTCGGTCAGCGTATACAGTTTATATTAGCACGGCTTTTGTTGGCGGAATAATGCTTGGCAGAGTTTTGCCCACCTCCTTTTTGCTTTTTCTTGTGTGCCTGTTATCTGTATTAATAGGAATCGGCGTTTTATTTTGTAGATAGGAGGAAATTGTATGAAAATTGTTATTTGGCGTTCACCTAAGTTGCTAGGTGGAATTTTGGGAAGACTTTTTAAAATAAATAAAGATACATAAAACATAAAGCGCACGAAATATTTCGTGCGTTTTTGCTTTACTTTTACAATTTAGTGTGTTAAAATATATTTAGCATAAAAAGGAGATGAACAAAATGGCGGAATTATTTAATGATAAAGAAGCGAAGATGTTTTTTAAAGCACTTATGTGTCTTGATTCGGCTGATGATTGCAGAGATTTATTTCTCGATTTATGCACGATTAAGGAGCTTGAATCTATGATTCAGCGTTATCAGGTTGCACGTATGTTGGCAAAAGGTAAATTATATACGGAAATTGTTAAGGAGACAGGGGCATCAACAGCTACAATAAGCCGTGTCAATCGTGCACTAAGTTATGGTAATAATGGATATAAAAAGATAATTGCAAAGTGCGGAGACAGTATAGATGAGTAGTTATGAGCGCCTTGCAGACAGTTATGATATATTTACAAAAGATGTTGACTATAGCCGTTGGGCAGATTATTATGAAAAGCTTTTTGAAAAGTATAATATAAAACCTGAGTTGGTTTTAGATTTGGCTTGTGGCACAGGATCTCTCAGTATTGAGCTTGCAAAGCGCGGATATGATATGACATCGGTTGATGCATCTGAGGATATGCTTGCATGTGCTATGGAAAAGGCGTATGAGCTTGAGGAAAATCGACCACTTTTTCTATGCCAACGAATGGAAGAGCTTGATTTATACGGTACGGTTGATGTTGCAATTTGCGCACTTGATAGCATGAATTATTTAACTGAAAAAGAACTGCTTGATAAAACATTTGACAGACTTAAATTTTTTGTGCGTCCGGGCGGTCTTGTTGTTTTTGATGTAAACACTGATGCAAAATTCAGGCAGATGGACGGTATGTCTTATATACGTGACGAAGAAAACCATTTTTGTGCTTGGAGTGCGGAATATGATGAGAATACACGCATTTGCTCAATGATAATGGATATTTTTGGTTTGCGTGGCGATCTTTGGGAACGCACACAGGAAGAACATATCGAGCGTGCGCACAGTGAAGAAGAAATTGAACAATCGCTTGAAAAAGCAGAATTTAAGGTAATTGACCGCTTTGATGAGCTTAGTTTCAACAATGCTGATTTGAATTCACAACGTATATTTTGGATTGCAGAGAGGAAATAGATTAAATGGATACAATTATTCGTGGAATGACAAATGACGGTATGATTAAATTTGCGGCAATCAATGGTCGCGGTATGGTTCAAAGAGCTCACGAAATTCATAACACATCACCGGTTGCAACCGCGGCGTTGGGAAGAACACTTCTTGCTACGTCGATGCTTGGTAATGATTTGAAAAGTGACCGCAACTCTTTAACTGTTCAAGTTCGCGGTGGAGGACCACTTGGTAATATTATTGCAGTTAGTGACGAGAATGGTAATGTGCGCGGATATTGCGCAAAACCACAACTTGATTTACCGCTGAGAAGCACAGATGGTAAACTGGATGTATCCGGTGCTGTTGGGCGTAATGGTTCGCTCGTTGTTATTAAAGACATCGGAATAGGTGAGCCGTATGTTGGCCAGATACCGCTTGCAACCGGCGAAATAGCAGAGGATATTACCAAATATCTGGCGGAAAGCGAGCAGGTTCCAAGCGCGTGTGCTCTTGGTGTTCTTGTTGACCGAGACTATAGCGTTCTTGCGGCTGGCGGATACATTATTTCACTTATGCCTGGTGCGGAAGAAAACATTATAGTCAAGCTGGAAGAAAATTTAGTAAAAGCAAAAGCTGTAACAACCAGACTTAACGAAGGAGCATCGATGAAGGATATTATATTAGAGGTATTAGATGGCTTTGAAGTTAAGTTTTTGGAAGAGAATGAAGTTGAATACCGATGCAACTGCAGCAGAGAACGAGTTGAAACCGCGCTTATAAGTATGGGACTTGAAGAGCTCACAAAGCTTCGTGACGAGGGTGAGGTTTCTGAAATTACTTGCCAATTCTGTGATGAAGTTTATAGATTTACTCCTCAAGAAGTCGGAGAACTTATAATAAAAGCAACAAAATAAATTGACTGGAATAAAAACTCCTTGCTTGTAATATAATTTTACAAAAATAGTCCGCAAGGAGGAATTAAAGTGGAAAGTCGCACAATATATGAGGACATTGCACTCAGAACAGATGGTGAAATCTACATTGGTGTTGTAGGACCTGTTCGTACCGGAAAATCTACATTTATCAAACGTTTTATGGAATCGTTGGTTTTGCCAAATATTGATAATGTGTACCGCGCCCAGCGAGCACGAGATGAACTTCCGCAAAGTGCATCAGGACGAACGGTTATGACCGCGGAACCCAAATTTGTCCCTGAAGATGCAGTTTCAGTTTCGATCGATAATGGAGCACAATTTAAAGTGCGTCTTATTGATTGCGTGGGTTATATGATTCCGGCAGCATTAGGTGTAGATGAGGATGGAGAACCCAGGATGGTGTCTACACCGTGGTCAAAAGAACCGGTAAAAATGACGGATGCAGCCGAAATCGGAACGCGCAAGGTGATTGCAGAGCATTCTACTATTGGACTTGTCGTCACAACTGACGGGACAGCTACAGGTATTCCACGTGAGGAATATATTGAGGCCGAAGAACGCGTTGTAAATGAGTTAAAAGAACTTGGCAAGCCTTTTTTGATTTTGCTAAACTCTGCTTATCCTGAAAGTGAAAGCACGCAAAAGCTCAGAGATGACTTGGCTGATAAATACGGGGTAACTTGTATTGCGGTTAATTGTTTAACTGCAGACGAGCCTGAAATTAACAAAATCATTTCAGAGGTTTTGTATGAATTTCCACTCGGTGAGCTTAAAATTTACATGCCTGCTTGGTTTGATTCCTTGCCGTTTGAACATGAAATGAAGCGCGATGTGTTCGAATCTGTTCTCAAGGCAACAAAGAAAACGAAAAGAATACGTGATGTAAAAGCGTGTGTGAATACCATTTCCGAGAGTGAATACATAACCGACGTAAATATTTGCGGTATTGATTTAGGTTGCGGAGTTGTGTATACCAGAGTAGAATTGCCGCGAGATTTATTTTACGAAACACTCTCGGCACAAACCGGGTTTGACATTAAAAACGATGGTGATTTATTACCGTTACTCTTGAAGCTAAAATTAGTTGACGAAGAATATTCCAAAGTGGAAGCGGCACTTTGCGAAGTGCGCGAAACCGGCTACGGAATCGTGATGCCTCGAAGTGATGAAATGACTCTTGAAGAGCCTGAAATTGTAAAACAAGGGGGACGTTATGGTGTCAGACTTCGAGCGAGTGCACCATCTATACATATGATGCGTGCGGATATAACAACTGAGGTGTCACCGATAGTTGGTAGTGAAAAGCAGTCGGAAGAACTTGTGTGCAACCTACTGTCTGAATTTGAAAATGATCCGATTAAAATATGGGATTCCAATATTTTCGGTAAATCACTTTATGAACTTGTTAGTGACGGATTAGTAGGAAAGCTTTGTCGTATGCCGCAGGATGCACGAGTTAAACTATCGGAAACAATCGAAAGAATAATAAACGAATCTTGCACCGGTCTGATTTGCATAATTATATAAAATTATTAAGAAGTAATGGAAATAACCTCCATTGCTTCTTTTTTTGCTAATTTTGCTTCTTTTTGTTGACTTATGGAAAAGTAAATAGTATAATAAACATATATTACTTAGAATAGAGGGACTATAATGGAATTTGATTTTAAACAAATATTATATCTTTTCTGGCAGAAAATTTATTGGATTGTTACGTGTGCTGTTATAGGTGGAGCGGTAGCTTTTCTAATTTCTTATTTTATGATAACCCCTACGTATACAGCATCTGCATCGTTGTATGTATATAATAATGATGGTAATCGCAACAATAATACGATTACGCAAAGTGACCTTGTTGCATCACAAAAGCTTGTTGATACATATATTGTAATTATTAAAAGTAATACTGTTCTTGAGAAGGTAGCGCGTACATCGGGATATAATTATAGTGCAAGTGATATCCGTTCAATGCTTTCAGCGAATTCAATTAATGGAACTGAGGCGTTTTCGGTTAAAATTTCACACGAGAATCCTACGGTTGCAAAAAATATCACTAACACAATTGTTGACGTAATTCCGGATGAAATTAAAAGAATAGTTAAATCAAGTGAAGTTATTACAATTGACCGAGCAAAGGTTCCGGCAGAACCGTCAAGTCCTAATATTCCGTTTAACACAGCTTTTGGAATATTAATAGGCTTTGCTGTTTGTATGGCAATCATTCTCGTTCGTTCTGTTTTTGATACAACTATTCATATCGAAGAAGATTTGAGCAGCTTTGATATTCCTGTACTTGGTGTTATACCGGCGCTTGATATCGATGTGGTAGGTAACTAAAGGAGGGGATAGTTGTGGTAAAAAATAAAAATGATAAAAATATGTCTAACTCTCGTATGGAAAATATTGTTATGGATAGAAAGCACTTGCTTTCAGATGATTCGTCTTTTTCTATCACTGAAGCATATAAAGCAACACGCACAAACTTTTTGTTTTTAAAGTTTAACGAAAAGTGTCAAAAAATTGCATTCACAAGTTGCTTTCCAAGTGAAGGTAAGACAATTAACTGTGTTAATATTGCGATTTCTCTTGCGCAAGCAAATAAGCGAGTCCTTGTTATTGACTGTGATATGAGAAGACCGCGCGTTCGTCATCTTTTTGATTTACCGGCGCATCCGGGAATCAGTGAATGTCTTGCAGGAATAGAAGAAAAACCGTTAATTCGCGAAACAGCATATGAAAACCTTTTCGTCATAACAGCAGGTAAAAGACCACCGAATCCGGCTGAACTTTTATCTTCAGAAAGAATGAATGAGGTTTTAAATGAACTGTCTGAACAGTTTGACTATATCCTTCTTGACACACCGCCTGTTAACGTTGTAACTGATGCAGTTGTATTAAATAAAATTATTCATGGATATGTTATGATTGTTCGTGCAGGTATGACACAGCGTGAAGAAATTAAAACTGCGATTTCAAAGTTTGAACAGCTTGAAGCACACGTTATTGGCTTCGTTCTAAATGATGCTTTTGCACAGTCAGGTTCGCGATATGGCAAATATGGTAAGTATGGAAGATACGGTAGATATGCTAAGTATAACCGTTATCGCAAATACAGTAAATATCTTAAATATGGAGATAGTTATAGTAAATACGGATATCGTTATGGCGGAAGATATGGTGAATATAAATAATAGTTTTTTTAGGAAGTGGAAAATATGCGTATAGATTTTCATGCACATATACTTCCAGAGGTTGATCACGGGAGTTCATCACTTGAATCATCTGAAAAGCAGCTTAAAGCAGCAAAAGCGATCGGAATTGATTTAATAGTTGCTACGCCTCATTTTTATCCTGACCAAATTAAATTGGATACATTTTTGCGAAGACGTGAACAAGCATATCAAGAGATACTTCCGGTTTGCAAAAAAATTGGAGTTGATTTGCGAGTTGGCTCTGAAGTTGCATTATGCGAAGGGCTTGAAAACCTTGACGGCATTGAAAAACTTTGCATTGAAGGTACTTCTGTTATGCTTCTCGAAATGCCTTTTCGAGAGATAAACTCACGTTTGCTTAACACAATTTATGAAATACAAGGCAAAGGAGTAACGCCAGTTTTAGCACATATAAACCGGTATTCAAGATCGAATGTTATACGTGCGCTCGACCTCGGTGTTGCGGCACAACTTAATGCCGAAGCGCTTGTTCAACATAAACTGAGGCGCAGAAAATTTATATATTGTGTTGATGATGGTATTGTTCAGGCATTCGGTAGCGATGCGCATGAGCATATTAAAGAGGCATACTCTGATTTTGATAAGGCGCTTAAGGTTTTGGGTGAAAAGCGAGAAAAAATTATAATGAAACGCGCAGCGGAATTGCTTAATTTATAGTATTAAGTAATTGATACCTTTTTATAGGTATATTTAGCGAAATAACAGTTAGGAAGTTTGAAAACTATGAATCTATTATCTAAATATCGCAGACTAATAGTTTTACTTTTAGATTTATTTATCTTTGTTTTTTTTAGCGTTTTGATTTTTGCATTATCCCCGAGCGGCAATGGTACTGGTAGCAGAAATGTTTGTTATGTTGCACCTAACTTAATGTTACTATATCTATGTATTTTTTTATGTCAATTTGCGTTTAAAACATATGATACACTGTGGCGTTATGCTGAAAGCTATGAATATTTAAGGCTTTTGGCGGGAGTTTGTAGCGGAGCGGTGTTGTTTATAATTATTGTATCAACACCGTTTGTTCCACGTCAAATTTCGTATTTTTACATCTTATCACTTGTTACCACATCTATTGTTTCAATGCTTCTTATGCGCTTTACATATCGTGCATACAGGAAATACGTTCTTCATTCCAAGAGTAAAGGAAAACGCCGTGTTATCATTGTTGGAGCAGGCAGAGCAGGGGTAGCCATTTGTGACGAAATCAGAAGTAACTCAGATAGTTCTTATGAAATCGTTTGTTTTTTTGATGATGATACTTCAAAGATAAACAGAAAAATTAACGGTGTTCGCGTGTTTGGTCCTATATCAAACATTTCAGATGCACTCGTTGGGCATAACCTTCTTGCAAGTGAAATAATAATTGCGCTTCCGGCAGTAAACAATGAACGCAGGCGTGAAATTGTTGATATTTGTAAGAAAACCAAGCTGAAAATTAAAATTTTACCAAGCACACTTAATTTAGTTGCAGATAATACAGGTTTAGTGTCGCGCATAAGAAATATTAATATTGAAGATTTACTCGGGCGCGATATGGTTGAGCTTGATTCACGCCCTGTTTATGATTTGATTCGAGGAAAAACAGTTCTGGTTACCGGCGGCGGTGGCTCTATAGGATCTGAGCTGTGTCGACAAATTGCGGAAATTGGTCCTGGAAAGCTTGTTATTGTTGATATTTATGAAAATAACGCTTACGATATTCAACAAGAGTTGCGCTCCCAATATGGCTCTGCGCTTAATTTGCAAGTTGAAATTGCTTCTGTTAGAGATGAAGATAAGATTAATTTGATTTTTGAAACATATAAACCTAACACGGTTTTCCATGCTGCGGCGCATAAACATGTTCCGCTTATGGAAGATAGCCCGGAAGAAGCAATTAAAAATAATGTTTTTGGTACATGGAATGTTATCCGCGCGGCAGATAAATCAGAGGTTTCGCAATTTATTTTAATATCAACTGATAAAGCTGTGCGACCAACTAATATCATGGGCACATCAAAACGCATTTGCGAAATGTTGCTTCAGACTATGCAGGACAGCAAAACCAAGTTTTCTGCAGTGCGCTTTGGTAATGTTTTAGGCTCAAATGGTTCTGTTGTTCCGTTGTTTAAAAAACAGATTGAAAGTGGTGGTCCGATAACAATTACGGACAAACGAGTAATTCGTTATTTTATGACAATTTCAGAGGCAGCTCAACTTGTGCTTCAAGCAGCGGCTATGAAACAAGATGGACATATTTTTGTTCTTGATATGGGAGAGCCTGTTAAAATTATTAATTTAGCTGAAAACTTAATTTCGCTTTCAGGACTTAGGCCATATGAAGATATAAAAATTGTTGAAGTTGGTCTTCGTCCCGGTGAAAAACTCTATGAAGAGCTTTTGGTTAATCCTGATATCCTTGAAAAAACGGCGAATCAGAAGATTTTTATAGAGCATCAGAAACCGATTGATAAAGAACTTATGCAAGTACGACTTGAAACATTAAAAACTGCAGTGGAAAGTCACGATAGAGAAAAAATAAGAGCTTGCATGCATGATATTGTTCCAAGCTTCATCGAAGCAGAAGAAGTTAATGCAAAGGCAGTTGAAAGTGGCAAATTCAAATAAAAAAAGACCTATCCGATTAAGGATAGGTCTTTGCTTCTTCTATTCAGTAGCTTCTTTGAGTGCTTGTGCAAGCTGGTCAGGGCAACTTGTACTCTTCATGCCGCAAGTGGTACCTGATAAAATTTCAATAACTTGCTCTACCGGCATGCCGACAACTAATTTGCTTATTCCGGATAAATTACCATTACAACCACCGGTGAATTCGATATATTTAACAACACCATCCTCAATTTCATAATCGATACGACGGGAGCAAACTCCACGCGGTGTGTATGAACCTTTTTTTAGCATAATTGCACCTCCAAAACATTCGAAAATTTTATTATCTTTAATATTATAACCTATATTATAAGGATAAAAAACATTTGTCAAGAGCTCTTGAATAAGATTTTTATTTTTGGTATAGTATTTTATGGGAGTTGATTTTAAATGGAAGATAAGGTTCTTTTGCGTTCGGAAATTCCGGAAGAGTACAAATGGAATCTAAGTGATTTGTTTGAAAATGATTTGCTTTGGGAAAATGCATTGAATGAACTTTCGTCTGTTTCGTACGATATTGCAAAAATGCAAGGTCAAATTAAAACTGACAAAGATTTGCTCAAAGTATTAAAACTTTGCGATAAGCTATCAGAACAATCATTGCGCGTGTACGCCTATGCTAAAATGCATCGTGATGAAGATAATGCGAATTCAAAATATCAGGGCATGACAGACCGCGCAATGCGTGTTATGACTGAGTGTGAATCTAAGTGCGCTTATGTTGTACCTGAAATAACTGCGCTTGGTGAAGATACGGTAGCTGCATGGCTAACGGGAGAATTATCAATTTATAAACACTATATTAGCGATATTTTTCGCGAAAGCGAGCATATTTTAAGCGCGCAAGAGGAGAAAATTTTAACTTATACGGCAGAAATTGGCGAGTCGGCTGGCGAAATTTTTGATATGTGGAATCATGCTGATTTAACCTTTGAAAACGTGCTGAATGATGATAGCATGCCGCTGACTCATGGCAGATATTCAACGTATATGCAATCAACTGATCGAGCAGTGCGTAAGGATGCTTTTGGTAAAATGTATGATGCGTACAGCAAATGGCAAAATACTCTATCTTCCATGATGTCGTCTAATGTCAAAAAGACCTGCTATTTTGCAACAATGCGTAAATACAGCAGCGCACTTTCAATGGAGCTATCTGAAGATAATATATCGGAAGATGTATACAATAATTTGATTTCTGCAATACATGAGGGAATACCAACACTTTGTGAATATCTTGATTTGCGCCGTGATATTCTGGGTGTTTCAGAACTTCATATGTATGATTTGTATGTGCCTATCGTAGAAATTGATGAACATAAATATACCTATGAAGAAGCGAAAGAGCTTGTTTTACAGGCGGTATCTCCGTTGGGAGAACAATACGTATCCGATATGAAACGCGCATTTGATGAACGTTGGGTTGATGTTTACGAAAATAGAGGAAAGACATCGGGGGCATATTCGTGGGGAAGTAACGATGTTCATCCATATGTCCTTTTGAATTTCCAGGGAACAATTGGTGACGTTTTTACACTTGCTCACGAAATGGGTCACGCAATGCACTCGTATTACACCAATAAAACTCAACCAACAATTTATAAAAATTATAAAATATTTGTAGCTGAGGTTGCAAGTACTGTTAACGAAAACTTGCTTATGCTACACCTTCTTAGGACTACGAAAGATAAAAAAATGCGCGCATATTTAATTGGACACCGTTTGGAAGAATTTAGAACAACCGTTTATCGTCAGACTATGTTCGCTGAATTTGAACGCGAAACACATGCGGCACACGAAAGAGGAGAGGCGTTGACTTCGGAATTTCTTTGCAATATTTATCTGGAACTTAACAAAAAGTATATGGGTGCATCAACGGTTATTGATGACGAAATAAAGTATGAATGGGCGAGAATACCGCATTTTTATTCGGATTTTTACGTTTATCAGTATGCAACCGGATACTCTGCAGCAGTTGCTATTGCAAACCAACTTGTCAGAAGTGAAGATGCGGTAGCGCGCTATCTTGAATTCTTGTCTAGCGGAAACTCGGATTATCCAATTGAGCTTCTTGCAAGAGCCGGGGCGGACCTAAAAACGCCCGAACCAATACTTCGTGCAATTGAGTCATTCAAGGGCGATATTGAGGAATTTAAAAAGTTGATTTAAGAGGTAAATATGCAAAAGATAATTCATTTTATAAAAAAGGAAGCGGTACTTGTCATATCGTTTTTTGCGGCATTTGCGAGCGCTTTTTTTATTCCTCCCGATGTGGGTTACATAGAATATATTGATTTTCGAGTGATTATATTACTTTTTGCTCTTATGACAGTTGTTGCAGGTATACAGAAATGCGGAGTGTTTTGGGCGCTTGCAAAGCGTTTGTGTGCAGGTGATAAATCGCTGAAAAGAATAGTTTTTATTCTGGTGTTATTACCGTTTTTTACATCAATGCTAATCACAAACGATGTGGCATTAATTACATTTGTTCCGTTTGCAATTTTGGTTTTAAAAACTGTTCATAGCGAGGATAAAATAATTTTCACCGTGGTAATGCAGACGATTGCTGCAAATCTAGGTAGTATGGCAACTCCGGTTGGAAATCCGCAAAACTTATACTTGTATAACAAATTTTTTAATAATATAAGCGAGTTTTTTAAAATAGTTTTACCGATAACTGTTGCATCGTTTGTTTTAATTTGTATTACTTTGATTTTTATAAAAAAAGAAAAAGTAAGCTTTTTAAGTGATGATACTTCTAAAATAGAAAATAAAAAAGAAATTGCCATTTGGTGCATCTTGTTTTTATTGTGCTTACTTTCTGTTTTTAAAATATTGAATGAATGGATTTTATTAGCAATAATATTATTAATAACAATTGTTGTTGATAAAAATATTTTGAAAAAAGTAGATTACTCGCTTCTTGTAACATTTGTTTTCTTTTTTATTTTTGCAGGTAACATTGCAAGAATTGAAATAATTAAAGTTTTTTTGGAAAACATAATGTTAAAAAATGCAGAACTTTGTTCACTGCTTGCAAGTCAGATTATAAGCAATGTACCTGCTGCTGTTATGTTATCTAACTTTACAGATAACGGAACAGCCCTTTTGAAATTCACCAACATTGGTGGTTTGGGAACAATTATAGCATCACTTGCGAGTCTTATATCATTTAAATATTATATGAATACAGAAAATGCAAGAGGTGGCAAGTATTTGCTTGTTTCTACTGTTTTAAATGTTTTGTTTCTGACAGTTCTATGTGTTGTTACATAGCAATATAATAAATACGGGTGATTTTTATGAACGGAACTCGTATTACAGATTTAAGCAATAAAGAAGTTATAAATGTGTGCGACGGAACTCGGTATGGTTTTGTAAACGATATTGAAATCGACTGTGTAACGGGACAGGTGGTAGCAATTATTGTTCCGGGGCGGTGCGGATTTAAATTTTGGTGTCGTGAGGACCATGTAATTCCGTGGAATTGTATAGCAAAAATAGGTGATGATATCATTTTGGTAGACTATAAATTGAAACTTTGTCCGAAAAAAGATAAAAAAAGATGGTTTTCTTGAAAAAAACACTTGCAATTTAATTCCAAATGTGGTAACATTAATCGGTAAAACACACATATCGTGATTGCGTGGTCGGTGCCGTAAGGTGGTCGCGTGAGTTTTAGCGATATGGAGGTTTAAACAAAAGGAGGAAAAATTTTATGTCACAGGTAATCTCTATGAAACAGCTTTTGGAGGCCGGTGTTCACTTCGGTGTCCAGACACGTCGTTGGACCCCGAAGATGGCTGAGTACATCTTCACCGAGCGCAACGGTATCTACATCATTGATTTGCAGAAGACCGTTAAGAAGCTTGAGGAAGCTTATTTCTTTGCTCGCGATATCGTAGCAGAGGGTAAGAGTATTCTCTTCGTTGGTACCAAGAAACAGGCACAGGATGCAATCAAAGAAGAGGCAGAGCGCGTTGGTATGTACTATGTTAACGCACGCTGGCTCGGCGGTATGCTCACAAACTTTAAGACAATGCGTCGTCGTATCGACCGTCTTAATCAGTTAAAGCGCATGGAAGCTGACGGTACATTTGATCTTCTCCTCAAGAAGGAAGTTATCAAGCTTCAGGCTGAAATTGCAAAGCTTGAGAAGTATCTCGGCGGCGTTAAGGAGATGGACAAGCTTCCGGGCGCACTCTTTATCGTTGACCCGCGCAAAGAGCGCAATGCAATTGCAGAAGCACGCAAGCTCGGTATTCCGATAATCGCTATCGTTGATACAAACTGCGATCCGGAAGAAGTTGACTATGTAATTCCGGGTAACGATGATGCTATCCGTGCAATCAAGCTCATTTCTGAGACTATTGCAAATGCTGCTATCGAAGCTCGTCAGGGCGAGCAGAATGCTGCTGAGACTGAGGAAACAGCAGAGGAAGCTACCGAAGCAGCAGCTGAATAAATTTATATACAGGAGGATAATTACAATGGCATTTACAGCAAAAGATGTACAGGCTCTTCGTGAGAAGACCGGTGTTGGTATGATGGATTGTAAAAAGGCTCTCGCTGCATCAGACGGCGATATGGATAAGGCTGTTGAATTTCTTCGTGAGAAGGGCCTTGCAGCTTCTGAGAAGAAGGCTGGCCGTATCGCAGCAGAGGGTATGGTTTATGCAGGCGTTATTGATGGTATGGGTGTTGCTGTTGAAGTTAACAGTGAGACAGACTTCGTTGCTAAAAACCTTGATTTCCAGAAGTTCGTTGAAGACGTTGCAGCTGCAGTAGTTGCAAATAAGCCGGCAGATGTTGAGGCACTTTTCGCTTGCAAGTATCCGAACAGTGATTTAACTGTTGAGGAAATGCAGCGCGAGAAGGTTCTCACAATCGGTGAGAACATCAAGATTCGCCGTTTTGCTCTCTATGAGAACAACTTAAGCATCCCATACATTCATATGGGTGGTAAGATTGGTGTTCTTGTTAATATGGAAGTTAGTGATGACATTAAGGGAAATGACGAGGTTGCAGCTCTTGGTCGTGACGTTGCAATGCAAATTGCAGCTATGAGTCCGTCTTACCTCTGCAAGGATGAGGTTGATGACTCTGTATTAGAGAAAGAGCGCGAGATTTTATTAGCTCAGGCTCTTAATGAGGGCAAGCCACAGCAAATCGCTGAGAAGATGGTTATGGGTCGCATTGGTAAGTTCTATTCAGAGAACTGCTTACTTGACCAGGCATTCGTTAAGGATGACAAGACAACTGTTGCAAAGCACGTTGATGCTGTTGCTAAGAGTCTTGGCGGTTCAATCAAGCTTGTTAAGTTCACTCGCTTTGAAAAGGGCGAAGGTATTGAAAAGCGTGTTGACAACTTCGCTGAAGAAGTTGCTAGCATGGCAAAGTAATATAGCTTATATATTTACAGAGTGGAGAAAATTTTTCTCCGCTCTGTTTTTTGTCATATTTTTTATTCCAAAGCGCATATAATTTAACAGAAAAAAACTGCGGAAGGAGTAAAAAATATGGATTTAGGAGTTACTAAAAGAAAGCTTAATTGTTATCAGAAAGTATATGAATCGTGTGCTATGCACGAAGAAACAATGGAAATGATTGTGCCGGACACTAGCCCCGATGTGGTTAGAATTTGTTTTAGCGACGGATGTGCTTATGTTAAAGAGAAAAGTGTGCATGGAAACGATGTGTCCATAAATGGGGTTGTAAAAGGTGCTTTGCATTATTTTGCAGAAGGAGACAGTAAGAGCAGAAAACTTGATGTATTAATTCCTTTTTTGCACAATTTTGAGCACATAACCGTAAATGAAAGAAGTGAATGTGTTGCAAGTGCAGAGCTTATTAATATGGAAGTGCGTGAAATAAACTCCAGAAAGCTGGCAGTCAGGGCGCAAGTTGCAATATGTTTGAAGGTTTACTCTGAACAAGAGATGGAATTTAGTTGTGAAATTCCTGAGAACAAAAAATATTCCATTGAGTTGCTTGAAAAAAGCATGGAAATTTATGCACCGGTAGTTATAAAGGAAAACAGCTTTACAGTTGTTGATGACATAGAAATAACACAACCTGGTGTGCAATTTGATTCACTGCTTAACAGCAATGTTCAAATTTCTTGCAATGAGATGAAAATTATAGGAAATAAAGCTATCATAAAAGGCAGTGCAAAGATTAAATGCTTATACACAACGAAAGACGGAGGCGTTTCGGCATATAATTATGAATTGCCGTATTCACATATAATGGACATTGATGCGACAGATGAAGAGTGTGATTTAACTGTCAAGCTATGTCTACGCGCAGCGGAAATTGAGCCTGCACACGATATGACAGGCGACACAAGATATTTAACTGTTAATATTTTGGTCGACGCATGTGCAATTGCTTATATTAAAGATAGTATAAACATAATTGATGATTTATACAGTACGTCAAACATACTTGATACAGAAATTGAAGAAATTAATGTTAACAAACTTTGCGAGCATTCTAGCAAGCGAATATCGGTTAATGAAACAATACAAACAGCAAACTCAATTAAAAGAGTTATAGATACAAATGTTGTTTTAGAGCCGTGCAAAGTGAAGGAGAACAAAATTATAAATGATGCGCAGATAAAAGTTTATTACATTGGCGAAGATGATTCTCTATACTGTGCAACAAGAAAATGTCAGATTGAATGTGCAACGGATAAGAACGGAGATTATAGCTATCTGTGTGATACTAATGTAACCGGAGAAAGCGCAAACGGAGTTGGAAAAGAGATTTCTGTGCGCTTTTTTACTGATTATGACATTCGTAGTATAGAAAAAGTTAAGCTTAAAAATATAAGAACAGTAAAGGTGTTTGAAAAAGAGAAAGCAGAAAAGGAAGAGGCTTCAGTAATTATAAAGTGTGTGTATAGCGATAAATCGCTTTGGGAAATAGCAAAAAGCAACAATACAACAATGGAAAAAATTGCGGATGCAAACGGATTGGATATTGATGAAACCGTTGCGGCAGGCAGTATGCTCTTGATTCCAATTAAATGATTAAAAAATAGGCGTTTCGATGAAATGCCTATTTTTATTTTTTTAGCAAATTTTTTCAAAAATGTGTGGACAATTTGCTCAAAAAATATTATGATATATATAGTATAAAAATTATTAAATTTATGGAGGATAGATATGCAAAAGCCATTGTATAAACGCGTTTTACTTAAAATCAGCGGTGAGGCACTTGCAGGAGGAAAAGAGTCAGGGCTTGACTTCACCGTTATTGATTCGGTTTGTGAGGCGGTTAAAAGCTGCGTAGAGTTGGGAATTGAAATAGGAATAGTCATTGGCGGTGGAAATTTCTGGCGTGGTGCGAAGGATGGCGGTGACCATATGGATCGTACACGTGCTGACCATATGGGTATGCTCGCAACAACAATTAACTCTCTTGCTGTTGCTGATGTGCTTGAGCAGAAGGGTGTTAATGTGCGCGTTCAGACAGCTGTTGATATGCGTGCTTTCGCTGAACCTTATGTAAGAAACCGTGCGGTACGCCACTTGGAAAAGGGCCGTGTAGTTATTTTCGCCTGTGGAACGGGCAACCCGTTCTTTTCAACTGATACTGCTGCTGTTTTACGCGCAGCTGAGATTGATGCTGAAGTAATTATGAAGGCAACAAATGTTGACGGCGTTTATGATTCTGATCCGAAAAAGAATCCGGATGCAAAGAAGTTTGATACACTTACATATAACGAAGTTCTTGCGCGTCATCTCGCAGTTATGGACAGCACTGCAACTTCACTTTCGATGGATAATAACATTCCTATTATCGTATTCGCGCTCAAGGACCGTGACAATATTCGACGTGTAATAATGGGCGAAAAGATTGGTACAATAGTTAAGGAGGACTAAAATTATGAATGCACAAGTTAAAGAATTTGAAGCAAAAATGATTAAAACACTTGATGTTGTCGCAGGTGAGCTCGGCTCAGTTCGTGCAGGCCGTGCAAATCCGGGTGTGCTTGAGAAGATTGTTGTTGACTATTATGGAACTCCCACTCCGGTAAATCAGGTTGGTTCAGTTTCTGTTCCAGAGCCGAGAACACTTCTTATTCAGCCGTGGGATGCATCAATTCTAAAAGGCATCGAGAAAGCAATTTTATCATCAGATCTTGGAATTAATCCGCAGAACGATGGCAAAGCTATCCGTTTAAGTTTCCCGCAACTTACTGCTGAGCGTCGCGTTGAGCTCACAAAGCAGGTTAAAAAAATTGGTGAAGACGGTAAGGTTGCAATTCGTAATATTCGCCGCGATGCAATGGATTTCTTCAAGGATTTAAAGAAAAAGTCTGAAATTACCGAGGATGATTTAAAGGGAATTGAAAAGGATGTTCAGAACATAACCGATAAGAATTGCAAGGATATTGACGATATGGTTGCAAAGAAGGAAAAGGAACTTCTTGAGGTTTAATATTCTTAAAAAACAGGACATAAGGGTATCGGAAAAGGAACATACCCTTATGTTCCTTTTGCTATAAGGAGACTGATTAGTGATGGGTCTATTCAATTTTAAACGAAAAAGTGAAGAAAAAGTTGATATGACAAGACTTCCGAAACACATTGCAATAATTATGGACGGTAACGGCAGATGGGCAAAAAAAAGAGGCTTGCCGCGTACTGCGGGTCACCGAGTTGGCAGTGAAACATTTCGTACGATAGCTACGTATTGCAATGACATAGGAATTAAGCATCTTACCGTATATGCGTTTTCAACCGAGAATTGGAAACGTCCGCAGGATGAGGTCGATGCTATTATGTCGCTTTTAGAAGAATACATTTTGGAAGCGTTTGACAGAGTTTTAAAGGATAACATCCGCCTTAAATTCTGGGGTGAAAGGTCTAAGATTTCACCTAAACTTCAGAAAATGATGAATGAAGTTGAAGAAAAAAGCCGTGAAATGACCGGAATCTGGGTTAATGTATGCTTAAACTATGGAGGACGAGATGAATTAACTCGCACATTTATAAAGCTTGCAGATAAAGTTAAAAACGGTGAGCTTGAACCTTCTGATATTACCGAAGATATGATTTCGGATAACTTGTATTCTGCAAATATACCTGATCCTGAGCTTATAATACGACCGAGCGGTGAAATAAGAACTTCAAACTTTCTGCTTTGGCAGTCAGCATATTCCGAATATTACTTTACCGATGTCCTGTGGCCTGATTTTAAGCCTGAGGAGCTTGACCGCGCTATTATTGCATATCAAAAGCGTTCACGCCGATTTGGAGGGGTGTAAGCTATGCTTATTCGAACAATTTCCGCATTTGTTGCATTGCCTTTATTTTTAGTAATAGTATTTTGCTTGCCACCATATTATCTTACTGTGGCAATTTCGCTTATTTCTGTAGTTTCTGTATATGAACTTTTGTGGCGAAGTAAAATTGTGAAAAGTAAGAGACTTATGCCAACGGCATACTTATTGGCAGCTTTTATTCCAATATGGGCACATTTTGGATTTGAGAGCAAATTTATCTTATTTGGCGTTTTTGTGCTGGTGCTGTGCAGTTTTGTTATATGGATGACAAAGCAAAACGGAATAACCTATGCAGAAATTTGCGCAACGATATTTGGTTCACTTGTAATACCAATGTTTTTTTCAACTATAATACCTCTGGCGGGCTCTAAAATTATTATTTTAGTTCCGTTTATTGCTGCATGGCTCACTGAT
>JAZNOR010000041.1:0-16327 GCA_045589235.1 Eubacteriales bacterium | reverse complement strand
TGGTTTTGAAGCCATATTTTTCGTAAATAGTGCATCAAAAAATGCCGCAATACGCCAGTATTACGGCATTTTTGTTCTTTCTCTTAACAAAAAATCTGATTTTCAAAACTGTTTTTCACCCTGAAAAGTTGAATTTTGGATGAAGTTCAAGTAAAACCTGCCTCATAATCCTGACGGATATGAGGCAGGTTTAATGCAGAAATTCGCCAAAAGGCGCTTTTTCAGGGCAATGCTTCCTTATCTGGTTGTGGCTTTGTATTACCGTGTTTTAAATCATTCATTAAAAGAGTCTTTCTTTTTTCCTTAGCTGCCTCATTATGAATGCTATAACAACTATCAGAAGAAAAACAAATAAATTCACTACTAAAGTCGAAATTGTTTTCGAGAAGCCAAACGGCACGAGAACAGAATACGGCATAAATAAAACGAGATGCAAATCCCCTTTTATAAGTGATGCTAAAAGAGATACAACGCAGTTAATTCCCTGTACTGCAAAGTTTGTTGGATAAAAATATTTTCTGTGTCTGACTACACGATTGTGTCGTTCTAGTGTTACAATATTATACACAAAAAATATAATAAAAGATATAAACGCAAGTATTCTGTAATTAGAGTAGATCGGAGCTTTTAACACAAGGGCAAAGAAAATTGAGACAATAATAGGAAAAAACACACTTTCTAAAACTCTCTGCTTTAAATATTTAATTTCCCATTTTTTCTGCATTGTCTCATCACCTCCAACTATTTTATGCTAGCATATTTTATTGTAAATTGCAAGACTTTACTCGAAAAATTGCGACAAACCAGAAATTTATTTCTTTAAACTCTGAGCGATTGCCATTGTATCCTGTGCAATAACAAGCTCTTCATTAGTCGGAATAACAAGAGTTCTCACCTTAGCGCCGTCTGCTGATACATCAGCCTCAACGCCGCGTGTCTTGTTCTTTTCGACATCAATTGCAGCACCGAGATACGAAAGCTGTGAGATAACTCTCTCGCGAAGTTCGATGTTGTTTTCGCCAACACCTGCAGTAAAGACAATTGCATCAACGCCGCCCATTGCAGCAGTGTATGCGCCTATCCACTTGAGAACTGAATACTCAAACATATCAAGTGCTACCTGTGATAAGTGATGACCATTTGCAGCTTCCTTCTCAAGGTCACGGAAGTCAGCAGAAATGCCTGAAACACCAAGCACACCTGAATCTTTGTTAATCATATTATTGAGTGTATCCGGGTCCATATTCTCGTGTTTCATAATAAACGGAATGATAGCCGGGTCAATATCACCGGTACGTGAGCCCATCGGGAGACCTGCAAGCGGAGTAAAGCCCATTGATGTATCAATTACCTTACCGCCCTTTACAGCGGAAATTGATGAACCGTTACCTAAGTGACAGGTGATAATCTTTAATTCCTCTGCCGGGCGACCGAGCATAGCTGCTGCACGACCTGATACGTAACGGTGTGATGTGCCGTGGAAGCCGTAACGACGGATAGCGTACTGCTCATAGTACTTATACGGAAGTGCATAGAGATATGCTTTCTCCGGCATTGTCTGATGGAATGCTGTGTCGAATACAACAACGTGCGGAATGTTCGGCATAACCTCCTGGCATGCATTGATACCGATAAGGTGTGCCGGGTTGTGAAGCGGTGCAAGCGGAATAACCTTCTCAAGCTCTGCCTTAACTTCATCAGTAACAAGGAGTGCCTTAGTAAGCTTCTCACCGCCATGCACGATACGGTGACCAACAGCTGAAATCTCATCCATGCTCTCGATAACGCCACATTCTTTTGAAATGAGGTGATCAATAGTTGCACGAGTAGCTTCTGCATGAGTCGGCATCGGGATATCAACCTTGATTTCCTCGCCACCCTTCGGAGCATATTTAAGGCGTCCGTCAATACCGATACGCTCACATAAACCTTTTGCAAGAACATCGCCATTTTCCATATTAATAAGCTGGAACTTGAGTGATGAACTGCCTGCATTGATAACAAGAATCTTCATAAACACTTATCCTCCAATATTTTTTCGCATTCACTCTTGTATTTGAGTAAAATTATGTATAAAATATAATTACGTACTAAATTATTCTATACCATTTTCAAAAGTTTTGCAAGAGTTTTTGCATTTTTTATTTAAAGTGAGGGGAATTTGTGAATATCTGCGGTATTATTTGTGAATATAATCCGTTTCATAACGGGCATAAGTATCACATTGAAGAGACAAAAAAGCTTGGAATAGACGCGGTTGTTTGCGTGCTCAGTTCTGATTTTGTTCAGCGGGGCGAGCCTGCAATTTTAAGCAAGCACTACCGTGCGGAAATGGCGATAAATTGCGGTGCGGATTTAGTTTTAGAGCTGCCGACGCCGTTTTCTTGCGCTTCTGCTGAACGATTTGCGCGCGGTGCTATAAACATTTTAAATGCGCTCGGCGTTGTAACTTCCCTATCCTTTGGCTGTGAGGACGATTTTATAAAACTTTGCGATGTAGCTGAGCTTTTAAATGATGAATTTGTTGATTTAAAAATAAAGGAATATCTAAAAGAGGGAATTTCTTATGCAGTAGCGCGAGAAAAAGCAATTCTTGATTTTTTACCGGATTGTGGCGCTATACTAAAGAAACCGAATAACATTTTAGCAATCGAATATCTTAGAGCACTCCCGGATACCATTGCTCCAATTGCAATTTTGCGAAAAGGAGCTGAACACGACAGCTCTGAGATTGACAGTAACTTTGCTTCTGCCTCTCTCATAAGAGAGCTTATTTTAAATGAAAAATATGATGAAATTAAACCTCTTATGCCAAAGAGTGCATTTGATATTTTAATGCGCGCGATAGATAACGGAGATGCGCCCGTCAGGCTCTCAGATATCGCGGTACTGTCGCATTTAAAAAGGCTTTCGGCTGAGGATTTTAAGAATATCCCCGACGTTTCCGAAAGCTTGGAAAATAGAATAATAAAAGAACTTAATAATGCAAATACCGTTCCCGAATTAGCTGATATAATTAAAACCAAGCGATATACCCACGCGCGTATACGCAGAATAATAATAAACTCATATCTCGGAACAAAGTTCGAAGAAAAGCCGAGCTATGCGAGAGTTTTAGCGTTAAACGACACGGGCAAAAAAGTATTATCTCTCGCGCGGAAGGTATCAAAAATTCCGATTATAACAAAGCCGGCATCAGGAAAAGATATTCCCTCTTTTGCAAATGAAGCACTCTATTCGGAACTCTATTCCCTCTTTAACGGCAAAGTAACAAACGAATGGCAAAAAACACCATACATCCTATAAAGGAGAATAAAATGAGAATTTTTGACGGACACACCCATTTGGGCCTCGCTGAAGGAGATTGCAAAATACTTGAAAGTTTAGAGAATGCAGGCGTTTACGGTGCCTGCGTTTTCTCCGCTCCGCCTCTTGAATTTAGTGAAAAATTGGGGAAATCATTCGATATCCGCCTATCCGAAGTTTTAAACTTTTGCGATGGTGAAAGGTTATTCCCCGTTTTGTGGATTCACCCATATGAGGAAAACATTTTTGAAAATATAACCAAAGCTGTTAAGATGGAAATTTGCGGATTCAAGATTATATGCACAGATTTTTACATATATGAAGAAAAAGCTCTTGAAGTTTTGCGTCACATCGCAAATCTTGACAAGCCCGTATTCTTTCACACAGGTATTTTATGGGGCGACGGAACACCCTCTTCCTGCTACAACCGCCCGCTTAACTGGGAGGCACTTATCAGCATTAAAGGCCTTCGCTTCTCCATGGGGCATTGCTCTTGGCCGTGGATTGATGAATGTATTGCACTCTACGGTATGTTCTTAAACGCACTTTTAAAAAATGACACGGCTGAAATGTTCCTCGACCTTACACCGGGAACACCCGAAATATACCGCAAAGAGCTTCTTACAAAGCTTTTAAGCGTAGGCTACGATGTGGGGAATAATATTTTCTTCGGCACGGATTGCACGGTTGAAAACTATAGTTCCGATTGGGCAAAAAAGTGGCTTGAAACCGACCGTGAAATTTTGGAAAACGAAGGCGTTTCAAAAGAAATTTTGAAAAATATTTACGAGCGAAATCTTATGCGTTTTTTAGGCAAGAGCGAGGTTTCCGTTTCCAAAAAATCCCCGTCTATCGATGATGCGAATGCTTGGAGCGCGGTAAATCCCGAAGTTTCTGCGATTATCGAAAAATGGTATGAAAAGTTAAATTTCAATCGCGAATTTTACGATAAATTCAAAAAAGCGCTCGCTGAAATTAAAATTTCAGACGCGATTGAGTTTTCAACTTACAACAGCACCTGCACTGACGGCGCTCGCAATTTACTCTCACATCTGTACTTTTGCGAGGCACTTGAGGCGGAATATATCAAAAAAGGCATTGATTTAAACATTTTATATGATACTTTGAGCGATATCAGAATTTGGACCGAGGTGTGGAGTGATTTAAAGAATACGCTCTATTTAGGTGAAATCAACTGGCTTTCGCGCCACCTTTCAATGAAGCTCTTTAAACTCGGAAGATTACAGTTCTGCTTTGGTGTGGCGGAGCGCGATATTCCGAAGCATAATATAAAAAAGGGAGACAACATCATCGAAATTCATATTCCGTCCGGCAGCGTTTTGAGTGAAGTTGAATGCAAAAAATCTCTCGATATGGCACATGATTTCTTTGCAAAATATTATCCCGAATACAACTACAAAGGCTTTACCTGTCATTCCTGGTTACTCGACGAAACGCTCATCGATCTTTTGGGCGAAAACAGTAATATCGTTAAGTTTATGAACTTATTTGACATCGTTTATACAGAAGAGTCCGACTCGATTTTCAAGTATCTCTTCAATTGGGACACTACAAGGCGCAAACTACCTAATCTATCACCCACTTCATCCTTTGCTGAAAAGATTAAAACTTCGGCACTAAAAGGCAGAATTTTCTATCAGGGCTACGGCATTATAAAATAAAAAAGGCATCTCTTCGGCGCCTTCACACAGGGATGATTTGTCATAAAAACACTATTTTAGCGCCGAGCTTCACAAAAAATATTTGAAATCCGTCAGGATATCTGCTTATTTTTTGCTTGCTCTGCATCAAAAATTGCAGTTTTATGATGCTTTGCAGTTTTGGGATAGAGATTTTTCGTTTAATAGAAAGAATAAAAAATCGGTAATACTGGCGTATTTCCGATTTTTTTGATGCACTATTAACGGAAAAGATCAGTCCAAAACCAATTTCTCCCTATGTGAAGACGCCGTTTGCTTGCCATTTTTTTATTTCTGTTATATAATTGCTATAAAGTTAACACTTCGGGAGAGATAGCTATGAATTTCTTGGGCATCAATATAGAAGAAAAGCGAAAAAAGCTTTTAAACAGTGAACAGGCTAAAAGGTTTACAGATGAAATAATTGCATCTGCAGATGCTGCAATTGTTGAGGAAATTCCGCCGCTTAAAATGAGCGATTTTATGCTTTTCTTTGAAACAGGAAACCGTTCTGTTTTTGAGAAAAAATATTTTAAACGCAGAAATAATTTAAGCCATATAATGCAGGCTTTCTGGCTGACCGAAGATGAAAAATATTTAACGCCGCTTGTGGATTACATAGGCTATGTTTGCGATGAATTTACTTGGTGTGTTCCGATGCACAGTAAACTTACGCAGTTTCCGGTGCAGGATGCAATCGAGCGTGTTGACCTTTTCCAGGCAGAAACAGCGCGTCTTTTTGCCGAAATTATTATGTGTGTCGGTGAAAAAATTCCGAATTACATAAAAGAGAGAATGGAAATCGAAGTGCGCCGCAGAATTTTTGCAGGATTTGCAAAGGGCGCTTCCTTCTGGTGGGAAAAGACCGAAATGAACTGGGCAACGGTTTGCGCCGCAGGCTGTGTCATTGCGGCACTCACATTCGGAACCGATGAAGAACAGAAAGGATATATAAAGCGCTTTACTCCGTGTTTGGATGCATATCTCCGTGGAATCGAAAATGACGGCGCGTGCAAAGAAGGACCTTCGTATTGGGCATACGGCTTTGGCAATTTTGTACTACTCGCACAGATTTTAAAGATTAATTCAAAGGGCGAAATTAATTACTTTGATGACCCGAAGGTGAAAAAACTCTCTCTTTATCCGCAAAAGATGCGTATGTCAAAAACAAAAACAGCAGCATTCTCTGACGGCATTGAAAACTTTAGCTTTAAAATCGGCCTTATGTCCTTTTTAAAATCGGTTTATGACGAGATCAAGTTACCAGAGCTAGAGTATGGTACATGCAAAGGAAATATAGATTCAGTTATAGAGCTTTTATGGTTTGACGAAAATTATACTGCAGGAGAAGATAGAAACGAAACGAACTTTTTTGAGGACTCGCAGTGGTATGTGAAAAAGACTGAAAGGTATAGTTTTGCAGGCAAGGGCGGTAACAATTATGAGCCGCATAATCACAACGATATCGGTTCGTTTATGATTACCGTTGGTGAAGATGTTTTTATTTCCGACTTGGGTTGCGGTGAGTATACAAAGGAAACTTTGAGCTATGATACAAGATTTGGTTATATCCAAAACGGCTCGCAAGGGCACAGTGTTCCGATAATTAACGGCGAGTATCAGTGCTTGGGCGAAGAGTATAGGGCTAAAAATATTTGTGCAGATGTCAGCTTCTTTGAACTTGATATCGAAGAGGCTTATGCTGAAGGGATTGTAAATAAAATAAATCGCCGTTTTGAGTTTTATGAAAACAGCATTAAATTAAGCGATACATTTGAGTTTTCACCTATTACAAAAACAGTAACTGAACGCTTTATATCAAAAATTGAGCCAAAAATGGGAGAGGGTTTCTTCGATCTCGGCGTCGGTAAAATTAAATTTGACGCAGAGCGTTACGAATCAAAACTTTCTGTCGAGCAGTTTGTTGCACACAATGCAATTGATACAGTGACGGTTTATCTTATGGATATCGTTGCTAAGAACAGCGAAAAGGTCTTTGAAATTGAGCTTGAAATAATTTAAATTAAAAATAACAATCGCTTTGCGGTTGTTATTTTTTTCTTTGTGTGATATAATATTAAAAGAAACTGCGAAAGAGGGATTAAAGTTGCAAAAGGAATTTAGCCGAGCTAAATGCGGCTGTTATATATCAAATATGTCGCTTGCGATTGCAACAGGTCTTCCGCCGATTCTATTTATGACATTCCGCGAGATGTATGGCATTTCCTATACGCTACTCGGTCTTCTTGCAGTTGCAAATTTCACAACGCAGCTTATTGTTGACCTTGTTTTTTCGTTTCTTTCAAAGTATTTCAATATACATAAAACCTTGCGCATAACTCCGGCAATCACAGGTGTCGGTCTTCTTATATATGCAATTTTACCGTCAATCTTTCCGGATAGTGCTTATCTATGGCTTGCGGTGGGAACAATTGCATTTTCGGTATCGGCAGGTCTTAACGAAGTGTTAATCAGCCCGACTATTGCGGCGATTCCAAGCGATAATCCTGAACGCGAGATGAGTAAATTACATTCTATGTTTGCTTACGGCTCACTTTCTGTCGTTGTGATAAGCACGCTTTTTATATATTTTTTCGGACCGCAAAACTGGAAGTGGCTAGTTATTTTATGGGCATTTGTTCCGGCAGTTGCGTTCTTTATTCTTCTCCGCGCAAAGCTTCCTGCTATGAGTAGCGGAATTGATGAAAATAGAAGTAAAGATAAAATCAGCGCAGGGCTTATTCTTTGTATCGTTTGCATTTTCCTTGGCGGTGCTTCCGAATGTACTATGGGTCAGTGGGCATCGGGCTTTATTGAGGGTGCAATCGGTATTCCGAAAATTTGGGGCGATATGTTCGGAACGGCGTTCTTTTCGTTGTTCTTGCTAATTGGCCGTGCACTGCACGCGAAATATAGCTTTAACACGGTTAAGGTTATGTTCTGGGGTATGATTGGCGCGGTTGTATGCTATGTGACTGCAAGCTTTTCCATAAACCCTGTTGTTGGGCTTATTGCTTGTATGCTGACAGGATTTTTTACAGCAAATCTCTGGCCAGGAATGTTGATTTTCGTTGGTGAAAAGTTCCCAGGGGCAGGCGTTGCGGTGTATGCGCTTATGGCGGCAGGCGGAGACTTGGGAGCGTCCCTAGGCCCGCAGCTTGTCGGAATTATTTCAGATAAGTTTGCGCTAAGCGGCAGCGCAACTAGTATTTCAAATTTTTTGAATATAACAACCGAGCAGGTGGGAATGAGAGCTGGGCTTTTAAGCGCGGCTATTTTCCCGATACTGGGAGTTGTTTTAATAATTTATCTAAAAAAATATTTTAGTAAAGTAAAATAAAATTGGAGGTATATATTATGGACTATAAGAAACTTCAAAACGGCAGTGATATCCGTGGCGTTGCACTCGAGGGTATCGCAGGTCAGTCGGTTAATTTAACAGAAACTGTTTGCCGTGATATCGGCCGCGGTTTCGCGCTTTGGCTTTGTGACAGACTCGGCAAAAAGCAGGGTATTCGTGTATCGGTAGGTCGCGATTCACGTCTTTCGGGCGAAACTCTTTGTGCGTGGATTTGTGATGCTATGGCAAGTGCAGGCCTTGAGGTAACAAACTTCGGTATGGCGAGCACTCCGGCTATGTTTATGTCTACCGTAACAGAGGGATATGAGTTTGATGCATCCGTTATGATTACTGCAAGCCACCTTCCGTTTAACCGCAACGGATTTAAGTTCTTTACAAAGGATGGCGGCTTGGAGTCTTCTGATATTAAGAAAATCATTGCATTTGCCGAAACATCAGATGCTACAGGCCTTAATGCCGGCAAGATTGTTGATGGCGAGTTTATGGATGCATATTCAAAAATTCTTGCAGACAAAATCAGAACTGCAAGTGGCGAGAATAAACCGCTTGATGGATTTAAAATCGTTGTTGATGCAGGTAACGGCGCAGGCGGTTTCTATGTTGATAAGGTATTAAAGCCGCTTGGTGCAATTACAGACGGCAGCCGATTTTTAGAGCCGGACGGAAGCTTCCCGAATCATATTCCGAACCCTGAAGATAAGGAAGCAATGGCGAGCATTATTGAAGCGGTTCGCGAAAATAAAGCTGACCTCGGTATTATCTTTGACACCGATGTTGACCGCGCAGGTGCAGTGCTTTCAGACTGCAGTGAACTTAACCGCAATCGCATTATCGCAATGCTTTCTGCAATTTTACTTCGCGAGCACCCGGGTACAACTATTGTTACCGACTCGATTACTTCAACCGGTCTTGCTAAGTTTATCGAGGAAAAGGGCGGTGTTCATCACAGATTTAAACGTGGCTACCGTAACGTTATCGGTGAGTCGGTTCGCTTAAATGCGGCAGGACAGGACAGTCAGCTTGCTATTGAAACCTCAGGCCACGGAGCTCTTAAAGAAAATTATTTCTTAGATGACGGTGCATATCTCGTTACTAAACTTTTAATCGAGCTCGCTCGTGCTAAGAAGATGGGATATACTTTAGAGTCTCTCATCGAGTCACTTGAAGAGCCGGCAGAGAGCGTTGAGTTCAGAATGAATATCTTACTCGATGACTTTAAGCCATACGGTCAGGACGTTATTGACACACTCACTAAATATGCTGAGAGTAAGGATGGTTGGTCACTCGCTCCGAGTAACTTTGAAGGTGTGCGTGTAAACCTGGATGCAAACCACGGTAACGGCTGGTTCTTGCTTCGACTTTCACTTCACGATCCGCTTCTCCCGCTTAACATTGAAAGTAATGATGTTGGCGGTGCTAAGAAGATTGCAAAAGAGCTTGCGGAATTTATTGCAAAATACGATAAGCTTGATGCTAAATCACTTTTAGACTTTGCAAAATAAAAAAATCCGCCTCGTAAGAGGTGGATTTTTTTATTTTGATTTTGCTCGAAAGTATTCCCTAAAGCTTATTCCCGTAACTTTTTTAAATAGCCTGCTCATATATGCAGGGTCATCGATTCCGACAGAGAATGCGGCATCCTTGAGTGATAAGTGTTTGTTTTCTATAAGTAAAATAGCATTTGTTACACGTACACGATTTAGATATTCTAAAATTCCACATTTTTTAGTGTTTTTAAAAATTCTGTGCAGGTATCCCTCGGAAATACCAAGATGCTCTGCAAGTTGAGAAACAGTAATCTTTTCTTTAAAGTTTTCGTTTATATATTTTGTCACTTTAAGCGAATAATTAAGTTCACTAGGTGGATTTTCATTTTGTAAATCGTTTAACGCTTTGAGCGTTATATCGGTAAGCATTCCAAGCAGGGAAAACCATGCGGATAGTGCATTCATTTTATCGGAATAAAGCGGTGAGGAGTTGCATTTTATTATAACTTTAATCGCATTTAACACAGATTCAAAATCATCGCCCGGGTCGAAACCAAATGGGATCAGCGCAATGTGTGAATTTGCAAGTCGCTCTCGCAGTGCAGTCATATCGCAGGTGTCACTTGTGTGGCGCGTGATTGTATACGGAACAATTACACCTACGGTTGTGTGTTTTTGACGTTCACCGTTGTATGAATAAGTGCGCGCTGCCATATCACAGGCGATTCCACTAATTCTATGCGGCTCGGAAATGCCACGTAGTGAGCCGTCGAGGTTATAGGATGCAATTCTGCCTTCCTCCATTACGGAAATTTCAAGAAAGTCTTTTTTATATTCAAAATAGTTATATAAGTTCTCTGCATCAACACTGCATGCAAAACGGAATTTCGGAATACCTTTTATTTCAACTTCGGCAAAATTCATATGCATCACCCAAGATATACTAGCATATTATATCAGTTTTGTCCATCTTTTTTTAGTATAATAGATTGACATTATCATACGGAAATTTTATAATTTATACTCGGAGGTATTTTATATGAGGATATATGAAATTTGTGTTGAAGAATTACTTGCAGGTCAGAAGACGGACTATGATTGCATTCAAATTAGTGTGAATACTGAAGAGCTAAAAAAGAAAATTCGCTTTGAAATTACCGAAGACAGAGAATTTTCGCTTAATTTAAAGCTGCCTGAATGTGGCAAGAACTTTGAAACGCATGTAAACGGTGAAATGGTAGTTAACCTTTCGCGCGATGGTGTTGTCAGCTTCGATAAGATATGGAAGTGCGGTGATGTTCTTGAACTTATTCTGAAAATGTGGGATTGAGTTATTTGTAATTTTGTTTGTAAAACGGTAAAAATGTTTTTTTGTATTTACAATTTTGCAGCCTGGAATTATAATGACCTTAGTCTTTTATAAAGGAGATTGTTTACCATGGATATGATTGTTTTCTCAGGTCAGAGTAATATGCAGGGGCAAACTCGTTCAGGACTTGCGCTTGATAAAACTCCTGTAGAGGGAGCCTGCGAATATCGCTATTTAACGGATAATCTTGTTCCGCTTGCTCATCCGGTAGGCGAGAGTATTGAACATACCGGCGAAGGCTTTGGCAGAGGTAAATATGCCGATGTTAAGGTTTTGCTTGAAAATGCAGCGCTTTTAGCACCGGTTTTTGAATTTAATATGGTGCCGTCATTCTGCAAGAGCTATATTGAAAAAACAGGCAGAGAAGTTGTAGCCGTGCACACAGCCAAGGGCTCGACTCAGATTGAATATTGGCTTCCGGGAAATCCCGGCTACACAATGCTTAAGAAAAAAGTTAATGCTGCGATGACAAAGATTAAGCCTGAGCGTGTTTATTTTGTCTGGCTTCAGGGTGAGAGCGATGCGATTTTTAAGACGAGCAAAGGAGATTACAAGAGAATGCTTCTTGAACTTAACGCAGCGCTTAAAGCTGATTTCTCTGTTGAAAAATTCGGTATGATTTTAGTCGGTCAGTTTACCGATGACGAGCGCGATTTTGAGATTATTAATGCGCAGAAGGAAATTTGCGAAGAGAATGATGATTTCTTAATGCTTACCACAATCACGGAGGACATCATTCACGATGAGCGCTTTATGAATCCCGAAGAGCACGGACATTATGATGTTGCAGGTCAGGAACTTATCGGAACACTCGCTGGTGAAGCACTTGGTAAATATGCAAAATAAATTAAAAGCCTTTCTCTTTCGAGAAAGGCTTTTTGTTATCTTATACCGTATTTTTCAATGATATAATCCATATCCTTGTCACCACGACCGGAGAGATTAATTAAAATTGAACCCTTATCCATCTGCTTTGCAAGCTTCATACCGAAAGCTACCGCGTGTGAGCTTTCAATTGCGGGGATGATACCTTCAAGACGTGAGAGCTTATAGAATGTATCAACTGTTTCTTCATCGTCAATTACATCATATTTAACTCTGCCAACTTCCTGCAAGAATGCGTGCTCAGGACCACTTGACGGATAATCAAGACCGCTTGCAACGGAATAAACAGGAGCCGGTTCGCCATTTTCATCCTTGAGCATTATGCTGTTAAAGCCGTGCATAACGCCCTCTGTACCGTACTTTAAGCTCGCTGCGTGGTCACCAAGCTTCGGGCCACGACCAAGCGGTTCAACACCATAGATGTCAACCGGATCATTTAAAAATCCTGCAAACAGACCTGCGGCATTACTTCCGCCGCCGACACAAGCGACAATTGCATCCGGTAAATGCCCTGTCATATCAATGAACTGATCTCTTGCTTCAATTCCAACAACACTCTGGAAATCGCGCACCATCATCGGGAACGGATGCGGACCGAGTACCGAGCCTATGCAGTAAATACTGTTTTTATATTCCTTGCTGTATGCATCAAATGCAGCATCCACAGCTTCTTTTAACGTCTGTAATCCGTGGGTAACCCCAACGACGTTTGCACCGAGTATCTTCATTCGGGCAACGTTCGGAGCCTGCTTTTTAATGTCAACCGCGCCCATATAAATGTCGCACTCAAGACCAAAGTATGCCGCTGCAGTTGCGAGCGCAACGCCGTGCTGACCGGCACCGGTCTCGGCAATAACTTTCTTTTTGCCCATATATTTTGCAAGAAGTGCCTCACCCATGCAGTGATTTAACTTGTGCGCACCCGAGTGGTTTAAATCCTCGGGCTTTGCATAAAGATGAACCTTACCGCCAAGGTAATCGGAAAGACGCTCAAGATGAGTAACCGGAGTCGGTCTGCCTTGGAATTCCTTGCGAATTCTTCTGAGCTCAGCTATAAACTTTCTCGACTGGCAGATTGAATAGTATGCCTCGGTGATTTCAGCCATGGCAGCTTTTAATTTATCATCAATATAAACGCCGCCGTATTTTCCGAAATAGCCGTTTTTATCCGGATAATTGTTAAAGTAGGTTTCAAAATCAACATTATTTAATTTCATTTTAGTTTCCTCCATAATAATTTATTTAGTTAAAAGATTAAACTAAAATTCGCCATCGTTTGGTAAGCAGCATAAAAATTCCTCCTGAATATAAAAACGCCCTCGACAGAAAATCTGTCAAGGGCGAAAATAATCTTTTCGCGGTGCCACCTTGTTTTGTTGCTTTGTGAGAAGTACCAACATACTCCTGACTTGTAACGTAAGTCACGCGTTCGTGCATTTAACACGACCCTCAACAGCCCATATTATTTAAAGAGTCTTTACGGAACTCACACCATAATCCGCTCGCTAAAAAAGACCTGCTCTAATTTTTTTCTGCCTCAACGGTTTAACTATTCGATTATTGTTATATTAACATCTAAATTGAATTTTGTCAACTGTTTTGTCAAAGTTAATGCGCGATTTGAACGGTTGAAGTTTCTTTGAAAATATGGTAAAATCAATGCGAGGAAGGAATGATTGAAAATGCAGACAAAGATAGTGTCTTCGCTTGAAAAGTGCTTTATTCAGGATAAAATAGATTGTTTTACTGAAATTAAGTCGATTAAAGTATTGAAAAATGAGAGGTCAGCTGTTCAGCTTCTTATGTTTGATGACAAGGCAGGTAAGGCTCGCAACTTTTTTAAAATTAAGGTTGAGGGTGCAAAGGCTCGCGTCAGATATGTTGAATCTGTTCCGAATCTAGTTTCGGGTGAGGATATTCCCGAAAAGCTGATGGAAAGTGACCCACATCTTTTAAATGGTGCTAAAGCGGGTCTTTATCCCGATATTCTTATGCCGCTTGTTAAAAACGGATGTGTTCCTTACGCATATGCGCATCTGCGAGCAGTGTGGATTGATTTTGAGCCGTTTGAAAAGTCTAAAACAATTAAAATTTCAGTTTTTGACGAGGAAGGGAAGTGCCTTTCTGAAAATACACTGATGATTGAAGTTGCGCCATTTGAACTTCCGGCGCAGGAAACGAAATATTCTAACTGGTTTTATGCCGATTGCATTGCAGATTATTACGACATTGAGGTGTTCTCGGATAAGCATTTTACATATATGGAGAATTTTATAAAAGTCGCGGTAGAGCACGGGCAGAATATGATTTTAGTTCCGGTTTTCACACCACCACTTGATACCGCAATTGATGGCGAGAGAACAACAACACAGCTTGTTCGTGTTGCAAAAAACGGGGATGAATATTCCTTCGACTTTTCACTTGTCGACCGATTCATTGATATGTGCAAATCTTTAGGCATAGAATATTATGAGATTTCTCATTTGTTTACTCAGTGGGGAGCTTATCACGCACCGAAGATTATGGCACACGTTAATGGCGAATATAAACGTATTTTTGGCTGGGAAACCGATGCTACAGGGGAGGAATACGTCATCTTCCTTCGCAAGTTCTTAGGTGAATTTACTGCATATTTAAAGGCGCGCGGAATGGAGAAAAAAGTTTATTTCCACTTATCCGATGAGCCACGAGGTGAGCATCTTGCGCAGTATGAGAAGAATCGAAACAATGTGCGCGACCTGCTATCAGGTTTTAAGGTTTTAGATGCAATCAGCCACGTTGAGCTGTATAAAAACGGAGTATGTGAAATTCCGGTGCCGTTTTACGAGAAGATTGATGACTTTCTTGCGGTGGAAATTCCTGAACGTTGGGTTTATTACTGCGGTGAGCCGGTAATTCCGGGTGCTTCAAATCGTTTTCTTGTGAACACACTTTCACGCACGCGCTCAATTGGTATTCAGATGTACAAATACGGTATTGAGGCATTTGCACATTGGGGCTTTAATTACTATAACAACGAAAATTCCTACGATTTTGTCAATCCGTATCTTTCACCCTGTGCGGGATATTGGAATGCAAGCGGCGATGCATTTATAGTTTATCCGGGCTATCGCGGTGAGGTTATTGAATCGCTCAGAATTCACGCGATGCGCAATGCGATGGAGGATATCCGTTTACTTAAGCTCTGTGAGAGTTATTATGATAAAGACACCGTTGTTGCAGCAATTGAAGAAGTGTGTGGAGAGATTACGTTTAGAAAATGTGTTGAATCTTCTGATATTATGCTTAAACTCAGAAACAAAATTATTGATATGATTGCGGATAAAGCTTGTTAATTTTTTTGGAGAGTGATTTTTTGGACATTCAGTTCATTTTAAACAGTATTTTGCTCGGCGCAGGTCTTGCTATGGATGCGTTTTCCGTCTCGCTTGCAAACGGACTTGGCGACGTTAATATGAAACGCCGCCGTGAGTGCCTTATTGCGGGGACATTTGCGCTTTTTCAGTTCGCAATGCCACTTATCGGCTGGTTTTGCGTGTCAAGCGCGGTGCGTAAGTTTGAGCAGTTTGCTGCATTTGTGCCGTATATTGCGCTAATTTTGCTTGGAATTATCGGTGGTAATATGATTTTTGACGGAATTAAACATAAAAGTGACGCAAATGAAGCGATGTCGCTTACGTTTATTACACTGATTGTTCAGGGAATAGCAACGTCAATAGATGCGCTCTCAGTGGGTTTTACAATTGCTGAATATAGTGCTCTTGAGGCAGTTTTTGCATGCGCAATTATAGCTGTTGTAACGTTTTTGATTTGCATAATGGGTATAAAACTCGGCAAGAAAGCGGGAACCAAAATTGCAGGCAGAGCTAGTATACTCGGCGGCGCAATTCTTGTTTTCATAGGGCTTGAAATTTTTATAACAAGTTTATTTTAAAATACTATTGCAAAATCTAAAGTTTTAATATATAATATTTTAGTAAACTTTAAGCCGGTGTGTCGGAATCGGCAGACGAGACAGACTCAAAATCTGTTGTCAGCAATGGCGTATGGGTTCAAGTCCCATCACCGGCACCACGTCGGAGCGAGCGTTTTGTCTCGCTCCGTTTTTTATTTCAAAAAAGGAGCTCACATTAGCCACAACCAGACAAGGAAGTATTGCCCTGAAAAAGCGTCTTTTGGCGAATTTCTGCATTAAAAATGACTCATATCCATCAGGATT
>JAZNOR010000040.1:0-7374 GCA_045589235.1 Eubacteriales bacterium | reverse complement strand
CATCACTCCGATCGCTATCGAAGAGGGTCTCCGCTTCGCTATTCGTGAGGGTGGCAGAACTGTAGGTTCAGGCGTTGTTATCGCTGTTAACGAATAATCGTTAATTCAACTTACAAATTAAACAGCTCAGAGGATTTCCTCTGGGCTGTTTTTCTATCATAGTAAATTTCTATAACGCATTAAAGTATTTCCGTATTTTACAACTACCTCTTCCGATTATATAATAAATATAGTGGGTTATAAGAGGTGAGTTTATGCTTGGAACGCTGTGCAATGCAGTTGCAATCGTGCTTGGTGGCATAATCGGAAATGTGTTTAGGAAAAGACTTTCATCAATGAAAAGTCTGATTCAGATTCTTGGAATTTCGATTATGCTTATGAGCGCGGTTAATGTAATTTCAAATACTATAACAATTGATAACAATACACTAGTAACGAAAAATATTTTACTAATTATTTTTGCGCTGTTAATAGGAAACATTATTGGTGAAAAAATAGAGCTTGAAGAAAAAATATCAAATGCAACGGGCAAGAAAAATAAATCCGGATTTGTTATAGCAACAATGTTGTTTTCGATAGGCGGGCTTCAGATAATTGGTCCGATATGCAGCGTGTTAAATGGAGATAACAGCGTGTTGATATCAAAAGCATTTGTTGACTTTCCACTTGCAATATCTTTGGGAGCACTGTTGGGTATTGAAGTTTCATTTTCGGCAATTCCGGTTCTATTAATTCAAATAATGATTTCATGTATAGCTTATTTTGCGAAAAACTTTTTTACAGATGTTGCAATTTCGCAGCTTGCAACAATGGGTTATATAATTTTATTTTTTGTCGGTTTCAATATGGTTTTCAAAGAAAATGTCAGAGTAAAAACAAATAATATGATACCGGCAATCGGAGTTATTTTAATATACAATGCCGTTTTATTTTTAGGAGAGTGTGTTTAAATGACGATTCAGCAATGTAAATATGCAGTAAAAGTGGCGCAGGAAGGGTCGTTTAACGAAGCGGCAATAAAGCTTTTCACTTCGCAGGCAAGCTTATCCGAAGCGGTTAAGAATTTAGAACAGGAGCTTGGAATAGTTATATTCGAACGTTCAAATAAAGGTGTAAATTTAACGCGCGAAGGAAGCGAATTTATTCATTACGCTACGTCGCTTGTGTCACAAGCAGAGATGATTTCCGAGAGATATAAAACAAAAGAAGAATTAAAGCATCTGTGCATTGCAACTCAGCACTATGATTTTGTGGCGGAAGTCTTTTCACGCTTTGTAAATTCAATTGAAAACAGTAAATTCACTCTCACTTTGCAGGAAACGAAAACCTATGAAGTAATTGAGAGTGTTAAAAATTCAGTGTGCGATTTGGGAATCATAGCAATTAAGGAATCGGAAGAACAGCTTATGAAGAGATATTTATCCAAAAATAAGCTGGATTTTAAAATGCTTACTGACACAAAACCACATATTTTCGTACGAAAAGGGCACAGCCTTGCGAATAAAAACAAAGTCAGTTGCGACGATTTGAGTGGCTTTCCTTATGTGTTTTATGAACAGGGCGAAAACAGTGCAGCTCTGTTTTTTGAGGAGATTACAGAATTTAACTTACACAGCAACAATGTTAAAATTAATGACAGAGCAACACTTATGAATTTGCTTTTATCAACCAATTGCTACACAGTTGGCACGGGAATAATGACCTCTGAGCTAAACAATGGAAATGTTGTTTCGGTTCCGCTTGAAAGTGACGAGCGATATATAATTGGTTGCATAAAGCAAAAAAATGTGCAGCAGACAGATGAAATGCATGTGTTTATTGATATGTTAAATGACTTTTTCAATGAAATAAAGGCTGAGTAGTTTACTCAGCCTTTTTCTTTATTTTTAATGCAATACTTGAAATTATCGGAACAGTAAGGCAGAAAAGCAAAACTGTAAGTAAATGGTTTGCAGATAATGCTACTGTTTGAAAAATAGTTGAGAAGAACGGAGTGTAAATTACAAGATACATAAAGAAAAGAGAGAGCAGAACGGAAAGAAGAAGTGGTTTGTTGTTCATAATCGGAATGGAGAGAAGACCGCGCGTTTCGCTTTTGCATTCAAAAACGTGAATCAGTTGCGTGAGTACAAGGGTTAAAAGCGCACCTGTTCGTGCAAGAGGAATAAAGTTTGTTTGCACATAAAGAAAATAAAAAACGCCGAGTGTAGTGAGCCCGATAAGAAGTCCGCGAATGCATATTGTTGTGGCAAGACCGTGTGAAAAAACTGATTCGTCAGATGCACGCGGGGAGCTGTTCATTGCATCGGAATCCGTAGGCTCTAGACTTAATGCAATTGCAGGAAGTCCGTCCGTTACGAGATTAATGAGTAGAATCTGTATAGGAATAAGCGGAATAGGCAGACCTAAAAGCATTGCAAAAAACATTGTTATAACTTCACCAATATTGCAGGAGAGCAGGTAACGAATAAATTTTCTGATATTACTGTATATAACGCGACCTTCTTCAACTGCATTAACAAGCGTTGCAAAGTTATCATCAAGCAAGATTACATCTGCGGCTTCTTTTGTAACATCTGTACCGCCAATTCCCATAGAAACACCGATGTCAGCTTCTTTTATTGCAGGGGCATCGTTAACGCCATCACCCGTCATTGCAACGATGTGACCGAGAGATTTTAATGTTTTAACAATACGTAGCTTATGCGCGGGAGTAACTCGCGCAAACACAGAAATTTTAGGAAGAAGAGTGATTAGCTTATCATCAGACAATGAATCAAGCTCAGAACCTGTTATCACCATGTCGTTGTCATTTAAAATTTTAAGCTCGTTTGCAATTGCGCGCGCAGTAGTTGCGTGGTCACCGGTAATCATAATCGGGCGGATTCCGGCACTTTTGCATTTTTTAACAGCAGAGTAAGCTTCGCGCCGCGGTGGGTCGAGCATACCCATAAGTCCGATAAAAATTAAATCATTTTCACAAAGTACAGTGCTTTCGCGATATGCAAAGCCGAGTACGCGAAGAGCAGCTTTTGCCATATCTTCGTTTTGAGAAAGAATTTTTTTACGGTGAGTTGGTGTCAGGCTACAAACACCGTTTTGAGTTAAAATATGTGTGCATTTTGAAAGAAGAACATCTGGTGCGCCTTTGGAATAAATTGTGTTTTTGGCAAGAACAGACATCATTTTGCGCTCGGAATCAAAAGGGATCTCATCGGTTATGTCAGTTTTAACTGTAATAGCGTGTTTTTCAACAATCTCTAAAAGTGCAATCTCTGTTGCTTCGCCTGAAAAATGCGTTTTTTTCTTTTTGTATGTAACCGTTGCATGATTGCAAAGTCCTGCACAGCTTAAAAGCTTTTCAATTTGTGCGCCCTTCTTAATCTTATCTGCATCAAAAGTCTTTTCATATAAAGCGATTTTTTTAACGGTCATACGGTTTTCGGTGAGTGTACCTGTTTTGTCGGAACAAATTATGTCGGCACATCCCAAAGTTTCAACCGCGTGAAGCTTTTTTACGAGAGCGCGACGTGATGCCATTCTGTTAACGGAGAGTGCAAGCGCAATCGTCACTATTGCAGGAAGTCCCTCGGGTACTGCGGCAACTGCAAGTGAAATTCCGCAGAGTAGCATATCAAAAATATCTTCACCGCGCATTATTCCGCAAGTCGCAACGACTAAGCAAATTGCGAGTGCGCCGACTCCAATGTACTTACTGAGCTGGGCGAGTCTTTTTTGAAGCGGAGTTGCGGAGATTTCTATACCTTCAAGCATTCCTGCGATTTTACCCATTTCGGTGCGCTCACCTGTTTTTGTAATTTTAACCGTTGCATGTCCTGCAGTGACACTTGTGCCCATAAAAGCAGAATCACCGCGTTTTTTTGATACACCGATTGATTCGCCACTTAGCATTGATTCGTCAACTGTGAGCGAGGTTGCATCCAGAATCTCGCAATCTGCCGGAATGCGACTTCCTGAATTCAATTTAACAATATCTCCCGGCACTAAATAGCGGGCATCACACTCTTTGAATATACCATCACGCAGCACCGTTGCAGTTGGCGCGGCCAAATTACCAAGTTTTTCAAGAGTTTTTTCCGTACGAAATTCTTGAATAAAGCCGAGAATGGCATTTAAAACAACTATTGCAGATATTGTTATCGCTTCAACAAATTCGCCCATTGTGAGGGAAATTAGTGTTGAAATTAAAAGAATTATAATAAGCGCATCTTTAAATTGACCGATGAGCAAAGAAAAAGGACTTATCTTTTTCTTTGACTTTATTTTGTTTTCGCCGTGAACTTCTAAAAGTTTGCGTGCCTCAGTCTCGCTTAAACCATTCATTTAATCAACTCCTTTGTCATCTACAATTTATGCGACAAAGGACAAGAATATGAATTAAAAAATGTCTTAAAACTATAAAAATGTGCCCTGAAAACATATTGATTAAAAACTACATATAAAGTATAATAAAGAAAAAACTGAAAGAAGTGGTTTAAAATGAAAGGTGCAACATCATGCCAGTTTAAACCGTATATAAGACCAAGCGAAAAGGAAATGGAGTTTAGCCCGTATGTAACACGTCTTGTTCCGTTGCAGTTCGGTTTCAAATTTGATTATATTGACAAAGGCGCGCCAAATACGGAACACAAGGTTTTTGTTCGCAAACTTGGAAGTGAAGATGAATTTAAAGTGTATACAGTTCCTTACGGCACTGCGATTGTTGACGGTCTTAATGAGCTTTGCGACTATGAGTTTTATGTGAAAACCGAGGACGGCAAGTCAAGCCACCAACGTATTGTCAGAACGGGAAAGGAAATTCCAAATGCAGTAGTGCTTGATTATCTGCACCCACTGGATACTGCATACGATTTCTCGGGAAGAAGCCCGTGCGCACCGTCGATTGTGCGACTTCCATCAGGCGATTTGTTTGCCTCTATAGCAATTTTTGTTGACAGAAATGAATTTCCGGCACTGCCGTGTCTTGCTAAAACCTACCGTTCAAAGGACGAGGGTGAAACCTGGCAATATGTTGGCGATATTATGCATTCGATAAACGGCTCACTTTTTGTTCATAATGGAGTCCTTTATTTCTTGACACTTCGCTGTGAATATGATGATTTGGTTATTATGCGCTCGGATGATGAGGGAGAGACATGGTCGACACCCGTAACTCTTTTTTATGGCGAAAGTGCTCATCGTTGGGGCTGGCACACTTCGAGTATGCATCCCGTTATAATTGGTGACAGGCTGTATAAGGCTATGGAGTACGGTCATGTTGAGATAAGGTCAACCTCAAAAACAGGCAAAGAGTGCTTTATGGCAAATAAATATTATGATTTGGCTCATCATCTCGGAGTTTTATCAATTGATAAAGATGCAGATCTTATGTGTCCTGAAAACTGGACAATGTCAGAACTGTATTATCCGGAGGATGTTGACCCGTATCAGTGTATTGAGGGTAACATTGTTGAAGGACCAAACGGCGTTGTGAATTTACTTCGCACAATGAAATATGAATTATCTCTTATGATGAGTGTTGATACCAAAGACCCTGAAAAGCCAATGTATAATCCGAGAAGTATAACAAACTTCCCACTCAGTGCAATCAGTAAGTTTGAAATAAAAAAAGACCCGGTAACGGGTAAGTTTATCGCAATCGGAAACCATTGGCCGCATGGCAGACGCGTGCTTGTTATGGCGGTATCCGATGATATGGAAGAGTGGAGGATTGCATATCATATTGAAGGTGACCCTGATAAATATGATGCATTCTCTTATGCAAACTTTATTTTCTCGGGCGATGATATTTACCTGCTTTCACGAACAGGCTATAATGGAAGCGCAAGTCAGCATGATACGAATATGATTACCTTCCATAAAATTTTAAATTATGGACAATATTTGTAGAATATCGGACAATCGGAAACGATTGTCCGTTATTTTATTGAAAACACATTGATTATATGATAAAATAAGCTACGGTGATGATTTTATGACAACGATCATTTTATTGAGGCACGGAGAGAGTGTGGCAAACAGTAGCGGTATTATTGCGGCGCAGCTTGATATACCGTTATCAAGTGTCGGACAGCAGCAGGCTAAACTCGCGGCAAAGTATATAGCGGAAAATTACAAGATAGATAAAATTTATTCAAGTGACCTTTCGCGCGCATATGATACGGCGTGCGCAGTTGCAGAAAAGCTCGGTATGGAAACAGAAAAAAGTGAGGCTCTGCGAGAGATTTATGCAGGTATCTGGGAAGGTATGAAATATTCCGATATTGCTGAAAAATATGCCGATGATTATAAAATATGGCTTGAAGATATCGGAAAAAGTCGCCCGACGGGTGGAGAGTCAACAAAAGAGCTTTCGGAGAGAATGCTCGCCGAACTCAACCGAATTGCAGATGAAAATGAAGGCAAAACAGTTCTTGTGGCAACTCATGCTTGTGCAATTCGCGCGGTTTGCACGGTGATTGAGCTTGGGTGTATTGAGGGAATGCAGGAATTTAATTTTGTTTCAAATGCATCGGTTAATATCTTAACGCGAGAAGACGGCAAATGGAAAGTTTCTGCAACAAGTATTGATGAATACCTTTCAGACTTGAAGACAGATTTTCCTGCTCAGGCATAAATATTGAGAAGAAAAATGCTTATTAATAGTTAAAAAATATTTAATTTAACAGGCTAAAAGACGGAAATGTGTGTACATTTCCGTCTTTTGATATTTATTTACGATGTTTAAATTGAGTAAGCAGGAGCCGCTCAGTGTCTTTTTATGGGGACAAACAATATTATGTAATGCGGAATTATTTATTGCATAGTTCCGACTTATAAGAGGAGGCGACAATAAGTATAATGAATGGCTTTAGAAACAGAAATGATTGCGACAATGCCCGCAACAATGATGGCTATCAGACGATACCTTGTGGCAGAAGCAATCATTTTTCAAACGATTGTTGCGACAGAAAAGACGATTGCACACCTTGCCCTCCGTGTCCGCAGTGTCCTCCGGGACCGCCGGGGCCGCGGGGTCCGCGCGGCTCTGCCGGAGAAACGGGAGATGTGGGCCCGCAAGGTCCTATAGGTCCACAAGGTCCGATAGGTGAGACAGGACCGGCAGGTCCGCAAGGTCCGATTGGTTTGACGGGACCGGCAGGTCCGCAGGGTCCGATTGGTTTGACGGGACCGGCAGGTCCGCAAGGTCCGATTGGTTTGACGGGACCGGCAGGTCCGCAGGGTCCGATAGGTGAGACGGGACCGGCAGGTCCGCAGGGTCCGATAGGTGAGACAGGACCGGCAGGTCCGCAGGGTCCGATAGGTGAGACAGGACCGGCAGGTCCGCGGGGTCCGATAGGTGAGACAGGACCG
>JAZNOR010000039.1:0-3124 GCA_045589235.1 Eubacteriales bacterium | reverse complement strand
TTGAAAATGAAAATTGTCTCCTAAGACCGCTTGGCCTCCGACTTGAAGGCGAGACTTGGGGAACTCCTGTAACATTATTTTACGGTGAAAGTGCACATCGCTGGGGTTGGCATACTTCGAGCATGCATCCTGTTATAATTGGCGAAAGACTGTACAAGGCGATTGAATACGGTCACGTTGAAATACGCTCGGAGCCTCGCACAGGTAAAGAATGCTTTATGGCAAAGAAGTATTACGACCTTGCACATCACTTGGGAGTTTTGTCGATTGACAAGGATGCGGATCTGCTAAATCCTGAAAACTGGACAATGTCCGAGCTTTATTATCCTGAGGATGTTGACCCGTATCAGTGCATTGAGGGTAACATTGTGGAGGGACCAAATGGCGTTGTAAACCTTCTTCGTACAATGAAATACGAGTTGTCACTTATGATGGATGTTGACACCTCGGATCCGGAAAAACCGATGTATAATCCGAGGAGAATTACAAATTTCCCACTTTCGGCAATAAGTAAGTTTGAAATAAAGAAAGACCCGGTAACGGGTAAATTTATAGCAATCGGAAACCATTGGCCGCATGCCAGAAGAGTTCTTGTTATGGCGGTATCCGATGATATGGAAGAGTGGAGGATTGCGTATCATATTGAAGGTGACCCTGATAAGTACGATGCTTTTTCTTATGCAAACTTTATTTTCTCGGACGATGATATTTATTTGCTGTCACGCACCGGCTATAATGGAAGTGCAAGTCAGCACGACACGAATATGATTACCTTCCACAAAATTTTGAATTTCAGACAATATCTTTAAAATAATGGGCAATCGGAAACGATTGCCCATATTTTTATTGAAAAGAAATTTGTTGTATGATAAAATTAATCGTGGTGATTTTTATGACAACGGTAATTTTATTAAGACACGGAGAGAGTGTGGCAAACAGTAGCGGTATTATTGCAGCGCAGCTTGATATGCCACTTTCAGATGTCGGACGGCAGCAGGCTAAACTCGCGGCAAAATATATAGCGGAAAATTATAGGATAGATAAAATTTATTCAAGTGACCTTTCACGTGCATATGATACTGCAAGCGCAGTTGCAGAGAAACTAAATATGGAAATTATAAAAACCAAGGCTCTGCGAGAGATTTATGCAGGTATTTGGGAGGGTATGAAATATACTGATATTGCGGTTAAGTATGCAGAAGATTATAAAATATGGCTTGAGGATATCGGAAGAAGTCGCCCGACAGGTGGTGAATCTGCAGAAGAACTAGGGATAAGAATAATGTCAGAGCTTAACAGAATTGCCGATGAGAATGAAGGAAAAACAATTCTTGCTGTAACTCACGCTACCGTAATTCGTGCAGCTCAAACTATAATTGAGTATAGTAGCATTGAAAAAATGCAGGGGTGTGACTTTGTTTCAAATGCATCGGTAAATATTTTTGTGCGCGAAAATGATAAATGGGAAGTTTTTGTAACAAGTATTGATGAATACCTTTCAGACTTAAAGACAGATTTTCCTGCACAGGCATAAAAATGTTGAGGAGAAAAGCATATGCAAAGAGACAAAAGTTTAGATGTAATTAAAACTATTGCTATTCTTGGCACTCTTATGATACATACAACATCGGTCGGTTTTTGGGGCTATGAAGTAGGTAGTGCAGATTGGCTTATTAATAATGTATGGGGAGCTATACTGCGTCCTGCGGTGCCTCTTTTCTTTATGGTCTCGGGATGCTTGTTTTTAAATCCAGATAAGGATATCAAAATAAGTAACATATATACTAAGTATATATGTAGAATACTAATTGCGCTTATTTTCTGGGCGACACTTTATGAGCTTTTCGATGTTGTGCGAGTTGGAGCTCCGATAAGCGCAGCGGTCAAAAAAATACTTGTTTTTAAACACCATTTTCACCTTTATTATTTGCATATTATTTTGCTTGTATATGCTATGCTTCCGATTACCAGAGTCTTTGTTGCAAGTGCAAGTAAAAAACAGCTTGAATATGCGCTTCTTTTATGGGTATTACTCGGAATTGTATACCCGTTCTTAAGGCGGTTTTATCCCTTTAATGTGTTAAGTGGAATTCCTGCTCAGTATGAGATAAATTTAGCATATAGCGGAGTCGGCTACGGAATACTCGGCTACTATTTGAAAAAATATCCGCTGAAAGTCAATAGTTGTCTGTTTTATGTTTTCGGTATTGTGCTGACGTATGGGATAACAACTGTTATGTCTGTGATAACCAATAAAGCAGACGCAAACTTTTTAGAAGCAACAATGCCCGGAGTGTTCTTGATGGCGATTGGTATTTTTAGCTTTGTTGTGAAACGAGAATGGAAAAGTGATTGGTGGCTTAGAACTTCAAAAGCATCCTTTTGTATTTATTTAATACACGATTTTTTTAATATAATTTTTAAAAAAGCAGGGTTTACAGTGCTTTCGTTTTCACCAATAATTTCGGCACCTGTTATCGTGCTCACAAATCTTTTGTTGAGCTATCTTTTCTATTTGCTTCTTTCAAAAATACCAATAGTTAAAAAATATTTAATTTAACAAGCTGAAAGACGGAAATGTGTGCACATTTCCGTCTTTTGATATTTTTTAAGATGTTTAACTTGAGTGAGCAGGGGCCTCGCAGTGTCTTTTTGTGAGGACAAACCATATTATATAGTGCGGAATTATTTATCAGATAGTTTCGACTTATAATAGGAGGCGACAATGAACGAAATGAATGGTTTCAGAAACAGAAATGATTGCGACAATGGCTGCAACAACGACGCTTATCAGACAATAAATTGTGGCAGAAGCAACCATTTCTCAAACGATTGTTGCGAAAGAAAAGACGATTGTGCACCTTGCCCTCAGTGTCCTCCGGGTCCTCCCGGGCCGAGAGGTCCGCGCGGTCCGGCCGGAGACACTGGAGATGTGGGCCCGCAAGGCCCGATTGGTCCACAGGGCCCGATTGGTGAAACAGGTCCGGCAGGTCCGCAAGGTCCGATTGGCGAGACCGGTCCGGTAGGTCCGCAAGGTCCGATTGGCGAAACCGGACCGGCAGGTCCACAGGGTCCGATTGGCGAAACCGGACCGGCAGGTCCACAGGGTCCGATTGGCGAGACC
>JAZNOR010000038.1:0-24330 GCA_045589235.1 Eubacteriales bacterium | reverse complement strand
CAAGCTCAGCTACGAGTGCCGTAAAATCGACCTTGCTCTTTGAAATATCGGCGAGCATAACCATAACGAATAAATCGCCGAGGACACTCTGGGTAATATCCAAAACATTGATGTCATGAGTTGAGAGCACTGCTGAAATTTTTGCGATGATACCAACGGTATCCTTACCGATAACACTTATTACTGTACGCATTTTTGCATCTCCTTTAAACAATTTTGTTATATATGCTTCCACTTTTTGTTATGCCGCGCGAGTTTTCAAGCGCAATTAAAAGTTCTGAAATAATCGTATTTGAAACTAAAAAGCCTTTTGGTGTTAATCGCCAAGAAATTCCGTTAAACTCGGCAAATCCCAGTTTATAATAATTTAAAAGCTTTTTTTCGAGTTCATCAAAATAAGTTAAATACTTCTTTTCAAGTGTTGCAGGCGAAATGCCGTCAGTCGTGCGAAGTGAAAGCATAACATATTCACCTGCACGCTCGTTTGGACTTCCTTCCTCGGATTTTTCAATTATAACATCGCCGTGTAAAACACCGTTTATATATTTTTCGGTATCTGCAAAATAGTTAAAACGCAATTTATTTATAAACGAATGAGCTGACGGACCAAAGCCTAAATATTCGCTCATATCCCAATATCGTTTATTGTGACGCGAATTAAAATTCGGCTTTGCAAAGTTTGAAATTTCATATTGAACATATCCGTGCTCTGCAAGATAATCTACTGCCATAAGATACATATCCGCAATAGCATCATCGTTCGGGATGTCGTAAACTTCGGAGCACTCGAAAAGAGGAGTGCCGTCTTCAAGCTTTAGTGCATAGCACGAAATGTGCTCAGGGGAAAGAGAAATAACATCAGAAAGTGATTTTTTAAAGCTCTCCATATTCTGTTCGGGAAGACCGTACATTAAATCAAGCGATAAATTTTCAAAGCCTGCTTTGCGGATAATAGAAACAGCCTCTTTAACATCATTAAAATTATGAATACGACCTAAAATCTCAAGCTCACCATCATTTGAAGACTGAACCCCCATTGAGATTCTGTTAAAGCCGAGAGATTTAAGACGTTTTAAATATTTAAATTCGACACTCTCCGGATTTGCTTCAATCGTCATTTCACAGGTGTCGAGCACGTTGAAATTTTCATATAAAGCTCGAACAATGCGCTCTATTTCGCGAATCGGCATAACAGTTGGTGTGCCACCGCCGAAGTAAATCGTATCAACCTCATAAGACGTCTCAAGCATATTTGATTCCTCAATATGCTTGCAAAGAGCTTTTGAATATGCGATCATAGCTTTTTTGTCACCGCATTTTGAATGGAAATCACAATATGAGCATTTTTTCTTGCAAAACGGAGTGTGGATATAAATACCAAGTGATTTTTTCAAGCTTTGCACCTCTATTCGTCAAGCTTAAGCACAGCCATAAACGCCTCCTGCGGCACTTCGACACTGCCGAGTGAGCGCATACGCTTTTTGCCTTCCTTCTGTTTTTCCAAAAGCTTCTTCTTACGGGTAATATCACCGCCATAGCACTTTGCCAAAACGTCTTTGCGCATAGCTTTAACCGTTTCGCGCGCAATGATTTTATTGCCAATTGACGCCTGAACAGGAATCTCAAAGAGCTGACGCGGAATGTGTTCCTTTAATTTCTCCGCAATGCGGCGTGCACGTGCATATGCCTTTTCGGTATGAACGATGAATGAAAGCGCATCAACAACCTCACCATTTAGCATAATGTCAAGCTTAACGAGATCTGACTTGCGATAACCGCAGAGCTCATAGTCGAGCGATGCATAGCCACGAGTGCGCGATTTCAGCGCATCAAAGAAGTCATATATTATTTCGTTAAGTGGCATATCATAGTGCATTTCAACTCGGGTTTCTTCTAAATATTTCATGTCCTTGAATACGCCACGTCTGTCCTGACAGAGTTCCATAATATTGCCGACATAATCGGTCGGTGTAATAATACTTGCGGCGACAAACGGCTCTTCCGCCCAATCAATCTCGGTTGGATTCGGGTAATTCAGAGGATTATCAATCATAACCTCTTCACCATTTGTCTTTTTAATCTTATAAACAACGCTCGGAGCTGTTGTAATGAGGTCTAAGTTATATTCACGCTCTAAGCGCTCCTGAATAATTTCCATATGAAGAAGGCCCAGGAAGCCGCAACGGTATCCAAAACCGAGAGCTACGGAAGATTCAGGCTCATAGGTGAGGGATGCATCGTTTAAACGAAGCTTATCAAGCGCATCTCGCAAATCCGGATACTTTGCGCCGTCTGCAGGATAGATACCGGAGAACACCATCGGCTGAACCTTGCGATAGCCGGGGAGTGGCTCATCTGCCGGATTTTCAACACTTGTTACAGTGTCACCGACCTGGGTATCCTTGACATTTTTAATGCTTGCGGTTAAATAACCAACTTCGCCTGCACACAGCTTATCTGTCGGCTCATAGCCGAGAGGGCGGAGATAACCGACCTCAACTAAGTCAAATTCAGCACCGGTTGCCATCATTTTAATACGCATACCCGGTTTTATTGTGCCATCCATAACGCGGAGATATACAATTACACCGCGGTATGCATCGTATTGGCTGTCAAAAATAATTGCGCGAAGCGGGGCATCATCGTCACCGTTTGGTGCCGGAATTTCACGCACAATCTGCTCAAGCACCCCTTCAATATTTACACCGGTTTTAGCTGAAATTCTCGGTGAATCAAGAGCAGGAATGCCGATTACGTCTTCTATTTCATGCGCAACGCGGTCGGGGTCGGCGCTCGGCAGGTCTATCTTATTGATAACCGGCGCGACTTCAAGGCCGTGCTCAATGGCAAGATAGGTATTTGCAAGAGTTTGCGCCTCTATTCCCTGTGCTGCATCGACAACTAAAAGAGCCCCCTCACAAGCTGCAAGAGAACGCGACACCTCGTAGTTAAAGTCAACGTGCCCGGGGGTATCAATTAAATTGAGTGTATATGTTTCACCGTCATTTGCAAGATAATTGAGTTTAACTGCACGCGCCTTAATGGTAATTCCGCGCTCGCGCTCAAGGTCCATATTATCAAGAAGCTGGCTCTCCATTTCGCGAGAGGTGACCGCGTTGCATTTTTCAAGCAAGCGATCTGCAAGAGTGGATTTACCGTGGTCTATATGTGCAATAATAGAAAAGTTACGAATATGCTTTTTTTCTGACAAGGCAATTTCTCCTTAAATACTTATATTTAATATAAGTATAACACAAATTTGCTGTTTATTTCAATAGAAAAACCGCAGAGAATTCTCTGCGGTTTTAAATTACTTCTGAAAGCTTCCCAAAAACTCACGAACTCGCTCGTTTTGTGAGTTAACAAGCACTTCTTCGGGTGTGCCATTTGCGATGATATATCCATCGTCCATAAAAATAACACGGTCGGAAACGTCGCGCGCAAATGCCATTTCGTGAGTAACGATGACCATTGTCATCTTGGTTTCAGCAAGCTCGCGGATAACGTGCAACACTTCAAGTGTGAGCTGTGGGTCGAGCGCACTTGTAGGCTCGTCGAAGAAAAGAACTTTAGGTGAAAGCGCGAGGGCGCGTGCGATTGCAACACGCTGCTGTTGTCCGCCGGACAGCTCACAAGGATAGTTGTTCTCTTTATCCGAGAGACCAACTCGCGCAAGAAGCGAATGAGCATTCTCAAGAAGCTCTTCATTTATCTGCTTTTTGTTAGATTTATAATCCGGGCGCTCCTTTGCGAGAAGTGATGGTGCAAGCATAACGTTCTGCAATGCCGAATACTGCGGGAAAAGATTGTATGACTGGAAGACGAGACCACAGGCGAGCTGCCATCTGCGCTGATCTTCCTTTGAAGGCTTTTTCTGTTTGTCAGAATTGTAAACCTCATCACCATCTATTGTGATTTTTCCTCCGGACGGAGTTTCAAGCGCGTTTATACAACGAAGAAGCGTTGTTTTACCAGAGCCTGAAGCGCCGATGATTGAGAGAACTTCTCCCTTTTCCATAGAAAAATCAACACTGCGGAGCACTTCGGTTTTACCAAAGCTTTTATGTAGATTATTAACTTCTAATATACTCATAGCTTTTTAACCTTTATAATAATCTAATTTTTTCTCAATATAACCAAAGAGAAGTGTAAGAATACCGTTGAATACAAGGAAGTATATAGCCGTTGAGAAAAGCGGACTGATAAGACCTTGCTTTGTAAAGCGCTCGGCGCACATGATGATTTCGGTAACCGCGACAACGCGGGCAAGGGATGTATCTTTAACAAGAGTTATAATCTCATTGCCCATCGGTGGAATTATGCGCTTAACAACCTGCGGAAGTATGACGCGGAAGAACGATTGTGTTTTCGTCATACCAAGAACCTGGCACGCTTCGTGCTGACCTTTCGGGATACCCTCAATGCCGCCACGGAAAATTTCGGAGAAATAAGCCGCATAGTTTATGGCAAATGCCACAAGCACCGCGAGGTCACGCTCGCGAAGCGGAATACCGAAGACCAAACCCGGAACATAAAGCACGACAAAAATTTGGAGCATCAGGGGAGTTCCCCTGATGACCCAAACGAAAGTGCGTGTAATAAGTTTAATAGGCGCAAATTCTGCAATGAGTTTTAAAATTCGATTAAAGAAAACAGAGTCCACGCTTACTTGACGCAAAAACTTAAACGGCTTAAATTTTGACATTGAGCCAAAAGAAATTATAAGACCAAGCGGAATTGCGCAAATAAGCGTAACCGCAAAAATCATACAGTTTTTGCCGAAGCCTTCAGTTAATGACTGAAAGGCAACCTGAAAAGTCGACATAAGTTAAAATCCGCCTTTAATTACTTGATGAGAAGATTCTCAAGCTTATACTTCTTAGCAATCTCGTCGAGAGTGCCGTCAGCAATAAGTGCTGCGATAGCTTCGTTAACAGCCTTGGTTACATCACTGTCCTTGCGGAATGCGATACCGTATTCCTCTGGAGAAAATTCCTGAGCTTCAACAGCAACGAGGTCAGTAAATTCAGTGCCCTCACCGATAGAACCGATAGAGGTTACGTAGTCAACGATAGCAATATCGGAAGTGCCTGCAGCAACATCCATAAGAGCCTTAGCCATAGAATCAACGGCAGTAAACTTTGCATCAGCAAAGAATGCATCTGAAGTTGCAAGTTCTTCACCTGCAGAACCTGCCTCGGCAACAATGTTTGCGCCTGCAGCAGATGCAGAGAACTTCTCGAGGTTTTCAGCCTTGCAGACCATAACCTGACGGTTCTTCATATACGGAGTAGAGATTGACATATTTTCAGCTCTTTCCGGAGTGATTGTCATACCGTTCCAGATACAGTCGATGTTCTTGGCATTGAGTTCGATTTCCTTTGAGTTCCAGTCGATTTCAATAAAGTTTGCAGCAACACCGAGCTTTTCGCAAACAGCAACTGCAAAATCAGTTTCAAAACCGGTGAGCTCTGAACCCTCGTAGTAGTTCATAGGAGCAAAGAGTGTCATACCGATTGTCATTTCGCCTTTATCTTTGAGATAGGCTAAATCGCTGTTAGACGGATTAGGATCACAACCTACAAATAATGTTGCAAGCATTGCAACCGCAAGGATAATTGATAAAAGTTTACGCATTGGAAATACCTCCTGAATTTTTTTGGTACTGACATTATATCACATTGTGTTAGCATAGTAAAGTGCTAAAATGAAAAAATTCTTTTCTTTTTGAAAAATTTGCAATATAATATGATAAGGAGTTGGTATTATGAAGAGAATTCTTGCTGTATTTTTGCTTATACTAACGCTTTGTGCCTGCACAAAAAATAAGGTAACAGAGCCTGTTAAAATAAAAATAATGACAGAGAGTGAAACTGATTTTCCAAATGGAATTGACATTCCCGGCGTTGTGGTTGAAATTGAGGTCGTCCCGAAGGGGAAAATTTGTGACAGTGTGATATCAGCAGAAGACAAACCCAATATTATATGCATAGCAAATAAACAGGATGCAGAAAAAATGGATAGTTTGCTTCTTGATATGCGAAGCGTTACCGTTTCGGAGTATGACCGCGCGAAGATGATAGTTGAGGGAGCAGAGGAAGTTGAACACCGACATATTTTTAATGAAGATAAACTCAGCGTTCTGCCACATTTAAAAAACAAAAGCGAAAACTATGCTCGCGCATGGCTCTACCGTGCTGATATTTTCAAAGAGGCGGGAGTTGAAATCCCCGAGACGATGAGTGAACTGAACTATGTTTGCAATGTTCTTAAAAAGAAGTTTAAAAACAGCGCGCCACTTGTTCTGAAAAACGGATATTATGCGCTTGACCTGCTTGCGCCTGCTTGGAAAGAGGGGGCATCAATTGGCGCATATTACGATTTTGGAAATGAAAAGTGGCGTTTTGGACTAAGTGAAGTTTGGGCGGGCAATTTCATTTCGTTCTGGGCAACTATGTATAAGGGTGAGCTTATACCTGCAAACTATTTGAGTATCACGGATAAAGAGGTAAATGAACTTATCGCGCAGAATCGAGCATTTATAACGGTGGATTATATTTGGCGACTTGATTCATATAGCAAGAAGCAGGATTGGCAAATAATGCCGCCACCACGCGCAGATATTTCGGGTGCGCAGAACAAAATCGCAAAGCGTGAGGAGCCGTTTGGAGGTTATGCGATCGTTGACAGCGGAAGTCGTGAAAACACGGTTGCAATTTCTGTTTTAAATGAAATATACAAGCACATTTGCGATGAGCCTGCAGCTGAGCTGTCAGAGCGCGAAAAGATTGCGCGCATTGCCGAAATATACACTGATAACAAAATAAACCCGGCTCGTTATCTTAATTTGGCAACAGACGCAATAACAAGCTCCGAAAACGGATATAAGGAAAGACTTTGCGAGTTTCTGACAGGTGTAAAACCTATGAGTGAATGGCAAGAGTTTGCAGAAGAAATAAGCAAGGATGCAGGAATTAAAAAACTGCTCTCCGAATACAAACATGCATACAACAAAGCTAAAGGATAGGTGCATATGCAAGAGATAGTTTTAAATAACGGAGTAAAAATAAAAAGCCCCGGGTTTGGAACCTGGACTTTAGACGATCTGTCTGCAGAGGATGCAGTTTTAAAAGCGATAAACTGCGGATATCGTCATATTGACACCGCGGAGTATTATAAAAACGAGATTGGTGTAGGTAAAGCGATAAAGGCATCAAGAATTTCGCGCGATGAAATTTTCATAACAAGCAAGTTGTGGACAACATCGCGAGGATATAATGAGGCGATAGCGGCGCTTGACGGGTCACTTATGCGACTTGGGCTTGACTATTTGGATTTATTTTTAATCCATTGGCCGGCAGTGCCTGAAAAGCATGAGAATTGGCGCGAAATAAATTTTGACACATACCGAGCACTTGAAAAGCTTCAAAAAGAAGGAAAAGTTCGTGCGATAGGGCTTAGTAATTTTATGGAAAAACACATAGCGGCGCTTCTTGAAGATGCAAGAGTTGTTCCACAGTTAAATCAGATTGAATTTCATCCTGGATATATGCAGAGAGGCTGTGTTGAATTCTGTAAAGATAATAATATAGCATTATCGGCATGGGCACCGCTTGGGCGCGGTGAGGCGTTGGAGCACCCGACGATTTGCGCAATTGCCCAAAAGCACAAAACAACACCTGCAAAAGTAACGCTTTCATGGGTGAGTGCAAATGGGCTTATTCCGCTTGTGAAATCTTCAAATGAAGAGCGTATGAAAGAAAATTTATTTTATGATGAGGTTAGATTGGATAAAGAGGATATAGCTAAAATATCAGCACTTTCATTCTGGGGAAAGCTCGGCAAGCGGCCTGAAAACGTAAATTTTTAATTTTTATATTTTTGGCGAAACTTAAGTGGGGAAATACCGTTTAATTTTTTGAAGGTACGACTGAAATTACTGTTATCGGAAAAGCCGCATTTTTCAACAATTTCGGATATGTTTAAATTTGTTTTTGTCAGCAAATTTTTTGCGGTGGCGATACGGCAGAAAAGCAAATATTCCATAACCGATGAACCGGTGATTTTCTTAAATTGGTGTGAAAGTGAAGATGCGCTTATATTGTATTCGCGCGCTATTTCAGATAAAGAGTAGTGTTCACTGCAGAAAGCTTCAAATCTGCGTTGTACTTCCAAAACGGTTTTAAAATTTTCATTATCAAAAAAATATGAAGAGTCAGGTATTAGGCGGTAGATTAATATGAGCAGTTCGTTTACGAGAAGCTCAGTCATTTCTGCCGCCATTTGCGCACTTGATATACTTTCAGCAGAAATGCGCACAAAAAGGTGTTTGAAAATCTCGACGTTTTCATTTATATCATAAACATTCTTAAAACCCTGCGGTCGGTTTGAAAGCAGAGAGTGCATTTTATTGTCGTGTTCGCCATATATAGGGCTTATTCTTAAAACATAGCGTTCATATTCGTTTGATAAAATGCGGAGTGCATGATTCTCAAAACGGCTGAATATGAGAAGATTCCCGCTTTTGGCACGCATTGTTTCACCATTTACGCACACCTCAACCTCGCCTTTTAAAATTAAAATAATCTGATGGCAATCGTGAAAATGGCGCGTTTTTTCAGAAATATTTTGCGAAAAATAAGCGGAACATAAAGGAGTTGTCATAAAATCACCTCTGTGTATATTATATAACCCCAAAAGCACATTTGCAAGATTTACATAAAAATAAGCGATATTTATATAGAGAACTATTTGCAAACACGATATAATTAAATTAAAGGTGGTTGATTTATTATGATACGTAAAGTTTATATGAAAAAAGAAGAATTTGATATTCAGAACAAGGAGCTTAACACAAATCTTCCGTATAGCGAAGATGTGAGTGTTTTAGGTGAGCAGGTTGCAATCGGAAGCAAGACTTTTGCAAATCGCCTTGCCTGCCAGGCGATGGAGGGGTGCGATTCAACTCCTGACGGTCGCCCCGATGAGCTTACAAAAAGACGTTATGACCGTCTTGCAAAGGGCGGTGCGGGCTTAATTTGGTATGAAGCAACTGCAGTTGCAATGGAGGGAAGAGCTAATCCGCGCCAGCTTTACATAGATGAAAATACGGTAGACGATTTTAAATATCAGCTTGAAAACATTAAGGAAACCTGCCTTAAAGAAAACGGATACGAGCCGGTTGTCGTTATGCAGATAACACATTCGGGCAGATACTCAAAGCCGAATGGCAAGCCTGAACCACTTATTGCATACAATAACCCGATTTTTGAAAAAGATAACCCAATTTCAAAGGACAGAATCGTAACCGATGATTATCTCGACAGTATCGTTGAAAAGCTTGTAAACGGTGCTCGTCTTGCGGAAAAGGCAGGCTTTGACGGTGCAGATATTAAGTGCTGCCATCGTTATTTAAATTCAGAGCTTTTATCCGCATATAACCGCGAGGGTAAATACGGCGGCAGCTTGGAAAATCGTTCGCGTTTCCTGCGCGATAGTGTTCGCGGCGCAATTGAGGTTTGTGGAAACGACTTTTTAGTTTCAACAAGAATGAATGTATATGACGGATTCCCGCATCCGAACGGCTTTGGTGTAGCAAACGACGGAAGTCTTGATTTCGACCCAACCGAGCCGATTTGGATAATTCGTGAGCTTTATAATATGGGCGTTCGAATTTTAAATGTAACTATGGGCAATCCATATTTTAATCCGCATGTAAACCGTCCGTTTGCGATGGGTGGTTATGAAGCGAGTGAGCATCCGCTTGAAGGTGTTGCACGCGTGCTTGATGGCACGGCTCGCCTTAAAGAAGCAGTTCCGGAAATGGCAATAATCTGCTCTGCGGTTTCATATCTCGGCGTTACTGCACCGAATGTTGTTGCAGCATATATAAAAGACGGAAAGTTTGACTTTGCAGGCTTTGGCAGAACTATTTTTGCATACCCTGATTTTGCTAAGGATATAGTTAAAAACGGCGCTATGCAGAAAGAAAAATGTTGCATCTGCTGCTCTAAATGCACTGAGATTATGCGCGCCGGCGGAACTCCCGGCTGTGTAATTCGAGATAAAGATGTTTACCTGCCGCTTTACCAGAAATATTGCGGCAAATAGAGGAGGGTAAATTATGAAAGTTGCTTTAGTTACAGGTGTCGCAAGCGGAATTGGCAAGGCAGTTGCGGAAAAATTCCTGGAAAACGGCATTGCGGTAATTGGTATGTCACGTCGCGCGGAAGGTCCAGATTTAAAAGGTGAATTTACATACTTTAGCGGTGATATAAGTAGTAGCACTCACCGTGCAGATTTTGTGAATCTTGCTATGGAAAAATACGGTAAAATTGATATTTTGGTTAACGTTGCAGGAATGGCGCCGCAGGTGCGAGCGGATTTACTTGAAATGACAGAGGAAAGCTATGACCGTGTTATGGAAGTAAACACGAAAGGAACTCTGTTTTTGACTCAGGCAGTTGCAAATATTATGAAAGAGAAATGCTCGGGAAGTATTGTTAATATTTCATCGCTTTCTGCGTATACAAGCTCAACAAATCGCGGTGAGTACTGCATTTCAAAAGCGGGTGTTTCAATGATAACTGCGCTTTTTGCAGACAGAATGGCAGAATTTGGCGTTACCGTAAACGAGGTGCGACCCGGTATTATTGCAACAGGTATGACTGAAAAAGTGCAGGAAAAATACGATGCTTTAATTGATGGCGGTCTTTTGCCGATTAAGCGTTGGGGCAAGCCTGAAGATGTTGCGAGCGCAGTTTTTGCACTGGTTAATGGTTCGCTTCCGTATGTAACCGGTCAGTCAATTGATGTTGATGGCGGATTCCATATAAGGAGACTGTAAAAATGACTTTTGATGCAATTGTAATCGGAAGCGGAGCTGCGGGATTTAATGCTGCGTGCAGATTAAAGGAGCAGGGGAAAAATGTTGCAATAATTACCGAGGCAACGGGCTGTGGCACATCGCGAAATACAGGTAGCGACAAGCAGACGTATTATAAGCTGGGTCTCGGCGGTGACTTATCCGACAGCGTGCACAATATGGCGCGCGACTTATTTGCGGGCGGTAGTGTTGACGGTGATACTGCGCTCTGCGAGGCGGCATATTCCGCGCGTTGCTTCTTGAATTTATGCGAGCTGGGCGTGCCGTTTCCTCAAAACAGATACGGTGAATTTGTTGGCTATAAAACTGACCACGACCCTTATGCCCGTGCAACCAGTGCAGGTCCGCTTACCTCAAAGTTTATGACTGAGGCTTTGCAAAATAGAGCAAAAAAATTAGGCGTTCAGATATTAACAGGATACCTTGTAATTGAAATTTTAACTTATAATAATGCCGTTTGCGGTCTTTTGTGCATCGAAAAGCAAAGTGGCGAGCTCTCTGTATTTAAAACGGGCGATGTTGTTATGTGCACAGGCGGTCCTGCGGGAATTTATGCGGATAGTGTTTATCCTGAATGTCACACGGGAACTACCAGTCTTGCGATGTGTGCAGGCGCACGTGCGCAGAATTTAACCGAGTGGCAGTATGGTCTAGCATCAAAAAAACCGCGCTGGAATGTGTCGGGCACGTATATGCAAACTCTTCCGCGTTTTGTCTCCGTTGATGAAGCGGGAAATGAATATGAATTTTTAGGCGAATATTTTGAAGATAAATATGAGGCGTTGTCAAACGTGTTTTTAAAAGGCTATCAATGGCCGTTTGACAGTAAAAAGGTGCTCTCAGGTTCATCGGTTATCGACCTTTTGGTATATTGTGAGACCGTTATTAAAAACAGAAGAGTATATCTCGATTACACTAAAAATCCGTTCGGACTTGAAAATATCGAGTTTGAAAAATTAAGTGAAGAGGCTTATACTTATCTTAAAAATGCAGACGCAACATTCGGAACTCCGATTGAACGTCTAAGAAAAATGAACACACCTGCAATTGAGCTCTATGCATCAAAGGGTGTTGACATAAGTCACGAGTATCTTGAAATCGCGTTGTGTGCGCAGCACAATAACGGAGGCATTGCAGTTGACTTATGGTGGCAGACGAGTGTTAGAGGCTTATATGCTGCAGGTGAGTGTGCGGGAACACATGGTGTTTCGCGCCCGGGTGGCTCGGCGCTTAATGCAGGGCAGGTCGGATCGCTTCGCGCAGCACAGTACATTGCTGCACATCCGAATGCGTCTTTGCGTGACTGCGAATTCAATGCAGTTGCTGAGAAGGCAAAGCGTTGCCACACAAAGCTTTTGCAGAGCAGTCAGGCAAGGGATAATGTGCAGGAGAAAATTCAGAATGCCCAGCGCAGAATGAGCGACTGCGCGGCTGCAATCCGCGACAAGGATAAGATGAAAGCGACACTTGCGGAGGTTAGAAAAGAAATAAAGGAGCTTTTCTGCAATGTAGGCAGTGAAAAGAAATATATGCTTTACAAACTGCGCGATATACTTATAACACAAGAGGCGGTACTGACCGCAATGATTGATTATGCAGAAAATATTTGCGATACACGCGGATCATCGTTAAACTATGATGAGCGAGGAAACTTGCGCGAAGGTCTTTCCGAAAACTTCCGTTTCATTTCTGAAAATGAAGAAAATCGCACACGCGTGCAGGAAGTTTATTTAAAAGATGGCGAGTTTAAAGCGAGTTGGCGCAAGGTAAGAGAAATCCCGCAAAACGATAATTTCTTTGAAAACGTGTGGCGCGGATATCGAGAAAATAAAAATATTTTTTAGGTGACTGATATGAAAAAATTTAAATTCGGTCTTGTTTCGGTTTCATTCCGCGAAAATAGTCCGGAGGAAATTTTGAAAGCTATGACCGATGCGCATCTTACCTGTATTGAATGGGGAAGCGATGTTCACGCACCTTGTGCTGATGTGGAAAAGCTTAAATCCATAGCAATGCTTCAGAAAAATTACAATATTGAATGCGTGGCATACGGAACATATTTCCGTTTGGGAGTTACGCCAATTGAGGAGCTTTCAACATATATTGCGGCGGCTAAGGTTTTAAAGACTGATATATTAAGACTGTGGTGCGGTAATATGGGTTATGTGGAATACAATCAGAACTTTGAGGCTAAAGAAAAACTTTTTGCAGACTGCAAGGCGGTTGCAAAAATTGCGGAAGAGGCAGGGGTAACGTTGTGCCTTGAGTGTCATAACAATACATATACCGACGTTAAAGAGGGTTCATATGAAATAATAAATGCAGTCTCTTCACCGAATTTCAGAATGTATTGGCAGCCAAATCAGTTTAAATCTTTGGATGAAAACTTAAAAATGGCAGAGCTTTTAGCTCCCTATACAACCAATCTCCACGTGTTCAATTGGAAAGGTAAAGAAAACTTTCAAAGGGATAAGCTTCCGCTTGAATATGCGATTGATACTTGGCGCGAATATTTGAAATATTTTGTTGGCTCACACGCATTGCTTTTGGAATTTATGCCTGACGATAAAATAACCTCGCTTAAACGCGAAGCAGAGGCACTATTTGAAATTGCGGGAGGAAAACTATGAAGTCTATAATTTTATGTGAAAGTGCAAAAAATGTGCATTATGTCTATAGCGATGAAATGCTAACCAAGTTAAAGATATGCGCAGGACTTGATACAGAAGTGTTTGGGAAAGAAAAGTTAATTTCACGTGGCGGCAGTGATGCAGAGTATGTCTTTTCAACATGGGGGATGCCTGCATTTACAGAGGATGAAATTAAAACTTATCTTCCTAATTTAAAAGCAGTGTTTTATGGCGCGGGTAGCGTTCAGGGCTTTGCGCGCGAGTTTTTAAATTGCGGAGTTTCGGTTTTCAGCGCGTGGGCGGCAAATGGTGTGCCGGTTGCTGAATATACCGTTGCGCAAATTATTCTTTCAAATAAAGGTTTTTTCACACAGTCAAGACTTATGAAAACCGGTAATTATGAAGCTGCGCACAGCTCACGTTCGAAATATATTGGAAATTTCGATGCAAAGATTGGCATAATCGGCGCAGGAATGATTGGGAAAATGGTTATAAATATGCTAAAGGCATATAAGCTTGATGTCCTTGTTTTTGACCCGTTTTTGCCGGATGATGTTGCAAATGAGCTTGGCGTTACAAAAGTTGCACTAGAGGAGATATTCTCTGAGTGTAATGTTGTATCAAATCACCTTGCGAATAATCCGCAGACGGTTGGAATGTTAAACGGAAAGCTGTTCTCGCTTATGAAGGAAAATGCGACATTTATAAACACAGGTCGCGGTGCGCAGGTGGTTGAAGAAGAGCTCATAAAAGTGCTCACAGAGCGCGAGGATTTAACAGTGCTTTTAGACGTAACAGACCCGGAACCCCCGATTGACGGCAGCCCGTTTTATGCGCTTCCGAATTGCATTTTAACTCCGCATATCGCAGGAAGTAACGGTCTTGAGGTGCATAGAATGGCAGAGTATATGCGCGATGAATTTATAAATTTCACGAGCGGAAAGGCGTGCAAATATCAGGTGACTTTAAAAATGCTTGAAACTATGGCATAAATAGAAAAAACGGAGGTTCGGCGTCTTCGCTTAGGGATAAATTGTCTTAAAATGCCTCTTTTAGTCCATTACTGCACAAAAACCACTCGTAATCCCCCAGGATAACTTCGCGTTTTTTGTTTGTATTGAAGCAAAAAGAGAATATTTTAAGATGCAATGCAGTTTTGAAGTAGAGATTTTTCGTTAAGAGAAAGAATAAAAATCCGGCAATACTGACGTATTGTCGGATTTTTTGATGCACTATTTACGGAAAATATCAGTTCAAAACCAACTTCTCCCTAAGTGAAGCCGCCGTTAACCCTCCGTTTTTTCTATATTTTAGCAAGAGCATCTCCTGCTGATTTTCCAATAATCGATATTGTTTTGTTGTTATAATGGCCCTGTGCAAATGGATTTATGTTAGACTTATCAAGACTTAAACTTTTACAAATCTGTGTTAGCATAACAAAATCGGAATCAATGGTCGGAAGCTCTTCTTGCGCCTGCATAATTTTTTCATCGTCAAGTTTACCTTCGTCGCGTGTTCTGTCGTCAAGCCAAGTAACAGTACCGCAGAAATATCCGACCTCAATGATACAGAATTTATGAATTCTGACATCGGCTTTGAGAGCGTCCTTCAAGTTAATTAGCATTTTGGAATATTCTTCTTTTGCGGTACGCGCAATAGCATCGCTCTCTCCCTGGAGCCAGAGAAAATAAATTTTGCCGATTTCAAATTGCTCGCGGATTTTTTTAAGTCCTGCGCTGATTTTCTTAATCATAAGTTCATAGCGTGGCTGACCCTTTTGCCATTCCGAAACGGTTGTTGCGCCGCGTGCTGTATGGATTGCAATTGCATTGCGACCGGTAGCTTTAACATAAGCACGGCAACAGTCGGGAACAAGCGAGCCACCGCGTTCATGTGCGCCTAAAATAGTTCCGTTTTCCAAATCTTCGCCAATAGGATGCGCAACGGGAATTAAAGAATCGCTTAAATATCTGTATTCATAGGCGCCATCAACGGGAACATTAACCTCGGGCAGACCTTCGGTCTGACCCTGCATATTGCTTTGACCACCAAAAATTAAAACATCAACCATAATTATAACGCCTCCGATGTGTGCGGCACTTTTGAAATGCGTGGCGCCGCACCTGTAAGGTACGAGAAATCGCGGTACTCAGAGATGTTATTATCATTGAAAATTCCTAATGGAATTTGAGCTGTCCATCCTTTTTCATCTAGTGACGGTGACTCAATTCCAAATGCATATAAAACGATTGCCGCGAGGTCTCGGATATTCATATTTGAAATTTCACCGCATTTGACATTTTTACCACATACAGCAAAGGTGACATACTTTTCTTCATCACTCCAACCGCCGTGCGTACCTGTACCGTCTTCGCGATTTGCACCGCCGTGGTCTGCGATAACGATAAAGAGTGTATCATCAACAATTCCTGCATCAACTGCTGCGTTATAAACGTCGTTAATTAAAACATCAACCTCGCTAATGCGCGCAAGATGCGCAGGAGTACCATATCCATTGCGGTGACCTGCACCGTCAACACTGTCCATCTGAATAAAAAGAAAATCAGGTTTTTTATTACGAATGTAATCACAGATAATCGGCGTTAATTCATCGTCTTTTGCCGTTGCGCTCGAAACGTTTAAATTCCCCTCAACAATACCTGCTGTAATCGGGTTCCAGTCGCAGTATGAGCCGAGTTCTGCATCAGGATATACTTCGCGAATACGGCGGAAAAGTGACGGGAAAGCAGAATCCAACGGATACGGATTTTCGGAAACAACAAAGTTTGTGAGTTTGTGTACCTCGGGACCGACACCTAAAAGCATTGAGCCCCAGCACTCTGCACTGATTGACGGATTTGATGAGAGGGCAGAATATGTAACAGCACCATTTGCAAAAATGCGGTCAAAATTCGGGGTAGCTGCATCTTTAAACCAAGCGCCTGCACCGTCAATACCGCAAACTATAACGTGTGAATATTTTCTCATAATTATCACCTGCTTTTAAAGATACTACTATTGTAACAGAAAAAAGTAAAAAGTAAATGAAAAATTTTGCTTTAATAAAAAGTTACCGTGTGCGTTAGTGTCTCGGTCTCTCCGGGGTTTAGCGATCTTATGCCGGGCTTTTGAGAAAAGTCGCTGTATGACGAAATTTTTGTGTGCTCCCAAGTACCGCACCAAGGTTCAACACAGAGAAATTCTGCATTGCCACCTTTTACAGTCCATCCGATAAGTGTGTCAAAATCTGAAAGAGTGATGTGTATAGCTTTGCCCGTTCGATCGTCACGGAGAGCTATGCCATTTGAGTTTAAATTTAAAACGGCTAGTTGCTCATCGCGAAAAAATTCGCGCGAAAGCTTAAATTCCTTTTCATTATCAAGAAATGGAACATACTCGTGATAATAACGTTCTTCGGCTTCAACGTAAAAACGTGCAAGTCGCTCGGTTGTTTGTTTTTCGTCAAAAACAAGGGTGTAATTATTAACACCGCCCGGACAGGCATATCCCTCGTGCGAGCCAGCAGAGTAATACATATCACAGGGGGATTTATTGGTTGTTATGTACTCCTGGCACAAGCAAAAACCGTCTAATGTAAAGCGGATTTTAAATTCAAAATCAAACGGGTATTCCTTAAGTGTTTCTTCATTTGATTTTAAAAGAAGAGTAACGCTGTTTTCGGTATGTGCTTCAACGTAAAACTCATTTTTGTGCGCAAAACCATGCGGAGACATATGATATTTCTTGCCGTCGAGAGTGTATGAATTTCCTTTAATTCCGCCTACGATAGGGAAGAGAACCGGCGCCTGATCTTTCCATTCGGGTCCACCTTGCCATAAAAACTCCTTGCCGGATTTATTTTTAATTGATGTAAGCTCCGCGCCAAAGGTTTTTATTTTAACTTCAAGAAAAGCATTGTTTATGCAAATTACAGCCATACTTTCACCACCGAATTTATTATACCATAAAACAAAGTATAAATCACCTTAATTTACAGATACTAACATCGTAATTTGAAATTAAAGGAGATTTATTACAAAGGTACCGAGCAATAAGTTTCTCGGCACCTTTCCAAAATCTCCGATTTTGTTGAAAGGTAAGGTTCTTATATATGAAAGCAACAGGTATTGTGAGAAGAATAGACGACCTCGGTCGTGTTGTTATACCAAAGGAAATACGTCGCACACTCCACATCAAGGAGGGCGATCCACTTGAGATTTACACGGCAAAAGACGGTGAGGTAATATTTAAAAAATACTCACCGATGGGAGAGCTTTCTGAATTTGCGGTGCAAATTTGCGACACTATGGGGAAAACTACAGGGCATACCGCTGCAATTTGTGACCGTGACACGATTATTGCAACCTCGGGAGTTGCGCGCAGGGATCTTGTTGAAAAGAGAATAAGTGACGAGCTTGAGCATATTTTAGAGTCGCGAAAATTGTATCATCGAGGCGAGAATGACAGTAAAATTCCGGCAACTGATGATAACGGAAGTTATTTTGTAGAACTTGCATCGCCAATTTTGTCTGAAGGTGATGTTTCTGGCTGTGTTTTATTTTTGTCAAACAACGACGAAACGGTTATGGGCGATGCAGAAAACAAGCTTGTGCAGACAATTTCGGGATTTTTGGGAAAACAAATGGAAAGCTAAAAGAAGTGTCTTAAGACACTTCTTTTTTTATTGCTATTTTGCGCGATTAAGTATAAAATATAATTGGTGATAATTATGCGAATTTTAATTGATGCAGATGCCTGCCCGGTTGTAAACGAGGCGGTAAAAATTGCAATTGAAAATAAAATAGAATGTATACTTTTCTGTGACACTTCACATCAGATGGAGAGAGTTGGAGCCAAAACGATAACCGTTTCAAAGGGAGCAGACAGTGTTGATTTCGCGCTTGCAAATTATATTCGAAAGGGCGATATCGTGATAACACAGGATTACGGTCTTGCGGCTATGAGCTTATCTCGCGGGGCAAGAGTTTTACATCAAGACGGAATGGAATATACAAATGACAATATAGAAGCGCTGTTGCTTTCTCGCTATACCGCGCAGAAAATACGCCGCACCGGCGGCAGACTTCACGGAGGCAAAAAAAGAACTGCCTCGCAAAACGAGGCGTTTTGCAAGGCACTTGTAAATTTATTAAACCCTTGATTTACTGTCGATTCTCTTGTGGAAAGCGCGCATTACAGCTCGTGCAATCGGCTGAGCGATGAGTGCTTCAATTCCAAAAGAAACGGCGAAGTTTCTCGGCCACTTGTAGAAGAAGTGGGCGATTGGTTCTAAAGATATGCTGCGTGTTCCAATCCAGGTACATACGACGGTTAGAATAGGAGACATAATTAAAACACTGCAGAGAATATTGATTGTGATGTGCGCGGAGCAACTATCACCTTCAGGAGAAATTTTATTGGTGAGCCACTCGGCAGGTTGATATGTAATCAAAACAACGGAAACAACGCACAGCCATATAAACGGCAGAATGCGGAGCACGTTTCCCCAGGTAACAAGTGAGAAGCCAACCTCAAAACAGGTGATAAGCGGAGCGATGATATTTACCGAAATTATTGAAATTACAGCGAGAAATAAGCAAAACTCCTTTTTGTTGCGCGGCAGATTTTGATAGAATTCCATAATAAAAACCTCTTTCTTTCCTTGCGAAACGATAAAAAAAACAGCGCAAGATTTCTCTTACGCTGAACAATTATACGCGCAATATTTTATTATATTTATTATATATCAAAATTCAAAAAATTGCAAGTAAAAAGACTTGTTAATTTTAACAAGTCTTTTTACTAATCTATAATTACTTGCTTAAATTCTGTTCGTAAGCCATAATCATCTTCTTAACCATCTGACCGCCGATAGAACCTGCCTGGCGTGAAGTTAAATCACCGTTGTAACCCTGCTTTAAGTTAACGCCAACTTCGTTTGCAGCTTCCATCTTGAATCTGTTCATTGCTTCTTTAGCTGAAGGAACGATTGCCATAATCACTTTCACCTCCTTTTTAAGTTCGTTATTATTGTTTGCTTATGCGATAAAAATATAAGATGAAAATTTTTCAATTATTTTTAAAATAAGCCTTGACAAAGCTGTGAAAAATCAATATAATATATATTGCTGTTACGACAGCGGACAATATGCGAGTGTGCTGGAATCGGCAGACAGGCACGTTTGAGGGGCGTGTGTCTTATGGCGTACGAGTTCAAGTCTCGTCACTCGCACCACTTAAAGAGCACATTGCTTTGCAATGTGCTCTTTGTGATTATTAAAAACTTTGTGGGAGATAATTATGAAAGAAAAAATAAAACAGAATGTTCTCATCTTTTTTGGTGTTATGCTAACGGCTTTTGCAGTCAGTGCATTTTACACTCCGAATAAAATCGTAAACGGCGGTGTTTCCGGTGTTGCTACTATTTTATTCCATATGTTTAAAATTCCAACCGGTCTTTCATTTGCGGTTATAAATGTCATTCTGCTTATCGTTGCACTTAAATTCATCGGCAAGGATTTTGTCTTCAAAACAATTTATGGTGCTGGTGCACTCTCTCTTATGATATGGGTGTTCTCCTATGTACCGCCGGTTACAGATAATACGTTTTTAGCGGCACTTTTTGGCGCAATTCTTTACGGTCTTGGCATAGCAATCGTACTCTCTCAGGGCGCATCCACTGGCGGCACTGATATTTTGGGAAGACTTTTGCAGTGCGCTTTTCCGCATCTTAAAATTGGTGGAACACTTCTTATTATCGACCTTACTGTTGTTGCGGCATCACTTGTTGCATTTGGCGAAGTGGAGCTCACACTCTGGGGTATACTAAGCCTTGCTGTCTCTACTTTTGCAATTGATTGGTTTATTAAGAAACTCAATATTTCCAAAATCGCTTTTGTTGTTACATCCCGCGGCGAAAAAATCGCAAAATTCTTAGTTTCATCATCTCCGCGTGGTGTCACGATTATTAATGCGGTTGGCGCATATACTATGGACGAGCGCGCAGTTTTATTATGTGCACTCAAGGAAAACGAAATTCCCGAATTTGAGCGCAAGGTTCTAGAACTTGACCATAATGCATTTGTGGTTTATTCAGAATCTCAGCAGATTATGGGTAACGGTTTCAGAGTTTACAGATAGGAGAAGTTTATGAAGGCAGTTATTTGGGATATGGACGGTGTGCTGATTGACAGCGAAACGCGATATAAAGCATCAGACGCTAAGATGTTTAAAGAGCTTGGAATTGATGAATTTACCGAGGCGGATTCTAAATATCTTCTCGGCGTTACTCCGCGCTCGGGTGCAAGAAATATTTTGGATCATCATCCAGAAGTAGATAAAACTTGGGATGAACTTACCGAAATTTATGCGCAGTCGCTATATGATGCAATTGCACTCGATCCGACACTTACGCTTGTTGACGGTTTAGATGAATGGCTTCCAACATTAAAAAAAGACGGCTATAAGCTTGCTATTGCGTCAAGCTCGACCAGAAAAATGGTTATGCATATCGTTGAGCGCTTCGGCCTTGACAAGCTTATGGATGCGGTCATCTGCGGCGATATGATAACTAAATCAAAGCCTGACCCTGAAATTTTCTTGCTTGCGGCTGAAAGAATGGGCGTTGAACCTCAAAATTGCACAGTTGTTGAGGATTCAGCGGCAGGAATTCGTGCAGCAGGTCGCGCGGGAATGAGATGCATTGCATTTAACGGCGCGAATATCCATCATTTTGATCAGTCTGAGGCTGATGTGATTATTGAAACATTTAATATGGAAGATTATAAAAAACTTTTCTAAACTGTGGGGGTTTAAATTATGCTTATTATTTTATCGGGAAGCTCCGGCGTCGGGAAGAATACAATTATTAACCGTATGCTTGAGGAATGCGAAAACTTAGAGCTTATGACAACTGTAACCACTCGTGAAATGCGCGAGGGTGAGAGTCAGGGTAAACCGTACATATTCGTTACAAAGCCTGAATTTGAAGGTATGATAGAGCGCGGTGAAATGGTGGAATACGCCGAGGTGCACGGCAATTACTACGGCACTAACCGCAAGATTTTAGAGGAAAAGGAAGCTCTTGGCAAGACACTCATTAAGGATATCGACGTTGAGGGAACGATAAATTTAATGAAATTACTGCCCGACGTCGTTTCAATCTACTTAAAGCCTGTTTCAAAGGAACAGCTTCGCGAAAGGCTTTTAGGTCGCGGCGAAACTCAAATTGATTTGCGCCTTAAGAGATATGAATATGAAGAAGAGATGTCTGTGCATTATAATTATGTGTTAGTTAATGATAAGATTGAAGACACGTTAGAAAAAATTTACGACATAATGAAAAAGCATAATGCGCTATAATAAAAAACGAGGTGAATTTCACCTCGTTTTTTGTTATGCATTTATGATAAAATCTGAAAATGCTTTTTTTATTTCTAAAGGATGCTCGCAATGTCCTTTTCCTTCGGCTGTAATTGTGCGGATATTATGCCCTGCTTCTTTCATTTTTTCTAAAAATGGCAGTGCATGCACATCGCATGGAATAACGGCATCGCTATCGCAGACAATCATAAAATAAGGAATGCGCGGAAGGTCAGCAACGTTATAGAGTGGGGAGTGCGCCTTCACAACCGTTTCAAAATCACCCTCACAATCTGCAAATGCCAGATAAACGGAAGCGCAGACGAAAGGATAAGTTTTATCTTGAGAAAGAGCATATAAATCACAAGCAGGACAGCTTACTGCACATGCGGTAATTTTACGCGAAGTTTTAAGTGAATACATTAAAGCTCCGTGACCACCCATACTTCCACCCATTAAAACAATTGGTATATTTGGCGAAAGCGAATATTTTTCGAAAATGCAGTCGATAACCTGCTCTATTGTATCAAAGGAAATCCGGCGCATCCAGCTCCACGGTCCGGGAAAAGCGAAGACGGAAAGAATTCCGTTTTCTCCCAAAGTTTCGGCAAAGTATGAAATTTTATAAGGTGTTTCTAAATTACCACCGAGGCAGGAATTTCCGTCATGACCGGGAAACTCTATAACAAGTTTTTTAATATCACCTTGAAGCCACTTTTCATTTGTAGTGCAAAAATGATGAAGATTATCTTGTGAGATAAAACGGTTCATAATGAAAGCTCCTTATATTGCCTTGTAGAAATAAAGTTTAGCTGTTTCCTTTTCTAAAATTTCAATCTCAAAGCCATTTGTTTTGAGTTCTCTACCTGAAAGTGTAAATTCACCACCGTCGGCATCGGTAAAGAGATAGGTTTTACTTTCATCTAAACCGCGCAATGTGTAATTTGCGCACTTATACGGTGACTTTCTGCGGCGGAAAATCTGGATAATTCCATCATTTTCTTCGGGTCTGTTAAACTGCCATGCGCACCAGGTATCCTGCTTTGCAGTAACCTCGGATAGCGGATAGAAATCCTCGGTAAAATACGGTCGAACCTTTAAATATTCATCAATAAGCTCATTAAAGTCCTCGCAAGGTGGATTTGTTGTTGCACTGATAGTGAGTGAGGTAGCATAAGCGCTTCTTAAACGGTATTTATCCCACTTTCCACCCGGGCAGTTGCCTGAATACGGCATCCAAGTATTATAAGAAAGCGCGTGGCACTGAACACCTTCAATATCATAATTTTCGGTACACATATAGTCGCTTCTCCAAAGTGAAACGCTTCGTCTGAACATCTCAATGTCAAGACGGCGACCGCCACTTGCGCAGTTGTCGATAATTAAATCAGGGAATTCGGAAAGCAGAGCATCAAAGAGCTTGTAAAGGCCTGTGATATACTTAATTTCGGTAATTCCTTTTCGGTCGCAAGCATCTTCTGCGCGCCAATAGGGAAGTGGGCCATCGTTAAAGTCGATTCGATAGCATTTTAAATCAAACTTTCTCACATAACCGGCTAAAATGTCATAGAATGCTTGCCAAGCTGCATCATTACCTAAATTGAAGAGCTTGTTTGCACCCGGGTGATTACTTGACAAGAAATACTCGGGATGCTCGGAAACAAGCGGCGAATTTGGATTAGCGCGTTCAAGCTCAAACCAAAGCAAAAAGCCCATTCCTGCATCTTTAATTGCCTCGGCAACATCAACCATTCCGTTCGGGTGAATAAGCGGGCTGACAGTCCAGTCGCCACGGGCAACAATCCAGTCACTCTGGAAAGAGTTTTGCGACGGACGGGTTTCTTTTCCATACCACGCGGCATCCATCCAGGTCATATCAAACGGAAGATTATTCTCTTTTGCATAATTTACACGCTCAATAACCTTATCAGACGGTAAACCGCCCCATACATTCCAGGTGAGCGGCGCATATTTTGGTCTGCCTGGCTGACCGATAAGCGAAAATTCTTCCTTTAAAAGGCGACGCCATTTGTTGTGAGCATCAATTATATCGCACGCATACGGCAAAACTACAATTGAAGATGTGCGGATTTTCTCGCCGGGATAAAGGCGGAAATAAGTATCCTCAATTTTAGATTTAAAAGTAATATCGTCATTTCCGCGTGAGATTTCAGCATTCCACTGACCTGTCCAGCCGATTGCGAAAATGTAGCCTGCGTTCTGCTTTGAAATATTAAAGAAAGGAGCCTGCTCTTCACTTGAGCGACCGCGTGATGCTGAATATGTTTTGCTCTCACCCGGATGAATGTGGAAAGTTCTGTAACGGTCCTGCACAGCATCTACATCGCAGTAGAATTCATATTCAGACCAGTTTGAGCCGATTGGCGCAAAAATTCTTGTTGCATCATCAGCTGACATTGCAACGGCGCTTGTTGAGTCGTGAGTTTCCTCTTG
>JAZNOR010000037.1:0-15988 GCA_045589235.1 Eubacteriales bacterium | reverse complement strand
CGAAATCAAGCTTTCGGATAACGCTCCGATCAAGGCATATGCTCGCAAATTCAAGGTTAATTTAAGAAAGCCGACGGACGCTGCAGTTTCCTATGCAAAGGGAATTTTATCGGGCGAAATCAAGGAAGAGGGCAGCAAAATGCGCTCGCCGTTCCTGTTCTCCCGTATGCTCATCGACGTGCATAATAACCCTGCAACCGAGACAACACTAGAGGTTAACAGAATTCAAATAGGCGATGCAAACTTTGTTGCGTGGCCGGGTGAAATTTTCTGCGATTTCGGTATGGATTTGCGCAAGAATAAGGGCGGCGATATTATGATTGCCGAGCTGTGTAACGGAACCGTGCGCTGCTATATCCCGACCGCTCAGGGCCACAAAAACGGCGGCTATGAGCCGGATTTAGTCGACCCGTGGAGCATTGAGGAAGAAGCGGGCGATAAGATACTCGCTGAAACTTTAAAAATGTGGTGATTTAATGGGTGCTAAAAACCAAAAGCTTATTAAAAGTAATAATTTATCCCTCGTTTTTGACCTTATAAATCAGAATGAGCCAATTTCCCGTGCGCGCCTTACGAAGCTTACAGGCCTTTCTCCCACAACGGTTTCCGCCCTTGTGGATGAGCTTTGCGCGATGGGGATGGTAGCGGAGCTCGGAACAACCGCAACGAGTGCAACGGGCAGAAAACCCGTTATGCTTGAGGTTGCATCGAATGGCGGCTATGTTATCGGAATTGAGCTCTCTTCAAAGGGATTTTCAGCAGGTCTTTACGATTTAAAGTGTAATTTAACCCGTGAGCGCACGGGGAATGATATTTCAAAGCTTATTCCGGCACTTGAGGATATGATTGAGCTCGATTTAAATAAGCTTATCGGTATTGCAATAGGTATCCCTGCGATTATCGATAAAAGCGAAATGAAAATTTCAGCATCAACCTTGCTCTCACCGGAGGAAGCACACGCGGCGATTGATGCGATTTACGCGCGTTTTCCCAATGTGCGCGTGCAGGTGGGTAATGAATCCTCGTTCTCGGCATATTGCGAAAAATACGAGCTCAGCGGCAATGTAAAAAGCCTTGTTTACGTTGAAATTAACGATGGTATCGGCGCGGGAATCGTGCTTGATAACAAGATTTTCACGGGTGCGTTCGGTAACGCGGGTGAGCTCGGGCACGTATCGGTCGATTTAAATGGGGAGAAATGTCCGTGCGGCAGCCGCGGATGCCTTGAGATGCTCGCCTCTGTTCCGGCTCTTTTAAACCGTGCAGGGAAGGGAAGCCTTCGCGAGGTGATTGCAACGCTCGATGAAGAGGGCACAAAGGGTGCCTTACATGAGGTGTGCAGATATTTAGCCGTCGGGCTTAATAATATGATAAATATTTTAAACCCCGAGGTTATAATAGTCGGCGGTGCGATGGCAAAGCTCGGAGGCGTTTTTCTCACAATGTTACGTGAAGAAATCGAGAAAATCGGATTTGACGTAAACGTTAAAAATATGAGAATTTACACATCAAAGGTGTCGGGAAATGCAGCTTGTCGCGGCGCGGCAAGATACCTGCTAGATAAAATTTTCCACTCCTCCGAATTCTGGATTGAATAAATAAAAAAATCTCCATTTGAAATGGAGATTTTTTTGTATGTTGCGAGCAAAACGGTTTAATCGGTCAAAACGTGATTTTTCAACAGCCAATTTAAGGGATTGTTGTTGATATATTCAATATGTTTCGATAAGTCGATGTCATTTCGAATTACATGGTCGCTGAAGGATTTTTGCCAAATAGAAAAACCAAGCTGTTTTGTTACAAATCCCTTTAGCTGTTGCACAATTTTGCTTATTGTAGGGGCGTGCAATGCACGCCCGCAGGCATCACGTATTGTGAGTAAAATGTGAACGTGATCAGGCATAATTGTGTAATATTCGAGAGTTATTAAAGAATAAGCTTGCGGAATTTTTTTAATTGCAGCATCAACAAATTCACCGTATTTCGACAGTTTGAAGTCTTGAGGATAGTCAAGTGTCTGCCAAAAATAATTTTGTCTTTTAGATGTGCAAATTGTTAAAAAATAAGTTCCGGGTAACGAATAATCATAATTGGTTAAGCGATTTAATTTTCTTTTGGGTTTGTCCATATAAATCACCACATATAATTAAAATTTAACGGGCGAGCAAAAACGGGCGTGCAGTGCACGCCCGTCTCTATTTATCCGCGAGTGTTTCAACAATTTCAAATAAAACGGGCATCTTCTCTGCAGGGATACGGCGCAGAATTCTCTTTCCGTCAAAGCTCATCATAATAATGTTGTCTGAAAACTGAATACTTTCATCAGATGTGCGCCCGAGCAAGTAATCGAGCGTTACGCCGAACAAATCCGCAAGGCGGATGAGCACCTCTGTCGAGGGCATAATGCCTTGTGTTCCCTCGTATTTCGCAACGGAGGAACGCTCAACGTTAACCTTTAAAGCAACGTCATTTTGTGTAAGTCCGTGCTTTTTGCGAAGTTCCTTTATTCTTTCACCAAACATAAAATTATTCCTCCAAAAAATATTGTGCAAGGATAACGGGCGTGCAATGCACGACTGAATAAATACATTCCCTACATATTATTATAGTGAGTTTTATTCACTTTGTAAAGTTTTTTTGTGAAACAAATTCAAAAACACTTGACAAATGTTCGGTTATGGTCTATAATGTGATTACACTTCACGGATGCAGGAATCACATTCACTTTTGTTGGTGTAAGAGAAACTAATGGCTTATGTTCCTTACGCTGGAAAAGGGATGCTCGGGTTCTCATCTGCGGTGCAAGAGAAACTAATGGCTTATGTTGCTTGTGCTGTGGAAAAGGCTGTTGATAACCTGTGGATGTGTTGTGGAAAATAAGGCGGGTGTTTTGTGCCACTCGCACCCGTAAGTCTAACAGGAGGGATGTCTCACTGGATAACTTACGAGTTAACTATCTGTTCCAGATTTGTGCGTTTTACGAATGGCTTGAGCGCAATCCGCTATCCGCCAACGCCATAGCTTTATGGCACGCGCTCATGTATCTTTGGAACCACAGCTTCTGGGCAGAACAATTCACCCCGGCGGTCACGAGTATAATCCCTCGATGCAACCTTTCAAAGTCCAGTATTCTAAGGGCACGAGAAGAGCTTTGCGAAAACGGGCTTTTAACGGTTATTCCGCGTAAAAAAAAGCAGACATCGATATACGAGTTAAAGCTTTTTACACCTCATCCTGACACACTATATAAACTAAATAAAAATAAACAAAATGAAACTAAATATGATATTACTACTGGCGCGCGTACCGCAGACCAGGACTGGCAGGAAAAAGTTAACCTCGCCAGAGAAAGGCTAATGAATGCTTGGAATCAGTGATGTTATAGAAAAGGTTTTAAGTGAGGATAACGGAGAGGGAAGCAAGTCTGAGCAGATTGCGAGAGCAATCGCGGACAGGGCAGCAGGCGGGGACGTAACAGCTGCCAAATTTCTGCGTGAGCTATCCGATTCTGAGGCGAGCGATAAAACTTGTGAAATTCGGGTGAGTGTAATTGAATAATTTTTTTTGTACGAAAGTTGCGATTATGCAAACAATAATATTTTCGTGCATGCAAAAGAAACGTCGAAGATGGATGGGAACATTTTGGGGGTAAACGCCAAAGAGGTGCTTTACGAAGGGTATTTCGACGAATCAAACGGTGAAAGAAGGTGAAATATGAGTGTTTTTGATTTGCAAATTACAAAGCGGCAAGCGGAATTTATAAATACATCGGCAGATGAAGTTTTATTTGGCGGTGCTGCAGGCGGCGGTAAATCATATGCGCAGATGGTGGATGCGCTGATTTATGCAATCAGATATCCGCGTAGCCGTCAGCTTATCTTGCGCCGCACATATCCTGAGCTGGAAAAGAGCCTTATCAGAGTGGCACAGGCGATTTATCCGCGCGAGATATTTACATATAACGCGTCGAAGTATACGGGGAAATTCACAAACGGGTCGACTATAGATTTCGGGCATTGCCACGCGGAGGACGACGTATACAAATACCAATCCGCGGAGTATGATGTTATACGTTTTGACGAGCTTACGCATTTTACCGAGTTTATGTATCGCTACCTGATGTCGCGAATACGCGGTGTTAATGAATTTCCGAAGGCGGTGAAATCCACAACCAATCCCGGCGGAGTCGGGCATGCATGGGTAAAGGCGCGATTTATCGACGGCGCAATCCCTGATGTGGAGCAAAACGGGCGCTTATATTTACCTGCACGTGTCACGGACAACACGTTTTTAATGCAGTCCGACCCCGATTATGTAAAGCGCCTTAAGGCACTTCCGAAGCGCGAACGACGCGCGCTCCTAAACGGCGACTGGGACATATTTGAGGGGCAGTTTTTCACGGAGTGGGACCGTGAAAGCCACGTAATTGCACCGTTTGAAATTCCAAAGAGCTGGCGGCGGTATTTTACAATGGACTACGGTCTTGATATGCTCGCCGGTTACTGGATTGCGGTTGACGAGGCGGGAAACGCCTACGTATACCGCGAAATTTATAAAAGCGGTCTTATCATATCCGAAGCGGCAAAGGCGATTTCCGAGCTGGATGACGATACATACGCATACTTTGCACCGCCCGATTTATGGAACAGGCGACAGGATACGGGCAAAAGTGCCGCGCAAATCTTCTCCGAGTGCGGAGTTCCGGTGCAAAGGGCAGAAAACGACCGCAAAAACGGCTGGCTGGCACTACGCGAGTGGTTAGCACCGCGCAAAAATGAATTCGGGGAGAGAAGCCCGCGACTTCGCATTTTTAACACCTGCGTAAATTTAATTCGCACCTTACCGGCGCTGTGTGTTGATAAATTAAACCCAAACGATGTGGCGAAAGAGCCGCACGAACTTACCCATGCACCCGATGCAATCCGCTATTTCGTCGCAGGGCGGCCGAGAGCAGGTGCTGCAAGGGGAGAAAACTTTGACCGCGAGGTCGATGAATTTTTAAGCTACGGCATATAATTTTTTTTGGCAAAAGGTTGCGATTTAAATAATTGAAAAGGAGAAAGTTATGTCAAACGGAATTTTTATTTTTATAATTTTACTGATTGCAGCCCTCGGCTTTGTCTCCGGCGCAGGAGTGGCGCTGTGCTATAAGGCGGAGGAGTCTGAGACTGAGGTAGTGCGCAATGAAAAATTGGAGCGTCAGTGGGTTAGCTTTTTAAACTACGACGGCAACGAAAGGGAGTAGTGTATGAGAAAGAAGATGGACGCGGAAAGTATCTGGAAGGAGTACCGCAAGGGTGTGCAATACAACTCGGAGCTTGATTTGTATGATACAATCCGCAAGAATGAGAATTTTTATATAGGCAAGCAGTGGGAGGGGCTAAACGCACCTGACCTTGCAAAGCCGGTAATCAATGTTTTAAAGCGAGTGGTGAGCTACTTCATTTCGATGGTGGTTGCAGACGATGTTGCAGCACAGTTTACGCCGTTTAAGAAGAGTGATGAGAGCGAAATGTATGCAAAGGCACTCAATTATGAGGTTGAGCGCGTTATCGAAGAGGCAGATTTAAAATCGCTCTCACGCGATGCACTGCGTGATGCGGCGGTAGACGGCGACGGTGCAATCTATTTCTACTATGATCCGGAAACACGCTGTGTTGCAGCGGAGGTTATTGAGGCATCAAACGTGCATTTCGGGAATACCGCGAGTGCGGATATAAATGCCCAGCCGTATATTATAATTTCGGCGGCGAAGACACTTGATTCGGTGCGTGATGAAGCAAGGAGGCTTGGATTTAACGAGGAAACTCTTGCATCCATTGTGCCCGATGAGGATGAAAATTGCTATGATGTGCGAGGATATTCGGGTTCGGAGCGCGTTACGGTTCTTTTAAAATTATGGCGCGAGAACGGGAAAATTTACGCAGCAAAGTCAACCAAAAATCTTCTTCTGCGCGGAAAATTTGAAACGAATTATACGCGCTACCCCGTGGCAATTCTGCCGTGGGAGAAGATTAAAAACTCTTGCCGCGGAAACTCCGCAATAGGTGCGATGATACCGAACCAGATTGCGATAAATCAGCTCTTTGCAATGGCAATCCACCACGTTAAGACGATGGCGTTTCCGAAGATTATCTACGATGCATCAAAAATTGATGCGTGGTCAAACAAGGTGGGTCAGGCGATCGGAACACACGGCAACCCGAACGATGCGGTTGCAACGGGATTTCGTGCACCAGATATGTCGGCGCAGGTGCTTCAGCTTATCGAGAATTTAATTCAGAAAACGCTTGAATTTATGGGCGCATCAGATGCGGCACTCGGTAACGTCGCCCCGAACAACACCTCGGCGATTATCGCAACGCAGAAGGCATCTGCAATGCCGCTTGAACTGCAAAGACTTGCGTTCTATCGCTTTACCGAGGACTACGTTAAAATCATTGTGGATATAATGCGCGCACACTACGGAATCCGTGAGGTATGTGTTGATAATGAGTGTGTAAGCATTGATTTTGCTAATATTTCGGATTCCGAAATGCGAATGCGCGTTGATATCGGCGCGGCTACCTATTGGTCTGAGCTTATGCAGATGCAAACGCTTGATAACTTATTCACGCGCGGTATTATTACCGATGCGGTAACTTACCTCGAGAGCGTGCCCGAGCGATATATCCACGGCAAGGCAAAGCTTATTGCAAAGCTTAATGAACGCGCAGAGGCGGCAGCAGAGATGCCGCCTGTACAACCAGTGTAACAAATAACAAGGAGGAGATAAAATGGAAGAAACAATTACCGTTAATTTCGGCGGTGAAGAAAAAGAAATACCGATTGAAGAAGCGAAGGCTTTAATCGTAAAGGCACTTGAGTATGCAGGAAAAGAGGATGACGGCGCACGTTTGCGCGCGGCACTCGAGCGACTTTCCGAGCGCGAGGGGATTCCGTTTGAGGAGTGCATTGAGACATTAAACGAGGATTGCGACCACGCACGAGCTCGTTTCACACACCTTTTAAACGAGTATCCTGAAATGAATGCAGAGGAATTGGATTCTGATTTCTTTACGAATTTAAATTCAGGCATTACTCCGACCGAGGCATATCAGAAGCTTTTAATCGCAAAACTTAAAGAAAAGCTCCGCGATAAGGAAAATCACATGAGTACACTCGGCAGTGCAAAGAGCGATGTAGCAGCAGAAAGCGTTGATAAGTTCCTTGAGGGCTTCTACGGCGCAAAATATTAAAAAATAAAACCCGATTGCAGTATCAGCGAAAGAAGCAGGAAAATTAAAACAGATAACAAACTAAAGGCTTCTTGAAGATGATACTGTATGAGAAACTCACAACGAAGGAAGCAGTTGCGGAAAGGAGCTTCCAAAGGGCGGGAGCCCTTTGGGTCGCTGTGGGTAACGAAGTGGCTGTTTGGTGGTGAATGACAGTCCGGTGGACTGTCAGATTCAAACCGTGACCGAGCCGCAGCGAGAAGCTGGGGGATAAATATAGGAACCCCTGTTGTGGTACCCGACAAAATCATCGTGATTAAAGCTAATCCTCGATTTTGTCGACCACTGCCACGCACTCAAGTCGCTGCATCTGCCACAGGCAGCGCTCCTATCGTTTCCCCCGCGTTTTGCCCACTTTTGCAATCAAAAGTGGGTCGTCGAAGACAGATAAGCTAATTATTTTATCTAACTTGCGATAACGCTTCTGTGGAGAGTAAAAGCGTTGATAAGTTCCTTGAGGGCTTCTACGGCGCAAAATATTAAAAAATAAAAAATGCGTCGGGGCGCAATCCCCGTGAAGGCAGGCGCATAAAAATTTTAAAACTTTAGGAGGAAATATAAATTATGGCAATTGATTTACATGCAAAGTATTCAAAACAGATTCAAACAGAATTTAAGCGCGAGAGCTTAATTCATACACATCTTTCATCAAACTACGACTTCTCCGGTGTTAAAACGGTAAAGGTTGTAACACCAATCACCGTGCCGATGGGAAATTACACCCGTTCAGGCACAAGCCGTTACGGTGAGCCTAACGAGATGCAGGATGTAGTTCAGGAAATGATGCTCACACAGGACAAGTCGTTCTGTATGACAATCGACAAGGGTAACTACTCAGACCAGAGTGGCGTTAAGGAAGCAGGCAAGATGCTCTCGCTTCAGATTGCCGAGCAGGCGGTTCCGCTTATGGACACCTACTGCTTCAATAAGCTAGCACATGAGGCAGGCAAGCTTGAATTAGGCGAAGCACTCACCAGAGAAAATATCTGCAGCCGCATTACAAAGGGTACAACCTTTATGGATAACGCCGAGGTTCCGGCAGAAGACAGAGTTTTATACTTAAATCCGGAAACCTATGCAATGCTCCGTACAAGTGAGGAGTTTATGCGCTGCGATGCGCTTATCAACAAGTCGCTTTCAAAGGGTCAGGTAGGCACTTACGACGGAATGGTAGTCGTTAAGGTTCCGAACTCACGTTGGCCGCAGGGCGTTAACTTTATGATCGTTCACAAGTCGGCAGCGTGCGCACCGGTGAAATTAAACGACACCAAGCTCCACCGCGACCCGCCGGGCATCTCCGGTAATCTCTTAGAGGGCAGACAGTACTATGACCTCTTTGTGTTCGGCGCAAAGTGTAACGGCGTTTACGTCGAGGTTGATTCATCAAAGGTAAACAGCCTTACTGCGGTAACAATTGATGCAACAGGTAAGATAACATCAAAAGAGGATGCTCAGATCAAGTACACAACCGACGGTTCAGACCCGCGTTATTCAAAGTCAGCAAAGGTCGGCAATCAGGCGGATGTAACCGAGGAGGGTACACTCATCCGCGCATATTCATTTGCAGATGATGCATACCGTTCAGAAGTAGTTGAGAAAACACTTTAATAATTAAGGAGGGGAAGGTGGGCTAAAACCCACCTTTTTCTCACTGTAGGGGCGCACTTCCAACGGGCGAGCAGTGCTCGCCCCTACTATAAGGTCGTGGTTTTAAAAACGTAGGGGCGGGTCTCTGTTCCCGTCCGAAACCACGCACAACACCAATTAACGCACCCCACCAATCAAACGTAGGGGCGTGCAATGCACGCCCGAAAAACAAAAAAGGAGGAACAATATGACAGGTGAAAAGATACTTAAGCGCTCTCTTTCATACCTTATGGAAAAACCGGGCGAGGATAAAGCCTTTTTTACCCATGCATCCGAGCTTATAAACGCGCTTATCGCCGAGTGCATTCCCGTGCAGAATTCGAGAAACCGTGCGCGCGGTGAAAAGGAGCTTAAATCTCTTTCAATTTCGGAATTGACCGATGAGGTTAAGCTCGATGAAATCTTTACGGAAGTGGCAATTCCACAGGGCCTTGCGAGTATTTTCTATCAGGATGAGCTTGATTTTGAGCGCGCGAATATATACAGAACACGCTTTGAAAATACGCTTGCCCAAGCTAAAAATTACTTCTGTGAAGATATAGGCGATGCCTACGGAGGTGAGGCTTAAATGCAGCTTTTAAGAAAGCGATACGATAAATTTGCAGGGGCGGATTTTTCAACCGATGCCGCGAGTATATCCGCATCTCACGCGAGTGATATGCGCAATATGATTGCGGATTCGGGCGGCTGTCCCGAAAAGAGAGTTGGCTACAAGACCGTTCTTTCGCTTGAATCGCAAATCAACGGAATTTTTAAGCTCGGCGATAAATATGTAATCCACGCAGGCGATAAAATGTATGTGTGGGACGGAGAATCCGAGCCTTTAGTTTCACTTGAGGGTGTAAATGATGCAAAATCAACCGCACTCGAATTCCGCAAAAAGCTCTATATCTTAACGGGTAAGGATTTTCTTGTTTTTGACGGCGAAAAGGTCATCCACGTGCACGACGAGGCATTTATTCCGAGCGTAACGATGTATGGCGAAACATATCAGCCATTTAATTTGCTAACGGGTAAGCGAAAAGAGGGCGTTACAATTGACAAAAAAGATGAGGAAATTGTATATAAGGTAGACATTGTGGAAGACAGTGTTGTTTTATATTATTCTGACGGTAAAAAAGAAGTAAGCCGTGATAATTACATTGTGAACTATCATCTGGATAGTGAATATTACGATAATTATCAAAAATTTTTTACAATTGAAATGAAAGTTTTATTAACCAATAGCCCGAACGAATATATTCTGGAATACGAGGTTGAAAACGAAAAAACAAAGAAAAACCGCGCGATGATTGAGGAATGTACGTTTATGGCGGTGTATGAAAACCGTCTGTTTTTAGGCGGAAATCCTGCTTACCCGAGCGTTGATTTCCATTGTGAGCTAAACGACCCGTCGTATTTTACCGATATAAGCTACACGAGCATCGGAACGGCGGAGGAAAAGCCAAACGAAGATGAAGAAAAGGCGCGTGATGAGGAGGCAAAGGCAGCTGAAATTCTCGGCTATTCGCATATTGATAACTATCTTGCCGTGCATAAGGACAACTCATCGGGCGGTGCAAGCATTTATCTTCGCAGTTCAACACTAACGGAAGAGGAGATTATATTCCCGATAAACGAGGGAATCAGCGGCGAATCACTGATTTCGCATCATACGATAGGGGCACTTATCGACGACCCGTTGTTTGCAACCAAAAGCGGAGTGTATGCAATCGGCAGTGCGGATGTAACGCATAAAAGGAGCATCTTACCGCGCTCAAGCAGAATAAATTCCCGCTTGGCAAAGGAGAATTTATCCGAGGCGGTCTCCTGCATATACGACGGATACTATATGCTCTTTACGGGCGGTAACGTCTATGTTGCGGATTCGCGTCAGAAATCATACGCGCGAAACTACTCAAATGATTTTGAATACGAGTGGTATTTCTGGGATAACATTCCTGCGCGCTGTGTACATTCCGATGAATTTCTGTGGTTCGGAACCGAGGACGGTCGCATTTGTCGCTTCATGACCGAGTTAAAGGGTGCACCTGAGGCGTATAACGACGACGGAGCGCCGATAGTCGCCGAGTGGACAACCAAAATGGACGATTTCGGAAGCTTTGAAACCAAAAAGAACATACGCCGTCGCGGAAGCGGAGTGTATGTTAAAACGTATGAATGTCCGCATCAGGCGGAAATAGTTGTGGTAAGCGAGCGCGATTTCGGAAACGTTGTGGCAACGCGCGGAATATTCAACTTTGAAAATTTAGATTTTTCACGATTCACGTTAAGCACAACGCCTTACAGCTTTGTGGATTTTAATTTCAAGATTAAAAACTTCAGAATGGCGCAGGTGAAATGCAGAAACGATAAATTAAATGAGCCGTTTGGAGTTGTGGCAATCGAGCTCACCTACCAGACGGGCGATTTCGCAAAATAGAAGGAGGAAATTAAATTGGCAACACAGAATAAGAACTATTACAAGAGTACATATCACGATGCACAGGGAAAAGAACACGATGCATATCTCCAAAACGGAAAAGCATATACCGATGCAGCACTCACAACGCCCGTTGCAAACGGAAGCGTTGTGCACACATTGGGCGGCGATTTTTATAAAGGTGCGCAAAACCAGCACGGCGTGCGGGTTCAAAAAGCAGAGCCGGGAGATAACAGCTTTAATTACGGTAATGTGAATTATAGGTATTTTGAAGATAAAAACGGAGTGGGCTATGCTGACCCGTATAAAACGGAGCGTGCGCCCGACGGCTCAACCGTAACAAAGGACGGACTTACATATACAAATTCACATTCGCAGGGACTTATCGCAACGCCAAACACCGTTGCGAAGACATATGGCAAGAACAGCGGCGTTGCAGATTCGATGCGTGCAAATGCCGCGGCGCAGCAGAAGGCGATCGAGACGCGCAGAAATCAGCAAATTGCGAAAATAAATGCCCAGCGCGCGGCAATTGAGCAGGAGTATGAAAAAAATAACAGAGCCAGCTATAATGCGTATTTGCAGTCAATCAATCCATACGGCATAAATGCAGAGAAAATGGCGTCTCTCGGACTTTCCGACTCGGGCTTTGCAGAGAGCACACTCGCGAAAATGGCAAGTACATATCAGAACGCAATTGCAGAAAACGGCATCTCACGCGCAAATGCACTGCTCGAGCTTGAGCTTGCAATTGACGAGGCATATGCAAACGGCGATGAACAGATAGCAGAGGCATATGCACAGATGCATTCACAGCTTGCAAATTATGAAGCACAGGCGGAAAAGACCCGTTCGGAATATGAAATGCAGGCGGCAAAAGCCTATAACGATGAACAGTGGGCGCAAAAGGAATTTGACGAAAGCAATCGCCGTTATGAAGCCGATATGGCTCTTGAAAGAGAAACTATAGCGGGCGAAAATCAAAAAGAAACCGCCAAGAACATACTTGCATTTTTAAATGCAGGCTTGTCTTACGCTGAAATTGCGCGAAAATTCGGCGTAAGCGAAAACGTCCTCCGCAACATTGTAAGCCAGTATTTTAATTAAAACAAACGGGCGTGCAATATCGGGCGAGCAAAACGGGCGAGCAATGCTCGCCCCTACAAGCCCCTACAAGCCCCTGCAAGCCCCTGCAATTTGGATGATTTGTAGGGGACGATGCCATCATCGTCCCGCGGGCGGATGTATGCATCCGCCCCTACAAGGTTGCGGCATAATCCAATCAAACGTAGGGGCGTGCATTGCACGCCCGATAAACAAAGGAGAAATTTATGTTTAATAAATTCGGTGTTAACTACACGGGTCCAACATCCCCGATGGAAGAAAAACCAAAAAAAGAACCAATTGTCTATGAGCGCGAGGATACAACTCCCGAAATCTATGACGATAAAGAAATTGCGTGGACTGCAGAAAAGGATAAATTATTCTTAGAGGGCTTTTATTCACGCTCACAGGAAATTCCTGTTGCGGTACCCGAGAAAAACTTCGGGCTTTCGCTCTTCCTTGTTTTTCTCGACCGCTGCCACTCCTTGTTGCTTCCTGCATCCGCCACCGGCGGCGGTCGCAACCGTCCCCCTCAAATCCTCCGCATAGACAAAACAAAAACCAAACCCCCAAACCCCTTCGACTTTAACTCAATGTTTAATACAAAACAAACTTCGGTTTCGCAAAACAAAGAATCCAACAGTACTCAAAATAACTTTGATAAGTTTGAATTTACAACAAAAATTGATGATGGTATAAAAAGAGATTACAGCAAAGAAAATTTAAGACACAAATTATTTGATAAGCAACAAAGAAAATTGGTGTCCAAAGTAGATGCAGTAACGCGTAGAGTTGACAGAACACTAGGCAATGTAGCCAGAGTGGGAACAGAACTTTTTGCGCCTGGTACGTATTCAAACCTAAATATAAAAACTTATAATGTCAATGGAAAAAAGATGTTTTTCAATGCAACAGGGAACAGTGCTGTAGGAGTTTTACCAACAGGCGAGGTTGTTTATGGAGATAATGCGAATCCGGAAACTGTGAGAAAAGCTAGAGAGTGGGCTGCAGGGGACAGAAGCTCAGGAAAAGATTTTTCCATACCGGATATTACAGATGCTTTAAACGAGCTCATGAAAAGCCGTGCTGAACAGTATAAGTATATAAATAATGCACCATTGCTAGAGAAATATGATACTTTCAAGAAAATTGTACAAGATGATTCTAGCGGTGATTTGAAAATGTATCCTGAAATTTTAGAGCATGATTTATTCTATTACAACGGTGAAATTATGCAACGAGATGATTTAGGCAATATCATTTACGGTCATCTCGGTAAGAAGTTAGGAATACCTGATATTTTACTTGACATTGGCGCAGGATGGGCACAAATAAGGGATACTTCTGAAACAAGACCTAAAATTGATTTTAAGAAAGTTCATCCTACTTGGTGGGTAGAGTTTTTCAATGAACCCCGTGATGCACGGCGTGAAGAGCAAGGAATGAGAATGGCAGAAAGAGAAAGGTAAAAACAATCGGGGACTAATCCCCGATTGTTTTATCAAATATCAAACCTTCATGTAATGCATGGTTTTTCTTTGAAAATATCATTTAAATAGACAAAAAAATCTGCTAATTAACGTTTTTGCATGCTATTTCGGCATCTTAATGCATATTTCGTTATCAAAATTTCTAAAGAGAGAGGGAAGAATAGAAACTAAAAAATTCAACAATTAACAATATAACTAAAGGCGTTGCAATTGTAGTGAAAACAACGAGGAGTATAAATAAAGCCGCACAAATCGGTCTTTTTTTTACCAGTAAAAATATAGCATATCCGAGTACAAAAGGAATGGCATATACAAGTATAACAAGATAGAATATCTCGAGCGTATAAAATGCCCATGCAATAACAGGAATATAGATAATAAAAGGACAAAGAACCAGAAGTAACGGAATAATGCTTTTCTTCATAACACCTCACCTCAGTTTAAGTATAGCATAAAACAAAGCACTTTGCAAACCCCGTGATGCACGATGGGTAGAGCGTGGAATTGACAAATACGAGAGAGAAAAACGCAAATAATAAAATACTGCCTTGAGTAAACACTCAAGGCAGTATAAATCTTCGGCCTAGAACGGAATATATGTTATTGTATACACGTTTGTATGATGAATTGGACTTATCATCAGTTGAATACATATGATAGCCTTCAGCTACGGTAGCATGTCCGGGGTCTTGTAAAAACCAAACCTCGCCGTAGGAAACGGTTGCCTTATCATCGTATGCAAGCCAGCGGTCAAAGCCTTCAAGGGGGACATCAACCGCTGTTTTATGACCGTGAATTTCAAGCAGTTCAGCAGATAATTCTTCCATACGTGGGTAGGCATAATTTTGCCATACATAGGAGTTTGCCTCGCGTGCCACACGTGGCGTAATCACGAAAATCACAGCCAGGACAAGTGCATACACCCATTTGTTCTTAATGCACATAAAAATAACGAGAAACAAAAAAACAAAATAATAAATGGGAAAGGTCAGCATCCACCAAAAGCTGTGTTGAAAAAAGTGAAAATAAAATATTCTCAAAACGAAAATTATAGTCCAGACAGCCGCGGTAATTTTAGAGGAAAAAACAGAAACTAAAAATTTTATGACGGAGTTTAAAAACTTCAAAGCCTTTTCCATAACCCCTCACCTCGGGTTAAGTATAGCATAAAACAAAGCACTTTGCAAACAAGTGTAAAATGTGTTATTCTTAAATTGGTGATAAAAATGATTTACGTAACGGGAGATACACACATTCCAATTGATATAACAAAGCTCGCGGCAAAGCGATTTCAGGCAAATGAGGGTGATTATCTCATAATCTGCGGCGACTTCGGCGGCGTATTTTCAGACAGCAATGAAGAAAAATACTGGTTAAATTGGCTTGATAAAAAGCCGTATACCACGCTGTTTATCGACGGAAACCACGAGAATTTCGACCTGCTTTTCACATATCCCGAGGTAGAATTTTTTGGTGCACGTGCGCATAAGATGTGCAGTAAAATATATCACATAATGCGCGGACAGATTCTGCAACTTGACGGCGTTAAAATATTTGCATTTGGCGGAGCTGAGTCGCACGATAAGGAATATCGTCGAGAGGGGAAAAACTGGTGGGCGCAGGAAATGCCGAGTGAAGATGAAATGAACGAGGGCATATTAAACCTTGAAACGCACAATTTTTCGGTGGATTACGTTATAACCCATACCGCACCGAGCACAATACGCCCGAAATACGCCTCTGACCCACTTACCGAATATCTTGAGGGAATAAAGAATAAACTGAAATACAAAAAATGGTATTTCGGGCATTATCATATGGATGAAGAAATTGATACGCGCCACACCGCAATATTCAACCAAATAAAAACAATCGGGGACTAAAGCCACAACCAGATAAGGAAGCATTGGTTTTGAAGCCATATTTTTCGTAAATAGTGCATCAAAAAATGCCGCAATACGCCAGTATTACGGCATTTTTGTTCTTTCTCTTAACAAAAAATCTGATTTTCAAAACTGTTTTTCACCCTGAAAAGTTGAATTTTGGAT
>JAZNOR010000036.1:0-18032 GCA_045589235.1 Eubacteriales bacterium | reverse complement strand
TAATAACCCGGCACGGGTGCATAAACAGCTTTATTGGCATACACATTTCCAATCGCAGAACGTTCAGCTTTAAGACTGTCTATAACTGTTTTCAGTTCGTTTCTGTCACGATATACGTATTCGCGTGAAAGCGTCTTGTTTTTTAAATTATCAATTTTTGCATACATACGTGCAAAATCATCCGTCACGCTATATTCAATAAGCTCCTGACTCATTTTAACAATCGATGCATCCACTGATTTCAAGTCAACAACCTCATTGCCCTGATTCATAAGCGTTTCCATGCGAGTAATTCGCTGAGAAAGCTCCTTTTTCTTATGAACTTTATCAAGCACATCTTTATTGGAATACACATATGCGACCGCATCACCTTTTGCCGCGCGCTCACCTTCTGCAATCTGCATTTCAACAACGCCAGAATACGTGCCGCTTATAACACGCTCATTGCGCACAACAAATCCGTTTGTTTTAATTGCATTCTCTGCAACCATATGCACTGCCGTAACGGTTTTAACCGGATTGTAAATTGCATTCCATGCCATACCGATTATGTATATTACGATAAAAATTGCAAAAAGAGCATATATAATTTTACCAATAACGTGCCCTTGTTTCATAATCCTTTACGCAATCAGACTGTTTGCGTATCCTCCTTTGTATCCAACTGTATTGGTCGAGCAGGAATTATCGTTGAAATAGCGTGCTTATATATTATTTGCTGACGACCATCTGTATCAAGCACCAGAATAAAGCAATCAAAACCGCGTACAACACCCTTAAGTTGAAAACCGTTTGTTAAAAAAACAGTAACGGCAACGCGCTCGTTCCTTGCTTTTCCGAGCAAAATATCCTGTAAATTATTTGTTTTCTGCATAGTAATCGCATCCTTTTTAATTTATTTTAGATTACTATACACCTTTCTTTTTGACGAAATCACACGAAGCTTGTAATACCGCATCAAAATCCTCATTATTATCAAGATTAAACCATTTAATTCTCGTATCACGGCGAAACCATGTAAGCTGACGCTTTGCGAGATTTCGTGTCGCTTGCTTTAAGCGTGCAACTGCTTCTTCAAATTCCTGCACATTTTTAACATCATATAATTCTTTATATCCAATCGCCTGCATCGCTGTTGCATTTTGTGGAACTCCAAGCTCTTTTAACTTATCAATTTCATCCATAAGTCCCGCTTTCAGCATATCATCAACGCGATTTTCAATTCTGTCATATAAAATTTTGCGATCACTGCAGGTAAGACCAATCATTTTTGCATTGTATCGCGGCGGAGTTTCCTTTGTTCTTGCATTGTGAATACCGATAGTCTCACCTGTCAGATGATAAACCTCAAGCGCACGACACACACGTTTTATATCGTTTATGTGTAAGCGCCTCGCACTGTCAGGGTCAACTTCAGTCAGCATTTCAAAAAGCTCATCCGGCGTTTTTTTCATAAGTTTTGCACGGTACTCTTCATCATATTCCGCAAAACCGCCGCCACGAAGTAATGAATCAAAATAAAGTCCTGTTCCGCCGACAACTATCGGAATTTTACCACGCCCTGTGATATCTGCAATTGCTTTATCTGCATCCTCAACAAAGCGTGATACAGAATATGATTCAAACGGCGTTACAACATCGAATAAGTGATGCACAATTCCGTCACGCTCAAGAAGTGACGGTTTTGCCGTTCCTATATCCATACCTTTGTATATTTGCATTGAATCTGCCGATATTACCTCACCACCGAGTTTTTTTGACAGCTCAACACCAAGCTTTGTTTTACCTGATGCGGTAGGGCCGACAATACAAATTATATCCTGCATAACCTCTCCTAACTTCTGCGGAACATTCTTTCAAGCTGATATTTTGTAAGTGTTACCGCTACGGGTCTTCCGTGCGGGCAATATCGAATATCACCGCGCGCCATAACCTCGCGTGCAAGCTTTTTCAGCTCGTAATCATTAGTTTTCATTCCTGCCTTGATTGCTGCTTTACAAGCAATTGAATGTAAAAGCTCATCGAGGCGTTCTTCTTCACTCACACGGCGTTTTGATGAAATTGCACCGACAATTTCTGCAATAGCTTCTGAAACATCGCCTGCATCAATACCGTCGGGCACTTGTCGCACTGCAATTTTAGCATGTCCTACCCTGTCAATGTCAAAGCCGAGTGAGGAAACAAGTTCTTTATTGTCTTCAATAAGCTCAATCTCTTCCTCATATATATCAACATAAACAGCAGAAAGCAAAAGCTGCGCCTGTGCTCTCCTATCCTCGCGCTTTAATTTTTCAAATAAAATCCTCTCGTGTGCCGCGTGCTTGTCTATAAGCACAACATCCTCACCGCACTCTAAAATTATATAAGTGTTGAGAATTTCTCCAACAAATTTAAACTCATCCTCTTTTTGAGAAGCTTCAACCCTCTCAACTTCAGTAGCTTTTTCAATCTTCTCTTCTTTTTGTGTAATTGGAGATGCCTCAGGTGTAAAAAGAGGCATAGCTGTAACCTGCTCATGAACAACCGTTGGTATTTCATAGCTAACCGTTTTTCTAGGAGTTTCCTTAAAAATTGGTTTTTTAAAGTCAAACGACGGATCTTTTTTGGCAGGTTCAATGCGAATTTCCTCTTGTTTATATTCCATAGGTGCACTCATTTTAACAGGTTGCACCTCTCGCTTTATTGGAAGTGGCGCTTCATTTAGCTCACTGTCTTCACTAAGAGCACTCTTAACCGCATAATAAACCGCATCAAAAACTTCTTTTTCGCGCGCGAATTTAACCTCAGTCTTCGTTGGATGAACATTTACATCGCACATTTCAAGCGGAAGAGATATTTTAAGAACACAGCTTGGAAATCTACCTTTCATAATCAGGTTATCATAAGCCTGCTCAAGCGCTGCCATAAGCATTTTTGATTTTACATATCTTCCGTTTACATAGAAATATTGAAGTGCGCGATTACCGCGTGCCGCAATCGGCTTCGTTATAAATCCTTTAACGCGCACGTTCTCACGAGCACCTTCGGTATAAAGCATTGAATTTGCAACATCGCGACCTAAAACGCTATATACACACGATTCCTCTTTACCATCACCCGGAGTGTGCAATGTTGTTTTCCCCTCGCGAATAAGCTGGAATGAAATATTCGGGTGAGAGAGTGCAATTGCAGTAATAATACTTTCAACAGAAGCGCCCTCTGTTGCGTCTTTTTTAAGAAATTTCATACGTGCAGGAGTGTTGTAAAACAGTTCACGAACAATGATTGTCGTACCCTTCGGGCAACCGACATCTTCAACGGAAAGAATGTTCCCGCCCTCCTGATACAGGCGCGTGCCGACAGAATCTTCACTTCTGCGGGTTTTGATTTCAAGCTTTGAAACAGCGGTAATTGCAGCAAGTGCCTCACCACGGAAGCCTAATGTTCCGATAGATGCAAGGTCCTCTTCATCTCTTATTTTGCTCGTAGAATGGCGCAAAATAGCAGTCGGAACATCCTCGCGTGCAATGCCGATACCGTCATCAGTCACGCGAAGATAGGCAATTCCGCCCGAGCGGATTTCAACTGTTATAAATGTAGCCCCTGCATCAATTGCATTTTCAACAAGCTCTTTAGCAACAGATGCAGGTCTCTCAACAACCTCACCTGCCGCTATTAAGTCTGCAACGTGCTGTGACAGCACTCGAATAATTGACATTTACTGCTCCTCCAGCTTTGAAATCTCAGAAATTAAATCATATAAAAGTCTTTGCGCATCAAGCGGTGTTAATCTATTTATATCAATTGATGAAACGCGCGACATAAGCTCACTAACTCGCGGATCGGTTACATATTCAACACGCGATGCTGAAACAGACGGTATTAAATCAGATTTTTCAATCGTCTGTAGGATTTCTTTTGCGCGTAAAATTACACTTTCCGGAAGACCTGCAAGGCGTGATACTTCAATACCATAGCTGTCATCAGCGCCACCGCGCTCGATTTTACGAAGAAAAGTAATATCGAAACCATCCTTTTTAACGGAAACATTATAGTTTTTAACTCCGGAAATCTGCCCCTCAAGTTCTGTTAATTCGTGATAATGAGTTGCAAAAAGAGTCTTCGCGCCAATTCTATTACTATCCGAAATGTGTTCAATTACTGCACGCGCAATTGACATACCGTCAAAGGTTGATGTTCCTCTACCAATTTCGTCTAAAATAAGAAGGCTCTTCCGAGTTGCATTTTTAATGATATCTGCAACCTCGCTCATCTCGACCATAAATGTTGACTGACCTGAAGCTAAATCATCAGATGCTCCAATTCGAGTAAAAACCTTGTCCACAACACCGATTCTAGCCGATTCAGCAGGAACGAATGAACCCATCTGCGCCATTATCGTGATGAGCGCAACCTGACGCATATATGTAGACTTACCGGCCATATTCGGACCTGTGATTATAGCCATACGATTTTCATCACAGTCAAGTATGGTATCATTCGGGACAAACTGAACATCGCGCAATGTCTTTTCAACAACCGGATGACGTCCGCCACATATTTCAATAACGTCGCTGTTATCGACAACAGGTCTAACAAATCTATATTTCTCAGCACATTCGGAAAGCGATAAAAGAACATCAAGTTTACTGATCGCCTGCGAGGTCGTGCGCATTCTTCCACCCTCACGACTTATCTGCTCGCAAACCTTGCGGAAAAGCTCAACCTCAATTGCAATACTGCGTTCCTTTGCGCTTAAAATTGTATCCTCAAGTTCTTTGAGTTCCTGAGTGATAAATCGTTCACCGTTGACTAAAGTTTGCTTTCTTATATAACTGTCGGGTACTTGTGATAAGTTGCCCTTTGAAATTTCAATATAATAACCAAAAACGCGGTTATAGCCTACTTTTAAATTCTTAATGCCTGTTGCCTCGCGCTCGCGCTCTTCAATACCTTCTATAAATTTATTTCCACCTGTGAGTATCTCACGCAGTCTGTCAAGCTCTTCATTAAAGCCGGGTGCAATAACTTGTCCTTCGCGCACTACGTGCGGCGGATTTTCAACAATAGCACGGCTTATGAGGTCTTTTATATCTAGAAGTTCATCAATCTGTGAATTTATTTTACAAAGCTCTTCGCTTTCAAAATGCGATAAGTAGCTTTTAATCGTCGGAATTGCAGAAAGTGCCTGCTCGAGCGCTTTTAAATCTCTGCCCGATGCAACGCCGTAAGCTGCTCTTCCCGATAGCCTTTCGATATCCAAAACAAGCTTTAATGACTCATTAAGCTCACTTCTGATTACCATTTCCGAAAGAAGAGACTGAATTGCATCCTGTCGTCTCTTGATTTCATCTGTGTCAATAAGCGGATTATTTATCCAGCGACGCAGAAGTCTGCTTCCCATTGCGGTATGAGTCTTATCAAGTACCCAAAGAAGCGTTCCGCGTTTTTCTTTCTCACGCATACTCTCGCAAAGCTCTAAATTTCTGCGCGCTGTATTATCAAGCTGCATAAATGATTCTTTACTGTAAAAACGAATCTCTGAAATGTTAGATAAATCACGTTTCTGTGTTGTCTGCAAATAATTAAGCATAGCACCGACTGCGCGAAGCTGACGGCCTTCGTCGTTAAAGCCAAGAGTTTTGAGCCTTTTAGTTTTAAAATGTTCTTCGATTATATATTTTGAAATCTGCTCTTCAAAAAGCTCAGGATTGTCGCAAGTCGGCACAATATCAAGCTGAGATGAAATAAAATCAACAACTTGCGGGCTGACAGCCGCTGTTATATTTAGTATTACCTCGCGTGGCGAATATTTACCGAGTTCTGCAATAATCTGCATTTCGATATTTCCGCTTGTGATTTCCACCGTGTAGAGTTCACCTGTTGTAATATCCGCAAAGCAGAGTGCACTGCCGAGTGCATCAATATATGCAGTACAAATATAGTTATTGCATTCATTATCAAGCATTGAGCTCTCGAGTGCAGTTCCCGGCGTGACAACGCGAATGACATCGCGTGCAACAATTCCTTTAGTCTTTTTCGGGTCCTCGGTCTGCTCGCATATTGCAACCTTATAGCCTTTCTTAATAAGGCGCGCTATATATGCCTCACTCGAATGAAACGGAACTCCACACATCGGTGCACGCTCTTCCTGACCGCATTCGCGGCCGGTAAGAGTAAGTTCAAGCTCTTTTGATGCAAGGCGTGCATCTTCAAAAAACATTTCATAAAAGTCGCCCAATCTATAGAAAAGGATACAATCTTCATATGCTTTTTTTACTTCAAAATATTGCTTCATCATAGGGGAAAATTCTTTTGACTTCGCCATTTATACCTCTCCTAATCTACAATAGAGCCCTCCATTGACCATTTTGAACACACCTCAATTTTAGCTCTTATAAACTTACCAACTAAGCTTGCATCGCCCTTTACTCTGATTGGTCTGTTACTGTCGCATCGAGCGAGGAGATTTTTCTCCTCACCTTCTTCGTTCGCTTCAACAAGCGCTGTAACCGTCTTACCTAAAAGCTCTTTTGCATATTCTGCTGCAATCTCGCTCTGAACTGAAAGTAATTTTTCAAATCTTTTTGTTTTAACCTCACGTGGTGTAGGATCTTCCATCTCTGCTGCCGGTGTTCCGTTTCGCTTTGAATAGATAAAGGTGAAAAGTGCATCAAAGCCCACTTCACGGATAAGTGATAACGTTTCTTCAAAATCCTCATCGGTCTCACCCGGGAAACCGACGATAACATCACTTGTAAACGAAATATCCGTCATAAGAGCGCGAGCTTCATCCACCAAAGCTTTATATTTCTCGCGTGTATATCTGCGGTTCATCAAATCTAAAATTCTGTCACTTCCCGACTGGAACGGAAGATGAATGTGATGCGCAATTTTTTCGCATTTCGCCATGGTTTCAAAAAGTTTTGTCGTTGCATCCTTTGGGTGACTTGTCATAAATCTGATTTTAAATTCACCCGGAATTGCATTTATGCGCTCAAGAAGCTCTGAAAAATCAATATTCTCATCTAAATCCTTACCGTATGAATTAACATTTTGACCGAGAAGTGTTATATCGCGTGCGCCGTTTTTAACAAGCTCTGTTATCTCTGCAAGAATAGCACTTGATGCGCGACTACGCTCACGTCCTCGCACATACGGAACAACACAGTATGAACAGAAATTATTGCACCCGTACATAATGGAAACCCAAGCTTTAACACGGCTTTCACGGTGCACCGGAACACCCTCTAAAATATAACCGTCTGAGTCAATCCTCTCAAAGACGCGCTTTTTGCCTGTTTTAACACGATGTAAAAGCTCCGGGAAACGATATAGGGCGTGTGTTCCGAAAACGAGATTTACATAGTGAAAGCTCTTTTTAATTTTCTCAAGCATATGCTCCTGCTGAACCATACATCCGCAGATTGCAATAATCTGGTCCGGCTTTGCGCGCTTTGTGTGAGTAAGTGCACCTACGTTTCCAAGCACTCGCATCTCTGCATGCTCGCGTACGGCGCAGGTATTTATAACAATAACATCCGCTATTGCTTCATCCTGCGTCATTTTATAACCCATTTCAATTAACATACCGCGAAGCATTTCACTATCTGCCTCGTTCTGCTGACATCCGTATGTGTCAACCATCGCGTACTGCTCTTTACCGCCATTTAATTCTAAAATTGCAGACATATATTCTCTTTGGCGCAGAATTTCCTCCTGCGGAATAAGCTTTTCTTCTCTCATTTATTTATCACCCATATTGTATAAAAGCGCAGCACCAGTTGCTGTTGCATACTCGGAATGCTCAGGAATTATAAAGTTTATACTGTAAAGACTTGCCATAATATCAAATATGTCATGCACCTGCGGAACATTAGTTAAATTGCCCGTTAGAACAACATTTTTTGTATTCTCCATACGGCTTGCAAACATAGCCATAACACCAATTGTCTGAAAAACGAGATTGATTATTCCGAGCGCTAAGTCGCTGTGTGTTGCAAGGTCGCTTATTTTACCGAAATTTGATGCAGTAATATGGAACGGAAGATTTTCCATCTGGGTATTACTGATATCCTCAATACTTAAATCGACGTGGTTTAAATTACCGTCGGTCGCGGTTTTAACAAGGTCATCAAAACTGCGCACGTTTAAAATCTTATTAGATAAGCCTAAGAGAGTACCACCGCCGACACCGGTACCTCCTAAGTGGCAGGCATTCTCGCCATTTGCAGAAACAAACGCTGTGCCCGTACCCATACTGACAATGACCGCTTTTTGCAGTTTACTTAAAAACAAGCCACCTGCGCCTATTGCATTAAACTCTTCAATGCGTCTTGTTGGAATGCCGAATAAATCTTCATCGCAGTAAGATGAGCCAACACCTGTTACCATTATTTTTTCAACATCCGAAATAGAAAGTGCATTTTCGCTCAAAAACTTACCGAATGCACCGTAAAGTGATGCTTTCGGGTCATTTGCTTTAACTATAAGAGGTGAAAAAATCTTCTCATCGTGATAACCGATAATCTTTGTCGTGCTGCCGCCAACATCAATTCCAATTATATTTTTCACGGCTTTATCAACCCTTTCAATTGCACATAAATACACATAGTATATTTTACCGCTTTTTAGTGAAAAAAGCAAGTTATATTTTTATATTGTACTATTGACTTTTATTACCACAAAGTATAGAATGATTCTAAAGTATTTTGAGGAGGAAATGTTATGAAGATCTTTAAATCAAAAACAGCGCTAGAGCTCGGAATTGCTGCCGCAAAGCTCGCTGCTGAGAAAATCAATGAAGCTATTGCAAAAAATGGCTCAGCACGCATCATTTTATCAACAGGTGCATCACAGTTTGAAACTATTGATGCATTAATCAAGGAAGATATAGACTGGTCAAAGGTTGAAATGTTTCATCTTGATGAATACGTTAATTTATCCGATGAGCATCCGGCAAGCTTCTGCAAATATCTTAGAGAGCGATTTGCTTCTAAGATTCCGCTTAAATGTGTTCACTACGTTGACGGAAATCATCCTGAAGAGTCAATCGCAAAGCTTACTGAGGAAATCAGAAAAGCTCCTGTTGATGTCGGTTTAATCGGTATTGGTGAAAATGCTCACATCGCATTCAATGACCCACCTGCAGATTTTGAAACTCGTGAGGCTTACAAGGTTGTTAATCTTGATGACAAGTGCCGCGATCAACAGGTTGGCGAAGGCTGGTTTGCAACGCGCGATGATGTTCCGGCTCAGGCAATCAGTATGACTCCGTATCAGATTATGCAATGCCGCACAATTATCTCTTGTGTTCCGCACGCGGTTAAGGCTAATGCAATCAAAATGATGCTCGAGAGCGATGTTACAACAAACATGATTCCTGCAACTCTTTTAAAGGAACACAACGATTACTATCTCTATATTGATGAAAATTCCGGAGCTTCGGTGAAATAATAAAAAAACGGTGGAAATTTCCACCGTTTTTTTATTCACAAAGCATATTTGAAACTTTAAAGATATCCCCTGCGCCCATGCTGAAAATTATATCACCCTCGCGCGCAATATTTTTAATTTCCGAAACTATATCGCGCATATCAGGAATAAACTTTGCATTTTTCATTTTATCCGTTATAAGAGCACTTGTAACGCCGTCAATCGGCTTTTCGCGCGCTGCGTATATATCCGCAATGTAAACTATATCTGCAAGAGAAAGAGCCTCTGCAAAATCATCGCACAACGCTTTTGTTCGTGTGTACGTATGTGGTTGAAAAGCACATATAATGCGATTTTCACCGCGAGAACGGGCTGCTGAGAGTGTTGCTTTCACCTCGCTCGGATGGTGCGCGTAATCGTCGTATACATTGGCGCCGTTAAGCGTTCCCTTAAACTCGAATCTGCGCGAAGCTCCCGTAAATTTAGAGAGCGCAACCGCAATACATTTTGGCGATATACCAAGTTCAAGTGCTGCAGCTGATGCCGCAAGTGCATTGTAAATATTATGTTCACCGCTCACGCTCATCTTAATGTCAATAAGCTCTTCTCCGCTTCGGGATAAAGTAAACGATACACCATCGCTTGAATTTTCAATTTTCACTGCCCGAAGCTCACCGTTTTTAATTCCGAATCCAATGCATTTTTTATTAAGTCCTTCAACTGAACGGCAGGCATTTTCATCGTCTGCATTGTAAACAACTGAACCGTTTTGCGGAACCTTATCAGCAAACTTTCTAAACGATGCAATTATATCATCAATACCCGAGAAGAAATCCAAATGGTCTTCTTCTACATTTAATATCACCGCAACTGTCGGCGAGAAGTTTAAAAATGAATTGCAATATTCGCAAGCCTCAGCAATAAATAACTCTCCCGTTGCAACGCGCAAATTACCTCCTATTATCGGTACATTTGCACCAACCATAACCTGTGGGTCACGCTTTGCTTCAATCGCTATATACGTTGACATTGCAGTGGTTGTTGTTTTGCCGTGAGTGCCTGATATGCAAAGGACATTTTCATAATCCTCCATAAGGCAACCCCACGCCTCAGCACGCTCAATTACCGGAATTCCAAGCTCTCTCGCACGGACAACTTCAGGATTGTCATCCGAAATTGCAGATGTTCTAATCAAAGTATCTGCACCATATACATTATCAGCACTGTGGCCAATTGAAATTTTAATTCCTAAACGGCGAAGGCGTGCAATATGCTCGCCCTCTGAATTATCCGAGCCGGAAACCACAAAGCCTTTGAAGTTTAATACCTCGGCAAGACCTGACATTGAAACTCCGCCAATTCCCACCATATGAATCTTTTTACTTGTATTATCAAACAAAGAGCAACTCACAAGCTTCTCCCCTTTTTTAGAAACTGTTTGCTATGTATAATTATACCCAGAAGCGGGCAGTATGTAGTCATATAAACATTATATTCTTTTTTTTTATTTATGTCTACTGTTTTTTAGCTGAAGGAGGAAAATATGGTTATTACTGACATCAAAATCAGAAAACGGCTTGAGGGTTCAAAAATGCGCGCTATCGTTTCCGTAACCTTTGATGACTCTCTCGCGGTGCATGACATCAAGATTATCGAGGGAAATGACAAATTGTTTTTAGCTATGCCGTCAAGACAGCGACCCGACGGAGGTTTTGCAGATATTACACACCCAACCTGCGCTGCTTTAAGGGAAGAGCTTGAGGCACGTGTGCTTGAAGAATATCATAAAACACAGTCTTGAAATCTCTGCACATTTGTATTATCATTAATACTGAGGTGATACAAATGCGTGTTTTAATTTTAAGCATAACCGCAGGTCAAGGGCATCATGCTGCAGGAAAATCAATTTCAGATGCGCTCGTAAGTCGCGGCGCCGAGGTTATGACAATTGATGTTTTTAAAGAAGTCAGCCCGCTTTTGTATGACGGCATTAATCAAGGCTATCTTCTTTCAACTAAATATGTTCCAAACACTTATCGCCGCTTTTACAGAATGTTTGAGAACAAAGGTCAAAGCGGAGAGTTCTCTGTTTCAACTTTAATAAATCAGGTTATAAGCAATAAATTCGAGCAAAACATACGTGATTTTAACCCCGATTTTATCGTATGTACTCACGTTTTCTCAGCACAGGTTGTAAACGAATTAAAACGCCGTCACAAATACCTAAATATTCCGACGCTTGGAATCGTTACAGATTACACAATTCATCCGTTTTGGCAGGATGTTCCGTATGTTGAACACATAAACCTAGCAAGCGACCTTTTTTATAACAAGGCTGCTTCCAAAGGAATTGAAAATTCGCGACTTTTATCCTTCGGTATCCCTGTACAGGAAAAATTTTCGCATAAGATGGATAAAGAGCAGGCACGTAAGCTGCTTGGTATTCCGAATAAACAGACCGTTCTTGTTATGGGTGGCAGTATGGGCTACGGCAATATGACCTCACTTGTTGAGTCTATCGAAAGCCTAAAACTTGACATTAATATTCTGGCTGTATGCGGCAAAAACACAAGGCAGAAGAACAAGTTACTTGACCTCACTCCTAGTGAGAATCGCTTTGTCTACGGTTTTGTGGATAACGTCGATGTTATGATGGACGCTTCTGACTGTATCGTTACAAAACCCGGCGGTCTTACCACATCCGAAGCTATGGCTAAAAAGCTTCCGATGATTTTGGTAAATCCTATTCCCGGTCAAGAAGAGCGCAATGCCGATTTTCTTTTAAACAATGGTATTGCACTTGCAGTTAACAAGAATTTCACCATCGACGATGCAATTTATTTTCTATTTAAATGCCGCGGTCGCTTAGATTCGATTACAGAGCGTCTTGAGGTTGTCTCTCGTCCCAATGCAACGCGTGACATTGCAGATTTCATAATAAATTACAAAAAATAAATTTACGGGTATTGCTTTGCAATACCCGTTTTGTTATAGCTTTATTTTTGCAAGTCCTGCCTCAGAGGTTTCCTTATATCGTGAAGACAGATCATGGCCTGTTTCTTTCATTGTCTGAATGACATTATCAAGTGATATTTTTCGCGTATTACTCAAAAAGCTTGATAAGCTTACCGCGTTTATTGCGCGCATTGCCGCTACTGCATTTCTTTCAATGCACGGAATTTGCACAAGTCCGCAAATCGGATCACAAGTAAGACCCAGATGATGCTCAATTGCTATCTCAGCGGCATATTCTATTTTATCAATACTGAGTTCAAACAGTTCTCCCAATGCTGCTGCCGCCATTGAGCACGCGCTTCCGATTTCGGCCTGACAACCGCACTCCGCGCCTGAAATCGAGGCATTTGTTTTTATTAAGTTTCCAATAAGTCCCGCCGTCATAAGTGCACGAACTATTTTCTCATCACTGTAATCATTCTTTTTCTGCTGGTAATATAAAACCGCAGGCAGAACACCTGCCGCACCGCAGGTAGGTGCTGTTACGATAGTCTCCCCTGCTGCGTTCTGCTCGCTTACCGCAAAGGCATAAGAACAAACCATTCTATTCTCTCGCGTTTCAGCTGATTCATCTATATGCTGACTGTTATATAGCGTCTTTGCCTTTTTATGCAGTTTAAGTTCGCCCGGAAGAATTCCATCATTGTCCAAGCCCCTTTCAACGGTGCTTTTCATAACACTCCAGATATTTTTTAAATAGCTTTCAAATTCATAATTTTCATTTTCTTTCACATATTCCCAGAGTCTGATTTTCTTATTTTTGCAGTACTCAGAAATTTCGCCAAACTTATTGTGCTTATAAATAATTTTATTCTCTTCGTTTTGCTCACCTTCAAAAACTATATCACCGCCGCCTACACTCAGAACTCTTGTTCTGGCAATTTCTCGACCATTAATATATGCAATGAGAAGCATCGTGTTCGGGTGTGGTAGATTTTGTTCAACATAATTAAATTCAACTTCACATTTTGTCGGTGCAAAAGTTTTCTTTACAACAGTATCTGTTCCGTGCCCTCTGCCGGTTTTTGCAAGCGATGAATAAAGAACTGCTTTAGAAAAGTTTGCATTTTTATTTTTACATTTAAATATTTCACACGCTTTTTCAGGACCTATCGTATGTGAGCTTGACGGTCCTCGGCCGATTTTATATATGTCTGCAACAGATGTCATTCCCGGCAAATCTTTTAAAATACTTTTTTCTGTACCTTTTCCATAAAAGCTGTCAATTGACACATTGAATATTTTAGATAACTTAAAAATATGCTCGGCAGAAGGATTGCTCTGTCCACTTTCCCATTTTGAAATCGCCTGGTTACTTATACCGAGTTTCTCTCCCAATTCTTTTTGCGAGAGTCCCGTTTTAATTCTTAATTTTTTTATTTCCTGTGATAAAAAAATCCCCATAATTTTAAACCTCACTCTTTTCTTAATATAATTTTAACACATTTTATATCAACTATAAAGTTAAATGGCATCATCCAAAATCAACTAACAGTTGGATTTTAAAAATTATTGTGTGTTTTCCTTTTTTGTGCTAAAATATAAATAATCGAGGTGATTTTATGACAATCAAAGAGCGCGTATCCGGCGTAATAACTGAGCTTGCAAAGCTCTATCCGGATGCTGAATGTTCCCTTAAATATGACCACGCGTATCAGCTTTTATTTTCAACTCGCCTTGCGGCTCAATGTACTGATGCGCGTGTCAATATAGTCGGTAAAACGTTATATTCACGTTTTACCAGCCTTGAAGAATTTGCAAACTGTGATATATCAGAGCTTGAAGAAATTGTTCATCCATGCGGACTTTTTCGCACAAAGGCGCGCGATATAAAAGCTTGCGCCAAGGCACTAATCGAAAATTTTGGCGGTGAGGTTCCTGATACTATGGAAGCTCTTTTAACTCTTCCCGGTGTCGGCCGAAAAACCGCAAATTTAATTCTCGGCGATGTATACGGAAAACCCGCTGTTGTTACCGATACTCATTGCATACGCCTTTCAAATAAAATCGGCTTTGCGAACACAAAAGACCCGCGTGGCGTCGAAAAAGCCCTAGCTAAAATAATTCCGCCGGAGGAACAAGCCCTTCTTTGCCACCGTTTCGTATATCACGGTCGCGCAGTGTGTACGGCAAGAAGTCCAAAATGTGCTGAGTGCACGCTTGCACCGTTTTGTAAATCGGCTAAAAAGGAGAAAAACTAATGCGTGGTTTAATTAAAAAATACACTGTAGATGCAGGAGATACAGACTGTTTTAATCTATTAAGACTATCCTCTCTGCTAAACTATCTTCAGATTGCCGCAACCGAGCATGCAGAAATCATGGGGCTCGCGCGTGACAAATTAGTTTTCGAAAGCTCTATGATTTGGATTTTAGCAAGAGCTTACATTGAGCTTGATGCCCCGATTCGAGGAAATGATGAAGTTACAATCGAAACCTGGCACCGCGGACTTTCAGGCCCTATCTGGTACCGTGACTTTATTCTGTCAGTAAATGGTGTTGAGGTCGGACGAGCAATCAATGCATGGGTTATCGCCGATGCGGTTACACATAAAATGAAGCGCCCAGTTGGTTTGGAATCAATTGATGAGGCTACTTCAGCACCTGAACGTTCACTAGGCATCACTTTGGGAAGGCTGAAATGTAACGACGAAATGATTAGTAAATTTAAAAAAACAATTCGTTATTCAGATATGGATATAAACTGTCACTTAAACAATGCAAAATACGGCGATTTAATTTGTGATGTAATTGATATGCATACACTAAAGCCTTGTTATTTTAAAAAGCTTCAAATTAACTACATCAATGAATGTAAACCAAACGAAAAAATCATTTTAAAAAGCAATTCGGACGGCACCTTTGTTTCAGGTATTGACGAGGAAGGTAACAATAAGTTTTCTGCTGAGTTTATGCTCAGTTTTTCTTGACATCAGGTCATTTTCGGTGTATTATATAATTTAAAATAAACTAATGATTTTGAAAGGGTGCGTGATGGGTTTATGGCACAGATAAATAAGATTGTCGGCGAAGGTCTCACTTTTGATGACGTTTTGCTCGTTCCCGCAAAAAGTGAAGTTGTTCCCAGCGAAGTTACTGTTACAACTCAGCTTACTAAAAAAATTAAATTAAATATTCCGGTTATGAGTGCCGCTATGGACACTGTCACCGAGGCTCGTATGGCAATTGCTGTTGCTCGCGAAGGCGGTATTGGTGTCATTCATAAGAATATGTCAATTGAAGAACAGGCAAATGAAGTTGACCTTGTTAAGCGCTCGGAAAACGGCGTTATCACAAATCCTTTTTATTTAAGTCCTGAAAACACTCTCGCAGATGCCGATGACCTTATGGCAAAGTATCGCATTTCAGGTGTTCCGATTTGCGAAAATGATAAACTTGTTGGTATCATAACAAACCGAGATATGAAGTTTGAAACCGATTATTCACGTAAAATCGGCGAAGTTATGACCAAAGAAAATCTTGTCACTGCACCGGTTGGTACTACTCTTTCCGACGCAAGCGAGATTTTACGCAAACACAAAATCGAAAAACTTCCGCTTGTTGATGATAAGTTTGCTCTCAAGGGTCTTATCACAATTAAAGATATTGAAAAATGCGTTATGTATCCGAATTCAGCACGTGATGAAAAAGGTAGACTTTTAGTTGCCGCTGCTATCGGCGATACCAAAGACGTTTTAGATCGCGTTGATGCTCTCATCTCTGCCGGCGTTGACCTTCTTGTTTTAGACTCAGCTCACGGTCATCACATCAATATTGCAAATGCAGTTAAAAAAGTTAAAGCTCGTTATCCTGAAATCCCGCTTGTCGCTGGTAACATCGCAACTGCTGCCGCTGCTCAGGATTTAATTGCTGCAGGTGCTGATGCAGTTAAGGTTGGTATTGGCCCGGGTTCAATTTGTACAACTCGCGTTGTTGCAGGTATTGGTGTTCCGCAGGTTACTGCAATTATGAACGTTGCCGAAGTTGCTCACGCTGCCGGCGTTACCGTTATTGCAGACGGTGGTATAAAATATTCAGGTGATATTCCTAAAGCTATTGCCGCAGGTGCTGACATTGTTATGCTCGGTTCCCTTCTTGCAGGTTGCGATGAAGCTCCGGGTGAGTTTGAAATGTATCAGGGCCGTCGCTTTAAAGTATACCGCGGTATGGGCTCTCTCGGTGCTATGAACCGTGGCGGTCGTGACCGTTACTTCCAGCAGAATGCGCGCAAGTTAGTTCCGGAAGGTGTTGAAGGTCGTGTTCCTTATAAGGGACCGGCATCAGATACAATCTTCCAGCTTATGGGCGGATTACGTGCTGGTATGGGCTACTGTGGTGCTAAGGATATTTCCTATCTCCAGGATAACGCTCAGTTCGTTCGCATTACAGGTGCAGGTCTTAAGGAAAGCCATCCGCACGATATCTACATAACAAAAGAAGCTCCGAACTACTCAATGAATCCGTAAATTTTAAAAAGGCTGAACGATTGATTTTCGTTCAGTCTTTTCGTTATACAACTTTATTGCTTAAGTAGTCCTCTTCCTTCCATTACATAATTTCTAATTCATCTGCTGAAGGAAATTTTGGGAAACTTTTACATATACTGTCCTGATACCAGAATGCAACAGATGAAATATCGTCTTGCAGAGGCAGATAACGTTTGCCACTTCTCCATCCCAATGCCTGAATTGTTATTTTAATATCCTTTTTAAAATAAATAGGGTCAGTTATATGCCATCTGTAAAGAGAAAATCTCTGTTGCGAACTATATAAGCCATCAGGTCTTATTATCTTTGAAAGACCGGCATAAGGCGTGCAAAATTCCTGGTACTTTCCTCCAATGTCAAAATTCCATGAACCGCAAAAATAATCCTCTGTTCCCGTTCCACATATGGTTGGGTAGTCTTTGTCACCGTCAAGATAAAATTTAATTTCACCTTCTCCCCACCAACCGTTATTGTTTACACCCCAGAACAAATATGTTCCTACATAATGACCATTTCCTTCTACATTATCCAGAATTGTATAGCACTCTTTATATGGCAACGGATTTGTTCTTCTAAATTGAGCATGAAAATATCTGTGTCCTTCCGGAACATTTCCTAAAAGATAGTCAATTTGATAATATACCGTAACATCTTCATTATAAAGATTTTCAATTGTTATTTTGCATTTTTTATAAAAAGGCATATCCCAGTAGCAATTAAAAGCTCTTTTGGGGTTTACACAAACAGGCAACGATGTAAGTTGTGCATAATTCTGATGCTCTGCGGAAGCAAAAAAATCACCAAGTGGCACTTCTACCGAAGGAGTATCACTTCCATCCCAATACATTCTGATAACAAGCATTCTGTTGATGGGACAATCGTCAGTAATCCATATGTGTTTTATAATACCTGAACCATCTATATTAGCTATCTCAAATGTTTCGCCTGCAGGAATCGCAACAGATGGAGATATTTTCCATCCTTTTCCTAAATCTCTACCGAAATATTCTCCCGTTCCATGTTCTGCCATTCCACCCTTGCCTTTTTCACCATTGAAATTTTCAGCAGAAATTGACCTTGATTCAAAATCATTCATTTTTGATAAATTCATCATTTT
>JAZNOR010000035.1:0-4493 GCA_045589235.1 Eubacteriales bacterium | reverse complement strand
CGTAAGCTACCGGCTTCTGAGCATCATGACCATGATTCTCACCGCTGTAGACTTTCAAGCGAACGAGAGCATTCTTGCCGAGAGAGTTCTTCGGCATCATACCCTTAACTGCAAGGTGCATAGCGAGCTCCGGCTTCTCCTGCATAAGGATGCGGTACTGAACCTCTTTGAGGCCGCCTGCATAACCGGAGTGTCTGCGGTAGTACTTATCGGTAAGCTTGTTACCGGTTAAGATAGCCTTATCCGCATTGATGATGATAACGAAATCGCCACAGTCAACATGAGGAGTGAAATCAGCCTTATGCTTACCGCGGAGAAGAACAGCAGCCTGCGCAGCAGTACGGCCGAGCGGCTTGTTAGCAGCATCAAGGATGTACCACTTGCGGTCTACTGTGTTCTTGTTTGCCATAAATGTAGACATATTGTATTCCTCCAAATTTTATTAGCTCGTTTTGTTTATACCCAAGACATATGAGAAATGAACGGTTTTTTAAAAAAGTCATTCACTTTTCATACGACTTGAGTTATAATACTATTAACGAACATATTAGATTATATTATATTTGATTTTTGTTGTCAACACTTTTTTCTAAAAATTTAATTTAGCTATTTTCAAACTCGCGTTTTCTCGCAAATGCTCCGTTTTTCTCGCAAATGCTCAAAACGCAATTTAAATTTTATTTTTTTGAAATGAGGAAAATTATGCAAAAGATACTTAGTTTAACGCGAAAATGCGTTCAGGAATATGAAATGATTGAAGAGGGAGACAAAATTGCCGTTGGTGTTTCCGGCGGTAAGGATTCGGTTTTGCTTCTTTTAGCACTTCACGGGCTTATGAAGTTCTATCCGAAAAAGTTTTCACTCCACGCGATTACGGTCGATATGGGTATGGGGATGGACTTTACTCCGATTATCGAGCTTTGCAATAAATTAGATGTCCCCCACACGCTCGTTCCATCGAATCTCAAGGAGATTATTTTTGATATAAGGAAAGAAACTAACCCATGCGCGCTGTGCGCAAAAATGCGCCGCGGAATGCTTCACGATGCGGCAAAGGAAAACGGCTGCAACAAGGTAGCACTCGGTCACCATTTTAATGATGCGGTTGAAACTTTTATGCTCTCGCAGGTTTATGAAGGCAGAATCTCCTGCTTTATGCCCGTTACATATTTAGACAGAACGGATTTAACGCTTATAAGACCGCTTTTATATATAAATGAATCGACAATCAAGGGAATAATGAAGCGCGAGAATTTACCGACGGTTAAAAGCAAATGCCCTGCCGACGGTAATACAAAAAGGCAGGAGATTAAGGAACTCGTTCGCGAAATGAATATGCGCTATCCGGGATATTCCGATAAAATCTTCTCATCAATGCAACGCCTTCCGCTTTCCGGCTGGAAAATTACGGGAGAAACCCGAAACAGCTAACTTTACATTTAATTTAAAATAAAGTATACTATACATAATAAAATTAAAGGAGAAATTTAATTATGAAAAACCCAATTGCTACAATTGAATTTGAAAACGGAAACACACTTCAGATTGAATTATATCCGAAGATTGCGCCAAACACAGTTAATAACTTCATTTCACTTGCAAACTCCGGATTTTATAACGGAGTTATCTTCCACCGCGTCATTCCTGGCTTTATGATTCAAGGCGGCGATCCGGACGGCAGAGGCACAGGTGGCCCGGGCTATTCAATCCGCGGCGAGTTTTCCGCAAACGGTTTTGAGAATAAATTAAACCACATCCGCGGCGTTATTTCAATGGCGCGCGCTCAGCACCCCGACAGCGCAGGAAGCCAATTCTTTATTATGGTAGACGATGCCCCGCATCTTGACGGGCAGTATGCCGCATTTGGTCAGGTAATCAGTTCAATGGACGAGGCTGACAGAATTGTATCCGCACGTCGTGATATGTTTGATAAGCCAATCGAGCCACAGATTATGAAGAGCGTTACCGTTGAAACCTTCGGTGAAACCTATCCTGAGCCCGAGAAGTGCTAAGCTATGAAATCAGTTTTAGAATTATGTAAGGCGGCAAAGGCGGCATCGCGCGAGGTGTCACTTTTAACAACCGATAAAAAGAACAAAATACTAAATGACATTGCCGATGAAATAATAAAAAACGCAGATTTAATCATTTCCGAAAACGAAAAGGATATTGCCGCTGCAAAAATCAACAATATGCGTGAAAGTATGATCGATAGATTAACGCTCACACCTGCGCGAATTGATGCAATGGCAGAAGGAGCACGTCAGGTAGCAGCTCTTCCCGACCCGATCGGAACAGTTCTATCTGAGGTAAATCGTCCAAACGGAATCAACATCAAAAAGGTTCGTGTTCCGCTCGGCGTTATCGGAATTATTTTCGAGTCGCGCCCGAACGTAACGCTTGATGCCGCGGTTTTATGCTTAAAATCGGGTAACGCAACCGTGCTTCGTGGCGGAAAAGAGGCGATATATTCAAATATCGCAATCGTTTCCGTTATGCGCAATGTTTTAGAGAAAAACGGGGTTTCACCCGATGCAATCTGCTTAATTGAGGATACCACTCGTGCATCATCAAACGAGCTTATGAATATGAAGGGTTATGTTGATGTTCTCATTCCGCGCGGTGGCGCAGGACTTATTCGCGCTGTTGTTGAAAACGCTAAAGTACCCGTAATTGAAACAGGTGCGGGCAACTGCCATTTATACGTTGATTCATCAGCAAATCTTGATATGGCAGTAAGTGTTCTTACCAATGCAAAATGCTCGCGCCCATCAGTTTGCAATGCGGTTGAAACTGCTCTCGTTCACGAGGCTGTTGCAGAAGAATTTTTGCCGAAGCTTGTTTCTTCTCTCGCACCGTATAATGTTGAGATTCGCGGTGATGAGAAGGTATGTAAAATAATCAACTGCAAAGCTGCAGATGAAACTGACTGGGAAACCGAGTATAACGATTTTATTTTAGCGATTAAAATTGTATCCGATATTCATTCCGCAATTGAGCACATAACCCAATACAGCACGATGCACAGCGAAGCAATAATAACAGAAGATACAAGTATAGCCGAGCTGTTTATAAATTCAATCGATGCTGCAGCAGTTTACGTAAATGCCTCTACTCGCTTTACCGACGGCTTTGAGTTTGGTCTCGGTGCCGAAATAGGCATTTCCACCCAGAAGATGCACGCTCGCGGTCCTATGGGACTTGAGGAGCTTACTTCAATTAAATATCAAATCCGCGGTGACGGTCAGATAAGATAAGAAAAAAAGCAGGTTTTAACAACCTGCTTTTTTATATTTTGCAATTATTGCATTCATTACATCAAAGCATTTTTCCATATCGGAAACGAGCTTTAACTGAGTACGCGCTCTGTTTAAATTCTGCTCAGGGTAATGAATTTTAAAATACGTATCACCCTCAAGGTAATCCGTTAAAAATCGCATTCCCATTTCAAGGGTAATGAGCTTTGCGCCCCATGATAGCATATCAAATTCACACTCGGTCATAATATCGCCGCACTCACTGATAAAGCCCTCGGTATAAGCCTCAAACATCTCAATATCGAAATTCATTTTAGTAAGATCCGGTTCATCCTCAACACTTGTTGCCGCGCCGAAGCGAATGGAATCACCAAAATCCAAAACGAGAAATCCCGGCATAACCGTGTCTAAATCTATAACACAAATTGCTTTGTGCGTTTTTGAATCGAACATAATATTATTGAGCTTTGTGTCATTATGAGTAACGCGAAGCGGCATTTTGCCTGCTTTCTTGAGGTCAGAAAGTATACTGCACTCTTTCTCTCGTGCAAGAATAAAGTCAATCTCTTCCCTAACCTCTTTTGCTCTGCCTGCTATATCATTTGAAACTGCAGTTTTAAACTTTCTCACTCTGTCAGGCAAGTCGTGGAATTTAGGAATCGTTTCAAAAAGAGTTTCCGCAGGATAGTCAGAAAGTAATTTTTGGAACCTGCCGTAGCCAACGCCGCTCTGCATAAAATCCCCTTTATTTTCAGGCAAGTCAAAACTTTCCGTACCCTCAATAAAATGTGTCACAGACCAATATGAGCCCACAGAATCCTTATAGAAATTCTCACCGCTTCTTGTTTTTAAAACTGTAAGCGTTTCACGAGTTGGGTCTCCACCTGCTTTTTTGATTTTGTCTTGCAAAAATGAGCAGACATTAACCATGTTCTCCATTTTCTCCCACGGCTTTTTAAATACCTCGTGGTTTATTCTTTGAAGAACATAGCGCGGGCCAAGCTTCATCGTCACAAGAAATGTGTCATTTATATGCCCATTTCCGAAAGGCTCGCAGCTGAGTAGCTCACCGTGAAATGGAAAAGCTGTCATCACTTCGTCTATACGAGAACATTTTTCCTCGCGCGTCATTTTACTTTAAACCCTCCCAGAGGTTATCCGGGTATACTCCATTTGCCTTAAGATCAGAAATAGCTGCAACAACGCCCGGTCTGTCCTCCTGATATGTAACTCCGT
>JAZNOR010000034.1:0-8435 GCA_045589235.1 Eubacteriales bacterium | reverse complement strand
AAAAATCAATGATTTTTTTGATTTTTTGTGCAACTTACATAAGCGAGCAAATTACTCGCGCAAACTCTACCGGATCCTCTGGTGCGATACCGTCGATGAGCTGAGCCTGAGTATAGAGAATTCCGGCATAGGTTTTGAGCTTATCCTCATCTGCTGCTTTGAGAGAATTTAAAATCTCGTGGTTTGCGTTAATTTCTAAAATTCTTGTCGCTTTAACCTTTTCGCCACTCGGCATTGAGTTTAAAAATTTCTCCATTGAAGAGGACATTCCGCCCTCGGTTGAGAACGCAACAGGTGATGACATAAGGCTACCCGAGAGACGAACATCATGAACCTTATCGCCTAAAATTTCCTTGATTTTATTGAGTAAGTCCGCATTTTCGGAATTTTTATCTTCAATCGCCTTTTTCTCATCATCAGTCATCTGTGAAATGTCGCCCTCGGTGATTGAGCGGAAAACCTTATCGTTATAGCTATTCATCATACGAACGGCAAATTCATCTACCTCGCCCGTTAAATATAAAATTTCAATATCGCGTGATTTTAAATATTCAACCTGCGGAAGTGTGTCGAGCTTTGAAACGCTCTCACCTGCCACGAAATAGATGCTGTCCTGACTTTCTTTCATTCGCGCAACGTATTCAGAAAGTGTAACCTGCTTTTTCTCGCTTGATGAATAGAATAAAAGCAAATCGGCGAGCTTATCTTTGTTCATGCCGAAGTTTGCATACGCGCCGTATTTAAGCTGCGGGCCGAACTTTTCAAAGAATTTTTCATAACCCTCGCGGTCAGACTTAAGCCAGCTTGATAATTCCGAGCGAATTTTCTTTTCGATGCTCGTTGCTATAACCTTGAGTTGACGGTCGTGCTGGAGCATTTCACGCGAGATATTTAGCGATAAATCCTGAGAATCGACAACGCCGCGCACGAAGCTGAAGTAATCGGGCACTAAATCCGGGCATTTTTCCATTATCATAACGCCGTTTGTGTAGAGAGAAAGGCCCTTTTCATAGTCCTTTGAATAGAAATCAAACGGGGCATTTGCAGGAACAAACATAAGCGCGGTGTAAGACACCATACCCTCGGTTTTTGAATAAATCGTCTTTGCAGGCGCTTCATAATCGTGGAATTTTGACTGATAGAAGGTGTTTAGTTCATCTTCTTTAATCTCGCTCTTTTCCTTCTTCCAAAGCGGAACCTGTGAGTTTAACACCTCGTTTGTAACAATCTCTTCGGTTTTGCCGTCTTCAATCGGCTTGGTTGTGACCATATCCATCTTAATCGGATAGCGGATATAGTCAGAATACTTCTTAACGAGCGCCGAGATGCGGTACTGCTCTAAGAATTCGTCAAAGGATTCCTCCTCGGTGTTATCTTTAAGAGTTAAGACGATGGTTGTACCAACTTCGTCGCGTTCGGCTTCAGTGATTGTATAACCGTCTGCCCCGTCGGATTCCCAGAGGAAAGCGGTCTCACTTCCTACAGCACGGGTTAAAACGGAAACCTTTTTAGCTACCATAAACGCCGCATAGAATCCAACACCGAACTGACCGATAATGTCAACATCTTCTAAATTTTCATTTTCCTTCTTAAATGCGAGTGATCCGCTTTTTGCGATTACGCCGAGGTTTGAATTGAGTTCATCCTCGGTCATACCGCAGCCCGAGTCGGAAATCGTGAGCGTGCGTGTATTTTTATCAACCGCAATCTCAATTGATAAATCCTCACGGATAAGCCCCGCTTCACCGCCCGAAATCGCGTTGTAATAACGCTTATCGGTAGCATCACTTGCATTTGATATAAGCTCGCGAAGAAAGATTTCGCGATTGGTGTAGATTGAATTGATCATAAGGTCTAAAAGGCGACGGCTTTCAGCCTTAAACTGTTTTTTTGCCATAATGTTTATACCTCCGTTTTTAGCACTCGCACATTTAGAGTGCTAATTTATATTTATATAATACACCTGATTGCAAAAAAAATCAAGTGGAATAAATCCACTTGATTAAAAATAGCGCTATTTATCTTCTGCTTCTTGATCTTATCGACTGCGCAACAGCGATTGTTATGATAATCACAGCAAATAAGAGCACTACAAAAATCGCAGTAAATACCGAGCTTAAGAACACACTCACTGAAAAAAGGCCACCCAAGCCTAACAGTTCCAAACCCAAAAAAACATTGAATCTGCGGACTGCACGGCTTTTTACTCTGCCTTTTTTCATTTTAACAAAATTATAATTTTCGGTATTAATTGCAAAAAGACCCAAAGTAATCAAAATTGCGCCGAAAACGAATGAACAAATCTTAACAATATCATTTTCCGGGCCGAGAACGTAAATAATAATGGCAAGATACAAAATGAAATTCAAAATCGGAATAATTGACTTAACAAGAATTCTTTTTTCATTGCCGCGAGTTCTGTCAGCAGATATTACATCGCAAAGCAGACACAAGAAAATATGCAAAAAGGCCATAAAAAACGGAATACCGAAAATTATAAAATCACGTTCAGCAAACTTACCGCTTAGAAACGGCACAACATTCTCATATGGCATAATATCGCGGAATGCCATTCCGAGCACAATCGGGAGCAGACACATAAGCTCGCCAATTGCAATAGACTTTATTTTAATAGTTTCCAATTTATTCACCTCATAATACAAAGCAAATGCTCAACATTATATATTATAGCTTTATAAACACGCTTTGTCAACAGAAAATGCGCCCGTGTAAGCGGGCGCAAATGTTATTTAAATAAGAAATTCTTTGTATTATTGTAGCTTATATCGCAAACGATTTTACCGAGTGCCTCCATATCGCAGTAGACCTCGCCATTTTCAACCCAATTGCCGATTAAGTTACACAGGATTCTTCTGAAATACTCGTGTCTTGTGTAGCTTAAGAAGCTTCGCGAGTCGGTGAGCATACCAACAAATTTTGAAAGAAGGCTCAAGTTGCCGAATGCGGTCATCTGACGTGTCATACCTTCGATGTGGTCATTAAACCACCAAGCTGAACCGAGCTGCACCTTACCTGCAATGCCATGACCTGCAAAGCAACCTGCAAGAGTAATAAGCGCCTCATTGTGATACTGATTTAAGCTGTAAAGCACGGTCTTCGGAAGCTTATCCTCACGCTCCAGAGCATCGAGCAATTTACCGAGAGTTGCGGTAACGCTGTTGTCGCAAATTGCATCAAAGCCTGTGTCCGGACCGAGTTTTGTAAACATATCCGAGTTATTGTCACGAAGTGCGCCGATGTGAATCTGCATAGCGATGTTGCGCTCTGCATAGCCGCGCGCAAAGTGTAAGAAAAGTGTTGTGCGGTATGTTGCAATCTCATTTTCAGTAAGAGTCTCCCCTGCGAGAGCCTTGAGTAAAACCGCGTTTGCAACATCTTCATTCGGCTCTGCATACTCAACTGTGTCGAGCGCGTGGTCACTTACCTTACAGCCGTGAGCCGCAAAGAAATCAAGGCGTGAATCGAGAGCCTTTTTAAGTGCATCAAAGCTTGAAATTTCATAGCCGACTACTTCGCCGAGTGCCTTTATATATCCGCAGAATTCGCCTCTTGTAATGTTGAGTGCCTTATCAGGTCTGAATGACGGGAGCACCTTAACATCAAAGCTCTTATCATTTGCAATCTGCTCGTGATATTCAAGTGAGTCAATCGGGTCATCCGTTGTGCAGATAATTTCAACATTAGAGCGCTTAATGAGTCCTCTTGCCGAGAAATCAGCACCCTTTAAGATTTCGTTACATCTGTTCCAGATGCTCTCAGCAGTCTTAGCAGAGAGTGGCTCATAGATGCCGAAATATCTCTGAAGCTCGAGATGAGTCCAGTGGTAAAGCGGATTTCCGATACAGTACGGCATAGCCTCTGCCCACTTGAAGAATTTCTCCTTAGGGGAAGCATCGCCTGTTATGTATTTTTCCTCCACGCCGAAAATACGCATAGCGCGCCACTTATAATGGTCACGGTCGAGCCACACATCGGTAATTGTTTCGTATCTCTTATCCTCAGCAATCTGCTGTGGGAGAAGATGGCAGTGATAGTCGATAATCGGCATCTTCTCAGCATAATCGTGATATAACTTTTTCGCAGTTTCTGTTTCAAGCAAGAAATCTGCATCCATAAACTTTTTCATAATCTTGCCTCCTGTTAAGCCAACAGCTTATAATGTAACGCCATCCTTAAAGATAGCAATATCGCGGATGCCGTGCTTTTCGGTATTGGTTTCCTTACCGCTTGCGACGGATAAAATATAGTCGAAAAACTCATCGCACAATGCGCTCATATCTTTACCGTCAACAAGCTCGCCTGCGTTAAAATCAATCCACGCGCGTTTCTTATCGAAGAGAGCGGTGTTGGTTGAAATCTTAACTGTTGGCACGGGTGAACCGAACGGCGTTCCTCGACCCGTAGTAAATAATACCATATGTGCACCACTGATTGCAAGTGCTGTTGATGCAACGAGGTCATTTCCCGGCGCGGTAAGAAGATTAAGGCCCTTATCGCAAACCGCCTCACCGTAGTCGAGCACACCGCACACAAGGCTGTTTCCGCCCTTTTGCGTGCATCCGAGTGCCTTATCCTCAAGCGTTGTGATACCGCCCTTTCGGTTACCGGGTGACGGATTTTCATCAATCTTCTCGCCGTAACGCATATAATACTTTTTAAAATCGTTTATCATGCAAACCGTTTTGTTAAACAGCTCTTCATTTTTGCATCTGTTCATAAGAAGCGTTTCCGCGCCGAACATCTCAGGCACCTCGGTTAAAATGCTTGTGCCGCCGCAGGAAATAAGCTTATCGGAAAACTCGCCGACAAGCGGATTTGCGGTAATGCCTGATAATCCGTCACTTCCGCCGCATTTAAGACCGACAACGAGTTCGGAGGCGGAAATTTCAACGCGCTTTTCATTTTTATACGCATCAACAAGCTCGCCCACAAGGCGAACACCCTCGGAAATTTCATCTTCCACATCCTGGCAGACTAAGAATTTAACTCTTCTTTCGTCATATTCGCCGATTGCCTCTTTCATCTGGTCGAGCGTTAAGTTCTCGCAGCCGAGCGCGAGCACCAGAACACCTGCAGCATTCGGATGATTAACAAGTCCTGCAAGAGCAGCCTTTGTCATTTCATGGTCGCCGCCGAGCTGAGAGCAGCCATATGGATGCTCAAAAGCGTAAATTCCTGAAATTTCGCCATCAGCGCGTGATTTCTCGGCAATGATCTTGCCGATTGAATTAACGCAGCCAACGGTCGGGATAACCCAGATTTCATTTCTGATTCCTACCTTGCCGTTTTCCCTGCGATAGCCCATAAAGGTGCGCTCATCTGCTTTTAATTCAGGCGCGTTTACGGGATTATATGTATATTCCAAAATTCCTTCAAGGTTAGACTTCACATTATGACTGTGCACGTGCTCACCCGAAGAGATATTTTCTTTAGCATGACCTATGGGGGATGCGTATTTAATTATATTCTCGCCCTTTGCAATATCGCAAAGTGAAACCTTATGGCCACGCGGAATGTCATTTTTAAGAGTAACGCCCAAGCACTCTTCCCCTGCTTTTAAATCGGTGAGAGCAACAGCTACGTTATCCTTTTCGTTTATTTTTATAAACTTCATTATAAAATGCTCCTCATAACCTCTGATGCGCCGATTTCGTCAATCTTTGAAATAAAGCCTGCTACCTTGTCTGCAAGGCCTGAAACTTCAGTTAAATCGCGGCCCCAGAAATCAATGTTTGAAAGAACTGTCTTTGTTGTTTTAGAAACATCCTCCCACGGGAGTGCTGCAAAATATGCGCAGATATCGCGGTCATCGCGAATTGCATATTCCTTACCGTTTGCGCATCCAACAAAGCTGCCGTCTTTTTCCACGCCCTTGTAGAAGCGGATGAGACCTGCAAGAGAGAAGCTGAGCTTCTCAGGTAATTTGCCGAATTTATCAATATACTCAAGGAGTGACGGCATAACGCGCGCCTTCCACTTTGAGATTGAGTTTAGTGAAATATCAGTGAGACGATGGTCGATATACGGATTTTTAAATCTGTCTGCAACCGCGCCTGCAAATTCCAAAAGCTCATCCTTCGGGAGCGTTAAAATCGGGATGATTTCATCGTAGATAAGGCCGTTAACATAGCCTGAGATAACTTCATTTTCCATACAGTTGCGAACGATTTCCTCACCTGCAAGCATGGAAGCGGGAGTCATTGAAGTGTGTGTTCCGTTTAAGATGCGCACCTTGCGCTTCTTATACGGAGTAACGTCGTCAACAACGATTACCGGAAGGCCTGCCTTGTCAAACGGAAGCGCCTCGCGGATACTCTGCGGACCTTCAATTACCCAGAAGCCAAACACCTCACCTGTGTCGAGGAGATTGTCAACATAGCCGTTTTCAGCATTAAACTTATCAGCTTCATTTCTCGGATAACCTGTAACAATACGGTCAACTAAAGTTGAGCAGAAAATATTCTCCTCACGCACCCATTTTAAGAACTCATCGGATAAATTCCAGAGACTGATGTATTTTTCAACGCAGTTTAAAAGCTCTTTACCGTTATTGTCAATAAGCTCACAGCTTAAGATGATAAAGCCGGAGCCTTTCTTTCCCTCGAATAACTTAAAACGCTCATACATAAAACGAGTGAGCTTTGCAGGGAAACTTTTTGCCGGAGCATCGTCAAACTTATCGGCATCGGAATATGCAATACCGGCCTCGGTAGTGTTGCTTACAAGATACTTAAGCTCAGGATTTTTAGCACAGTCCATAAAAACATTAAAATCACGATACGGGTCAATACAACGTGAAACGCTTGTGATAACGCGTTTTCTCATAACCGCCTCGCCGTTTTCAGAGCCGCGGAGATAGAGAGTATATAATCCCTCCTGCTCATTTATCATATCGGTAAGGCCTTTTTCAATCGGCTGAACCATGGCAATCTTGCCGTTAAAGCCTTCCTTTTCATTTAATACATCAAAAAAGTAATCAACAAAAGCACGCAGGAAGTTGCCCTCACCGAACTGAAGCACCTTCTCCGGCGCATCGCCCTGAACAAATCCATTGTAGCTTGAATGTTCAAGTGTTTTTCTATTCAACTTTTCCATGTCACATTCTCCTTATCAAACTAGTATATATAAATTATACTTGCATTTTCACTACATTGCAAGCAATATTTTTTTAAAAATATAACTTTTATTCACACTTTTCACGTTTTTTACCATTGACGAATCTAAAATCTTGTTATATCATAAAATTATACTCTAAACGGAAAGTGGTTTTTAATATGCAAAGCTGTTTTTTAGACAAAGATGGTGTTGATTTTCATATTGACTATTATAGCGGAGTCGGATTTTCAGAGGACCAGTGCGCCCTCCATTCACACCCGTTCCATGAGTTTTCGCTTATTTCCGCGGGTGATATCACCTACGCTTCAAAAAATTTCGTAGACCACATAAATGACAAATGCTTTATCTTTTCGCGTGCACATCAGCTCCACAATCCGTACATAAACCAAAAGGCGCAGTATGAGCGATATCAGATTCAGTTCCATTCAGACCTGTTACCATCGTTTATTCCTGAGTATACGCTCTCAATCTCGCCGCTTACTTCAACATCCGGAATATGGCGCGTGCCTGAGAGAACCTTTAGCCATATGCAAACGCTTATGGAAACTATGCTTGACCGCTACGAAACCGAGCGTGACTCGCAAGCTGCTTTTCTTGAATTCCGTTTGCTCACAACCGAGCTTATGCTTCTTGCAACCGATGTTGTTGTTAAATCGGCAGACAATTCTACTTCGGTCACCGCAACGTATATTGATGAGGTTATAAAATATATTCAAGACCATTATAATGAAGATTTAAATTTAACAAGCCTGTGTAATATTTTCTTCGTTAGTAACACAAAGCTTGCCAACGACTTCAAGAAAAAGGTTGGTATGACGGTCGGCAAATTCTTAACTCTCACGCGAATTGAAGCTTCCAAAACTCTGCTTCGCGAGGGCCTTTCAGTTAACACTGTTGCGAGAAAGTGCGGTTATCCGGGCACCAGTTATTTCATAAAGCTCTTTTATGAATATACGAATTTAACGCCGCTTAAATTCCAGCAGATAACAACGGTAAACAAGAACAAATCAGATTATATATTATAAAATACAGGAGAGCCTTTTTAATAAAAAGGCTCTCCTTATTTGTGCAACAGCATAAAAAATCACCTGTGGTTTCCCACAGGTGATTTTTATTATTACTTGTTGATAAGTGCGTAGATTCGGCTAAGAACTACTGCTACTTCAGCACGAGTTGCTGTAGCCTTAGGATTAATCTTGCCGTTTGAACCTGCGATGAGTCCTGACTTGATAAGGGCTTCTACTGCCTCTTTTGCATAGTCTGATACTTCATCGAAGTCACTGTGGGTAAGCTCTACA
>JAZNOR010000033.1:0-8762 GCA_045589235.1 Eubacteriales bacterium | reverse complement strand
ATAACAAAATTGTTTAAGGAGCAAAAGCTATGCGTACAGTAATAAGTGTTATCGGTAAGGATACCGTTGGTATCATCGCAAAAATTTCAGCAGTACTTTCAACTCATGATATAAACGTTCTGGATATCACCCAGAGCGTCCTCGGCGATTTGTTCGTAATGGTTATGCTTGTTGACATTTCAAAGAGTAAAGTTGATTTCTCTGCACTCGTAGCTGAGCTTGATAAACTTGGCACGGATATGGGGCTTAAAATACATACCATGCACGAAGATGTTTTTAACTCAATGCACAGAATTTAGTGAGGTAATTTTATGTTAAATTCATTTGATATAGTTGAGACAATTAAAATGATTGAGGAGGAACATCTTGATATCCGCACAATTACAATGGGTATCTCTCTCCGCGACTGTTGCTCTTCCGATATTGATGTATGTGCAGACAAGGTTTATAACAAAATTGTCCGCTGCGCAAAGGACCTTGTTAAGACAGGTGAGGCAATCGAGTGTGAATACGGTATTCCAATTATCAATAAACGTGTTTCCGTAACGCCAATATCAATGTTGGCAGACTCGTGTGACAGTGCAGATGTTACCAAAATTGCAAAAGCGCTTGACCGCGCAGCAAAGGAAATAGGCGTTAATTTTATCGGAGGATACGGTGCTCTGGTTCACAAGGGGTTTACGCGTGGTGACACAAATTTAATTGATTCCATTCCCGAAGCACTTGCAACAACTGACTTTGTTTGTTCGTCCGTTAACGTTGCAACTACCCGCGCAGGTATAAATATGGATGCGGTTTCTCGTATGGGACACATCGTTAAAGAGGCGGCAGCGCTTACTGCAGACCGTGATTCAATAGGTTGTGCCAAGTTTGTTGTGTTCTCAAATGCGACCGAGGATAATCCGTTTATGGCAGGCGCCTTCCACGGTGTTGGTGAGGGTGAATGTGTTATAAATGTCGGTGTATCAGGTCCTGGTGTTGTACATAAGGCAATCCGCCGCGCAGGTGATTGCGACTTAGCTGAGCTTGCTGAAATTGTTAAGCGCACCGCGTTTAAAATCACCCGTATGGGTCAGCTCGTTGCCAGAGAAGCGTCAAAGCGTTTAAACGTACCATTCGGAATTGTTGACTTATCTTTAGCCCCAACCCCTGCAATTGGCGACTCTGTTGCTCATATTTTAGAGGAAATGGGCCTTTCACAGGTTGGCTCACACGGTACTACCGCAGCACTTGCACTTTTAAATGACGCTGTTAAAAAAGGTGGCGTCATGGCAAGTGCACACGTTGGAGGTCTTTCCGGTGCATTTATTCCGGTAAGTGAAGATGCTGGTATGATTGATGCCGTCAGAGCCGGATCACTCTCATTTGATAAGCTTGAAGCAATGACTGCTGTTTGCTCTGTTGGTCTTGATATGATTGCAATTCCTGGCGATACACCGGCTGATGTTATTTCTGCAATTATTGCCGATGAAATTTCAATTGGTGTAGTAAATAATAAAACAACTGCTGTACGCGTTATTCCTGCGGTCGGCAAAAATGTTGGCGACGAGGTTAATTACGGCGGTCTTTTAGGCTCAGCACCTGTTATGAATATTAACACAAATTCCCCGCTTAAGTTCATTTCACGCGGCGGCAGAATTCCGGCACCGATTCACAGTCAGAGGAACTGATTATGGATGAGAAATTTATGCGCGAGGCTCTAAGCCTTGCCGATGAAGCGGCAAAAATTGGCGAAGCTCCGATTGGTTGTGTTATTGTTAAAAATAATGAAATTGTCGGTCGTGGGTATAATCGTCGTGAAATCGACCGCGATGCTCTTGCGCATGCCGAAATTCTGGCAATAAAAGATGCCTGCAAAAATCTCGGCGGTTGGCGCCTTTTCGGCTGTGATTTATACGTAACACTTGAGCCGTGCCCGATGTGCGCAGGTGCAATTATAAACTCTCGCATCGATCGCGTAATTTTCGGCGCATCTGATCCGAAAGCTGGGTCGCTCGGTTCAGTTGTAAACCTTTTTGAGCTACCGTATAACCACAAGCCTGAGATAATTTCAGGAGTTTTATGTGAGGAAGCAAGTGAAAAACTTAGCACATTTTTTAGAAATTTGCGAAAAAAACGTGATATTTAATATTTATTTAATAAATTATGCTTTTTTTCTTAACATTTAACATTTATACTAGTAACTGTAGAAAGTAGATGTTTAGTTTTTCATTACCCCCCTCCTATTTAATATTTGTACAAAAAAGCAGACTTTTTAGAAAGTCTGCTTTTTTGTTTTTATTTTTCTTAATAAAACCCTTGACAAAAGCTGAGTTATCTGTTAAAATTTATCTGTTGCGATGCGTAGATGCAACGCTGTGCGAATTTAATATTTGGAGAAGTATCGAAGTGGTCATAACGAGGCGGTCTTGAAAACCGTTTGTCCGAAAGGGCGCGTGGGTTCGAATCCCACCTTCTCCGCCAAAAGGGAAAACTACCAGCCAAAGGTTGGTAGTTTTCCCTTTTTGCTTTGGTGAGGTGAGGGTTCGAACAGGACGGCACTCCGCAGAGTGCAAAAAGGCTGTCAGTGACAGGTTTTTAGTCCGCGGGTAGAATCCCGCCTTCTCCGCCAAAAAAGGTAGTATACCGTTGGTATACTACCTTTTATTTTATAACACCGCAAAGAAATATTCTGTCATTTGCTCTGCTGTTTCGCATTTTCCGTTATCTATCCACCATCTTATCGTTTCAACAAATGTAGACGTAATATGATTTATCCAATAACTTTTTGGCAATTTATTGTTTTTGGGAGATTTAAACAGCTCCACCTGGCTTTCAATTAACTGCATCAGGTTGTTTTTAAAATATCTCAAAAACAATTCATTATTTTTGCTTGAAAGCAGCTCCAATATGTTATTATCGTTTTTTTGCAGATGCTGAAACAGGTGAAGAAAAACAGAATCCGGCGCATCGCAATCAAAGATATGCTTATGCTCGTGATTTTCGTGCATAGCATCAAAAATATGACAGAAAAGCTCCTCACATAATTCTTTTAATAAAAAGTCCTTTGTTTCAAAATGTGAATAGAATGTCGCTCTGCCTATGTCGGCACGTTCTATAATTTCACCAACCGTGATATGCTCAAAATCCTTTTGTGATAAAAGGCTTATGAAAGCATTAAATATTGCCTCTCTTGTTTTTCTTTGGCGTCTGTCCATTTCATTCTTTCCTCCATACATTTTTTAAAAAATGTTCAGTAATAAACGTTTCACTGTACTTGTTTGTTGACTGTTAACTCGACTTTTAATAAACTGTTATTGAACAGTGTGTTCAGTAACATATATACTGTACTACATAATTATTTACAAGTCAACGGGAGAGATAAAGATGAAAACAGAGAAAAGTATTTTAGTTGCATTTATTTTAAACCTTGCATTTTCGATTTTTGAATTTGTCGGCGGTGCATTTACCGGAAGCGTTTCAATACTGTCTGATGCCGTTCACGACATCGGCGATGCTCTGAGTATTGGTATTTCTTATTTTCTGGAGCGTAAAAGCAAAAAACAGCCCGATGAAATTTACACCTACGGCTATGCGCGCTATTCAATTATCGGAAGTCTTATAACTACAGTTATTTTGCTTACAGGTTCTATTAGCGTAGCATATAACGCGGTTTTAAGAATATTTAATCCGGTTGAAATCAATTATAGCGGAATGATTATCCTCGCAATTATCGGAGCGCTTGTTAACCTTATCGCCGCGCACTTTACTAAAGAAGGCGACTCGTTAAATCAAAAGGCAGTTAATCTTCATATGCTTGAAGATGTGCTCGGCTGGATTGTTGTCTTAGTCGGTGCAATAGTTATGCGTTTTACCGATATTTCCATTATAGACCCAATTATGTCTATTTGCGTTTCTGTATTTATATTTGTTAATGCGGTTAAAAATTTAAAATGTATGGTTGATTTATTCCTCGAAAAAATCCCGTGTGACATAAGTATTGATGAAATAAAAGAACACCTACTTAAAATAGACGGTGTTTCAGACGTCCATCACATTCATATCCGCAGCATGGATGGATTTAATAATTACGCTACAATGCACGTTGTATGCAGCGGTGATGCGCAGAAGATTAAGTCAGCAATCCGTGAAGAGCTCAGAGAACACAACATTGCTCACGTTACGTTAGAACTCGAATCCCCCGATGAGCATTGCGAAGAAACTCATTGTCACGTGCATCACAACACACCCCATTCGCATCATCACCATTAAATCGCAATGCATTCATTATTTCGCCAACTTTTACCTGTGCAAAAACGTTTTATTTATATAATTTTTATCTTTCAATATTTTTCCTCTTATGATACAATTTGATTATGATTTTGATTTTGGAGGAATCATTGTGGAAGTTTTTATCGCAACCGTAAACCAAATGATAATTTTATTTGCATTTATCCTTCTCGGCTTCTTTCTTCGTAAGAAAAAGATTTTGCCCGAGGGCTCTGATACTACAATGTCGCGTCTTGAAGTGTATGTGTTTTGCCCTGCACTCGCGCTCAGCAGCTGGATAAACAACTGCACAGTCGAAACACTTTCAAAAAACTATACAAGCATTCTCTACGGTGCGGGAATTATGCTTTTTGCTACACTTACCGCTCCGCTTCTTGCAAAGCTTTTCGTTCCGAAAAATAACACTCCCGAGCTTCGTCATGAGCGAAATGTTTACCGCTACTCTATGATGTTCGGCAACTTTGGCTTTGTCGGCGGTGCTCTCGCACTCGGTATCGGCGGCGAGGAAATGTATTTTTACTACTCAATGTTCTCTTTAACGGTAAACTTTACCTGCTATGCAGTAGGTGTTCCTCTTCTCATTCCGCAGAAAGAGACCGGTTCTAAAATCAAAGCCTTTTTCAATCGCCTCCTCGTGCCGGTAACAATCGCGGTTTTCGTTGGCTTGATTTTAGGTCTCTTAAACTTCAAGGACTATGCACCGACATTTGTTACCAAGCTCTTAAGCCAGGCAGGAGCTTGTATGTCACCTGTTGCTATGCTGATTGCAGGCTTTGTCATCGGCGGCTTTGACTTAAAAGAGCTTCTTAAGAAGAAAAAGGTTTATGTTGCGACATTCCTTCGCCTTATTGTCATCCCTGCTATTATGGTTTTACTTCTCCGCGCATTCGGTGCAAGTGAAATGGTTATTACACTCGCTCTCATTTGCTTTGCAGCACCGCTTGGTCTTAACACAGTCGTTTATCCTGCGGCATACGGCAGCGATGTAAAGACCGGCGCTTCAATGGCAGTAATTTCGCACACTCTTGCGGTTATTACACTTCCGCTTATGTATTTTATATTTGTCGTTTTACTGTAAACTAAAAGGCAACTTGTAAAAGTTGCCTTTTTTTGTTATAATGTTTTTATCCTTTCTGATGGGAGATAATATTTTGAGTTCACTAGTTTTTGCGCTTATCTTGGCGTTTATTTATCACGCTATTACAATTTATAACGTACGCGGAATTAAATTCAACGTTAAAAGCTTGTGTGTCGGTGCAGTAATCTGTGCTCTTACAATACTTTTATCTGCAATTATAATTCCCTTGCCGACCGGGGCTGTAATTACCTGCGGATCACTACTTCCGATTATGATAATCGCCGCCACTTATGACTATCGCCTTGCAATCCTTTGCGGATACGTTTGCGGAGTTCTGTCACTCATTCTGCTTCCCACGTGGCAGCCTGTGCATTGGGCGCAGATTGCCGTTGAGCATCTCATTTGCTTTTCATGTCTCGGATATGCAGGAAGATTTGGCGACAAAAAAGTTTCTCTCCTTATCGGCGCAATTCTTGCGGTTTTCATTCAGCTCTGCGGTCACACGATAAGTGGTGTCATTTTCTATGCCGAAAATGCGTGGGACGGTTGGGGTTCCTGGGCGTACAGTATTATTTATAACTTCACATCCAGGATTCCCGAACAAGCAATAAGCATTCTCATATTACTTGCCCTCCCTTTAAATCGAATTAAAAATGCAATAAAAAAGCAGAGCTAAGCTCTGCTTTTTCTTATTCTAAATCAAAGTCGTCTTCGGGCAATTCTTTTTTCTTTTTAGTGTAGAATGCAGCGCAGACAAGCGATGTAAGCGGAATGGTGAGAAGTATTGCGCAACTTCCGATTAACGCCTGCAGAAGCTCTGCTATAATCATTTCGCGATTTAAAAGCTCCGAGAGGGATAATGCATATGTGGTTAAAAGCAATACCGTTGAGAGTGCACTTCCTATATATGCAAGCACGAGTGTATTTGACATTGTGCCCATAATATCGCGGCCAATTGAAATGCCACTCTTTACAAGCTCGCGGAACGTGAGATGCTCGGCATGATGATGAAGCTCGGAAAGTGCTGAGGAGATATCCATCGCAACGTCCATAACTGCGCCGAGTGAACCAATTACAATACCGCCGAAAATAATTGCCTTTAAATCGATCGGTGTTTCAGTCGGAAGATATGTAAGATAAATTGAATGTTCATCAACAAAGCCGGTAAGATGCAAGATTTTGCTTAGAATCATCGATAAAAGCGCTGCAACGACAACACCGAAAAGGCAACCTAAAATTGTTGTTATTGATTTTTTATCAAAGCCCGCGGTAATAAAAAGAGTCATTACTGTTATATATACACTTGTTATGATAGTTAATACATAGATATTATATCCATTTAAAATTGCCGGAATATAAATTGCAAATACTGCCGCAACAGTAAATGCAAGCGATATGAGCGTGTTAACGCCTTTCCATTTACCGAAAATGACGAGAAGGATAAAGAAGAAAATCGCAAAGATAACTAAAATGTCAAAGCGACAATAGCTTCCGAAAACCCAATCCGTGCCGTAATCTTCAGACGGATATTGAAGAATCATTATTTTATCACCGCGTTTAACCGCGCGCTCGGAAATCGGAGCAAATGCATCTTCCGTTTGAAGCACGCGAACAGTTTCACCTTTATAAATTCCGTCTAAAATTTCGCAGCGGAATATTGTTGTTATATTCTTCTGCATATTCTCGCCGTCGAGCGAAAACTCCTCCTCCACGGTGTCTATAATCTCGGTAACACGCGCCTTCGATGCGCTGGAATCATCATTATTTAAAACTGATAGGTCCCGTGCAGCAATTTTATGCCCGATAATTATATATAAAAGCGAAAATATTACGGTAATTATCCATACAACTGTGTTTTTAGTTTTCATATTTAGTCCTCCTTATATTTATTTTATTTTACTTTAAAAACTATGTCAATACATACTTGCATTGTGTTTTAAAAAATAGTATACTTAATATAATATAACGTAGGAGGACTATTTATGAAGAATTTTGATATAATGTTCTGCGGTCACGTATGCCTTGATATCACACCTCGTTTCCCGCGTGAGAAACGCGCACTTACTGATGTTTTCCGCGCAGGAAAACTCATTTCCGTTGGTGAAGCTACCGTTTCACTTGGCGGCAGCGTTTCAAACTCAGGTGCAGCTGCAGCTCAGCTCGGTCTTAAAACCTTAGTCAGCACCCGTGTTGGTAACGATGACTTCGGCAACACAATCCGCAATCTTTTTAATAAGTATGATTTAACTCAGAAAATTGAGGGTAGTGACGAGGGTTCAACCTCATATTCTGTTGTTTTAAGTGTTCCGGGTAACGACCGTATTTTCTTGCATAATACAGGTACAAACGACCTGTTTACACCTGCTGATGTTGACTATTCCGCGGCAGCAGACAGCCGTATTTTCCATTTTGGCTATCCGCCACTTATGAAGAATATGTATGAGCATCCTGAGCAGTTTAAGGAAATCGTATCTAAGGTTCACAATGCAGGTACTGCAGTCTCTCTCGATATGGCTCTTCCGGACCCGACTGCTCCTGCAGGGCAGAAGGATTGGATTAAGATTCTATCCGATGCTATGCCGTATGTTGATATTTTTGTTCCGAGCTTTGAAGAGCTTTTACTTATGCTCAACCGCGCTCGTTACGATGAACTTAGCGAAAAGGGTCAGGATTTAATTGAGCTTATGGAGCTTTCAGATTTAACCATGCTCTCTGATATGCTTCTTGATATGGGCGTTGGCGTGCTCGTTATCAAGTGCGGTCTTAAGGGCTATTATATCCGCACAAATAATGCGGAGCGCATTAAAAACATCCCGGGTCTTGAACTTGATTCTGCTGTTTGGGCAGACCGTGAATTCATCTGCCAGGCGCTCGATACTCAAGATATTGTTTCTGCAACAGGTGCAGGCGATAGTAGTATTTCAGGCTTTCTTTGTGCTCTCTTAAACGGCAAGACTCCTGAGGAATGTGCACGCAGTGCAGTTTCTACTGCTCATTTCTGCTTGCAGACGGTTGACGCAGCAAGCGGTATTCCGAAGTTTGACAAGGTTTATGAGCTTGCACTCTCCGATATGGACCAGGTTAACCATATGGACGAAACTAAGGGAACATACAAAAATAAAGTATGGCTTCTCTCAAAAGATGCTAAGAAGTAGCTTTTTACAAAGTAAATAAGCAATATAGAAATTATCTCCTATGGTAGACGAAAATAGCTACTATGGGAGATATTTTTGTATCACAAAATATCTCCATACGCTTTTCATGTGTTATAACGTAAAAACACCCTACTCGTTATGAGTAGGGTGTTTTATTATCTTTGCAGCGGTGTATTAAGTGCCTATTTCGCCCCAGTTTCCACCGTCTCCTGAGCCTGTTCCTTCGTTAATTAAGCCGTCATTGTCATCTTCTCCGCTTG
>JAZNOR010000032.1:0-18096 GCA_045589235.1 Eubacteriales bacterium | reverse complement strand
TTCCAGGATATTAAGCGCATTATCGCTGCTGCAAGCGGTAAAGCCCATCGCATCACGGTAATTATGCCGCTTTTATATGAAAGCCGTCAGCACAAGAAATCAGACCGTGAATCACTCGATTGCGCACTCGCACTTCAGGAGCTTGAGCATCTTGGCGTTGCAAACATTATCACATTTGACGCTCATGACCCGCGTGTTCAGAATGCAATTCCTCTGACCGGTTTTGAGAATATTATGCCTACATATCAAATTATCAAAGCACTTCTCCACGAAATTCCGGACCTTGAAATCAACAAAGATAAAATGGTTGTTATCAGCCCTGACGAAGGTGGTATGCATCGCTCACTTTACTTCGCAAGTGTTCTTGGTCTTGACGTTGGTATGTTCTATAAACGCCGTGACTATTCAAGAATAGTAAACGGTCGCAACCCGATTGTAAGCCACGAATTCTTAGGTGATTCAGTAGAAGGCAAAGACGTTCTCATTATAGACGATATGATTTCATCAGGTGATTCGGTTATCGATATCGCATATGAACTCAAGCGCAGAAATGCTAACCGAATTTTTATTGCAACTACATTTGGTCTCTTTACAGAAGGAACAAAATCATTTGACAAGTGCTATGAAGAAGGCGTTATTACCCGCGTATTTACAACAAACTTAAACTACCGTCCGGCGGAAGTTTTAAGTGCTCCGTGGTATGTTAACGTTGATATGTCAAAATTCTTATCACTTATTATTGATACATTAAACCATGACTTATCAATCAGCTCGCTTTTAAGCCCGTCTGAGAAGATTAAAAAGATTCTTGCTGAATATCAGAAATAACAAAAAAGCCATCCGATAGGATGGCTTTTTGTTATTAAAACCTTACTTTTACTGGCTCTACCTTTTCTATTATGATGTCGCAAAACTGCTTCTCATCGTCACGGTCTTTAAAACTACGCTTTGGAAAGTAAAACGCTTGTTTTTTATTTAAGAAAATAAAATAAATATTTTTAGTTGAACAAACCTTTAAAACATCTTTCCATAAAAGCTCCGTTTCACCTTTTCTTGATGTTTGCAAAATTCCGGTATCGCTTAACGTCAATGTTATTTCACGGGACACCGTATTTGCATTGAAAATTTTCTTTGCACGCCAGTTGATATAGACTTTTTCAAAAAAATACAATGCAATAAAAAGTACAACAAAAATTGCTGCAAGAATTAAAAGGTTTTTACCAAGCGGCTTGTACATTGTATAACAGAAAAATAAATCTATACACAAAACGAGAAAAATCATAGATTTTTTAACAAGAAGCCAGCTTAGCTCCTTAAAGTCTTCTAGGTTCAAGTCTGTTTTAAAAACGTAGTTTCCATACATCATTGGCATAAAGCTATACCCTCCCAAGTTCTTCCAAAATTTTATTTCTAAAAAGTGTTGCATCTGCACCGGCACCAATACGGCGCATGCATTGCCCGATAAAAAATCCGAGTGCACTTCCCTTTCCTGCCTTGTAATCTGCTATTGCTTTAGGATTTTCAGAAATCACAGCAGAAACAATTTCACCATACAGCTTTTCGTCAACAACAATTTCTAAATTAAATCTTTTCACAATTTCCGCTACATCGCCACCGTTTTCAAAAAGCTCACGAACAACCGTCTTTGCTCCGTCGCCTGTGATTTTTTTACATTCAATCAGATTAATTGTTTCATAAAGCGCACGCTCTGAAAGCTTTGAATTATAAACTGCAATGTTGTGCTCATTGCTGAGTTGGGCGACAACTCCTAAAAGCCAATTTGCCGTAGTTTTCGGCTCAGCGCCACATTCTACTGTTTTATCAAAAAATTCGGTCATATGTAAGTCAAGTGACAAGTCACTCGCCTGCGAAAAGCTCAGATGCTTTAAAAGTCTCGTTCTTCTTGATGCTTCACTTTCAGGCAGGTTAAGCTCTATTTCCGGAATTTTAATACACGGAATATCCGGCTCAGGCATAAAGCGATAGTCACTTGCACTCTCTTTGTCGCGCATCGTTGTTGCAACTCGCTTTTCATCATCCCAGCGTCTTGTTAGCGAGAAAACCTTTTCGCTACGTTCAAGAATTTTAATCTGTCTGTCTATTTCATAGTCAATCGCACGTCTTGCACCTGAAAATGTTGCAAGATTTTTCATTTCAACACGCGAATTAAGCACGTTCTCACCTTTCTTGCGTAATGAAACATTAACATCAGCGCGCAAAGATCCCTCTTCCATTCTGCAATCAGAAATATCAAGGTCCAAAAGCATAATTCTAACTGCTTCCAGAAAAGAAACAGCCTCATCCGATGAGTTAAAACACGGCTCTGTCACAATTTCGATAAGCGGTACACCGCATCGGTTATAGTCAACAAAAGTGGTATCACCATCGTGAATTAACTTTCCTGCATCTTCTTCGATATGAATTTGTCTTATTTTAGCCGTGCACAGCTTATCTTCACAGAAAAAGTCAAAACTTCCGTTTATACATAACGGCGTCTCAAACTGCGATGTCTGAAAGCCTTTAGGAAGATCCGGATAGCGGTAATGCTTACGACTTTGATGAATTGCCGTTGCAATTTCACAATTCATCATGCGACCTGCCACTATTGCTTTTATAACTGCATCACGATTAAGACTTGGTAGAACACCAGGCATACCCGTGCAAACAGGGCAAACACGCGTGTTCGGCTCACCTCCAAAAGCATTTTCGCAGCGACAGTACATTTTTGTTTTGGTATTAAGTTCTGCGTGGACTTCAAGCCCTATTACTGCTTCAAATTCCATTTGCCAGCACCTCCTCAGCAAATTTAAGAAGTGCCGTATCTTCTCCGTGACGCGCCATAATTGTAACGCCATTCTCACCTATCGGTAAAGAAATTGCAGGTAAATACGCCAAATTCGCAAGCACTGTATATGCATCAAGAGAATAAATGTCTGAAGGTACGCACTTTTCATTAAGCTTTTGCACTTTATCTGTCATTGTTGGCATAAAAATAAAATCATATGACTCGAATAGCTTGTCCATTTCTTTGCACAAAAGTGCACGCGCGCGACACGCGCGATTATAATATTCTCCAACATTCTCTGAACTTAAAACAAAGTTTCCAAGTTCAATTCTGCGCATAACTTCAACACCAAACTCAGAATCCTTACCATAACGCACACCGTCATAACGCGAAAGGTTGCTGGCAGCTTCTGCAGATGAGATAATATAGTATATCGGTAAGAGATATTGCAACATCGACAAGTTAATTTCATCTGCTTTCAAACAACTTTCATTTTTAATAAAATATGCAGTTTTTGGATTTAAATTTTTTTTATCAAAAACATCAATACTTGTCATATCATAGCTATCTCGTCCACGCAAAGCATCAAAAATCAATTTACAATCTGAAACATTTTGAGATAAAATTCCAATCTGGTCAAGAGATGATGCAAAAGCAATAAGTCCAAAGCGTGAAATCGCGCCGTAACTTGGTTTAAAGCCGCATATTTTACACATTTGCGCCGGCATACGCACCGAACCACCTGTATCGCTTCCAAGCGCAATCGGAGCTAACCTTCCCGATACCGCGGCAGCTGAGCCCGACGATGAACCACCCGGTGAAAGCTCAGGGCTGATCGGATTTATTGTTTTAAAAAACGCCGAATTTTCACCTGTTGACCCCATTGCAAACTCATCCATATTTGTCTTGCCCAAAATCGGCATATTGTGTGCATTAAGCCTATCAACAACCGTTGCATTGTACATAGGTATAAATTCCTCAAGTGTTTTCGATGCGCAAGTTGTGGGCATATCTTTAGTGCAAATATTGTCCTTAACAGCAATCGGAATTCCCGCGAGCACTGGTAGTTTTTCACCCTGCACACGACGTTTGTCTACATCTTCAGCTACTTTTAAGCCTTCTGTATTCTTAAATAAATAGGCGCCATATTTGTCTTCTTTGTTGATGTAATATTTAAAAACATCTACCGCGGACAACTCACGTTTTTTTAGTAAGATCGAAAGCTCTGTAACACTTAACTTACCTATCATACTCCGCGCACCTTTTCAACCTTTACATCGCTGTCAAAAACTTTACCAAAGTGTATTACCACGTCTTCTTGAAGCTCGGTAAACTGAGAACAGCACACAGGTGTATTCTCCGGTAAATCAAGTTCAGACAGCTTATTTACAAATAAAAGCATATCCGAAATATCAATATTCATTGTTACTCCTCCATACCTGAAAGCTGTATGAATTCTTCTTCATTTAAGATCTCAACACCAAGTTCCTGTGCCTTGCGTAGCTTACTACCGGCATCCTCGCCAACTACAACATAGCTTGTCTTTTTTGAAACTGAGCCCGATACCTTACCACCTAAATTTTCAATAAGCTCACTTGCCTTATCACGAGTAAATCTAGACAATGCACCGGTTAAAACAAAAGTCTTGCCTTCAAAACGATTATCTACCGCAGTATCAACACTTTCCATATTGACACCATATTCGCAAAGGCGTGCAATTAGCTTCACGGAACTCTCCTGCTCAAACCAATTTTTAATGCTTTCGGCAATAGTTGCACCTATATCGTCAACTTCCATCAGTTCATTAGCACTTGCAATTTGCAAAGCTTCCATTGTTTTAAATTTCTTTGCCAAAATTTTACCTGTTTTCTGCCCTACATGACGTATTCCAAGTGCAAAAATGAGACGTGATAAGTCATTATTTTTGCTGTTTTCAATTGCATTTATCAAATTACTTGCCGACTTTTCTCCCATACGCTCAATTGTTGCAACACTTTGTGCATCAAGTGTATATAAATCAGCAACGTCACGAATAAAGCCTTCATCAATTAAAGCTTCAACAATCGCAGGACCAAGCCCTTCAATATCCATAGCGTCGCGCGATGCAAAATGAATTATATTACGCGAGCGCTGAGCCGGACATTCCGGATTGGTACATCGATGAGCTGCCTCATCATCACGAAAAACGGATGCGCCACAAGCCGGACAATTTTGTGGCATTTTAAATTCACATGCGGTTGTCGGTCTCTTTTCTAAAACAGGACGCACAACCTCGGGAATTATATCTCCGGCTTTTTGGATAACAACCGTATCACCAATCATAAGATCCTTTTCAGCGATAAAATCCGCATTATGAAGCGTTGCACGAGATACGGTAACCCCTGCAATATGCACAGGTTTTAAAACTGCATTTGGAGTCAAAACACCGGTTCTTCCAACTTGAATAACAATATCTTCCAAAATTGTTTCCTTTTGCTCAGGCGGATATTTAAATGCCGCCGCCCACTTAGGAAATTTACTTGTTTTACCTAGCAAATCACGCGATACAATGTCATTTACTTTAACAACCGCACCGTCTATTTGAAATGGTAATGTACCACGCAACTCACCAAGTTTTAAAATTTCTTCATAAGCTGCCTCAATGTTGTTGAATGTATTACGATATGGGCTTACTTTAAAACCAAATCCACAAAGCCAATCAAGTATTTCTTTGTGTGTTTTTGGTGTATCTTCACTTGACAACTGCAGATTAAACACAATTATATCAAGACCACGCGCTGCAGCAATTTTCGGGTCTAATTGACGAAGGGAGCCGGCTGCCGCATTTCTCGGATTTTTAAATAGAGCTTCCTCGCGATTTTCCCTCTCTTCATTTAATCGCAAAAAGACGTCATACGGCATAAAAATCTCTCCACGAACAATTAGTCGTTCGGGTGCATTTTCTATTCTAAGCGGAATTGTGCGCACGGTTTTTAAGTTTGCCGTTACATCCTCGCCAACAACACCGTCGCCACGCGTTACCCCTCGCACAAAAATCCCATTTTCATATTCAAGCGCAACTGATAAACCGTCAATTTTAAGCTCAACCACATATTCAGGATTATCTATTACCTCACGAACTCTTGCATCAAACGCAAATAGCTCATCTTTTGAAAAAACGTCCTGCAAACTGTCAAGCGGCACAGGATGTGTGTAGCTTTCAAACTGTGAAAGAGCCTCTCCGCCAACACGCTGTGTTGGCGAATCAGGTTGTTTAAATTCAGGGTGCTTTTCCTCAAGCTCTTCAAGTTCTCGAAGCATCATATCGTATTCATAATCCGAAACCGACGGATTATCCAATACATAGTATTCTTTATTATATAAATTTAATTTATTACAAAGCTCTTTAATTCTATCTTTCATAAGCTGCACCGTCCTCCATCTTTATTTTACCATATATTTTTAAAAATCTAAAGTGTTTTTTGCGCTTAATTCTGTGAACCTGAAAACAAACGCGGAACAAGACCCACAACGATTGTTTCAGCAACACAAACACTTGATGAAATTACGGTTTCATCACGTTTTCCTGGTAACATTATTTTTAAACAAACATCATAATTTAGTAAAATTCTATGTCTGGTCTGATTAACTCCCGCGGAATCAAATTCATTTTGAAATCGCGCATGTACTGACGCAATCGGCGTTACCAATATTTTAATTTCAGGACCTCTCCCCAAAAACAACTCATTTCCGAGCAAGCTCCCGATCGGTACATCAACTTTTATTTCGCCCCGATTTAAAACACTTTCCAATATTTTCTCCTCTATTGATACTTTGATTTTATTCATGTTATAAACATCACTTGAAATTGAGGTTATCTGCCCGTCCGTTCCTTTTTCTATATTTACAAGCAAATTATATGTAACAGCATTATTTGCAATTTCTTCTTCAATAATCTTATTTAACATTAAATTTATTTGGTTTCTCACATCATTTAGAACATATTCTTCGAGTAAAGGGCGAATTTGGGTTATGTAATATATATATAAAGCAGAAAAAGAAAAAATTAGAACAAGTAAAAAGACAATAGCTCTTCCACTAGTTTTTTTCCTTTTAAAACCGCGTTGCATAAAAAAACACCTCCGCACTTTAATTTTATGCGGAGATGTTTTATTTGTGACTAAATATTTGCTCTATGGTAGGTTTTCTTACCCTTCTTGATAATAAGCTTTCCATCTGCAAAATCATCTTTACTAAAAGTCTTTGCAATGTCAGTTACCTTTTCGTCGTTAATTGAAAGACCACCCTGCTGAATTACACGGCGCGCCTCACCCTTTGACGGAGTCAGTCCACACTTAACAAGCAAGTCAAGTGCCGAAATTGCACCATCAGTAAAGTCTGCATCAGTTAAGTCGGTAGAGGGCATATTAGCATCATCTTTCTGTGCACCAAATAATGCGCGAGCTGCTTCCTGAGCTTTCTTAGCTTCCTCTTCACCATGAACAAGTGCAGTAAGCTCATAAGCTAAGCGTTCTTTTACAGCATTAAGCTGGCTACCCTCATATTTTTCATACTCTGCAATTTCTTCAAGCGGAATGAATGTGAGCATCTTTACGCAATTGATAACATCAGCATCCTGAACATTTCTCCAATACTGATAGAACTCATATGGAGAGGTCTTGTTCGGGTCAAGCCAAACTGCACCGCTTGCAGTCTTACCCATCTTCTTGCCTTCACTGTTCATAAGAAGAGTGATAGTCATAGCATATGCGTCCTTACCGGTCTTTCTTCTGATAAGATCAGTACCTGCAAGCATATTGCTCCATTGGTCATTACCACCAAACTGCATATTACAACCGTAATTTTCGTTTAAGTAATAGAAGTCATAAGCCTGCATTATCATATAGTTAAATTCAAGGAAGCTTAAGCCTTTCTCCATTCTCTGCTTATAGCACTCAGCGCGAAGCATATTGTTTACAGAGAAGCATGCACCAACATCACGTAAAAGCTCAACATAATTGAGATCTAAAAGCCAGTCACCATTGTTTACCATTATAGCCTTATCATCGCCAAACTCAATAAAATTCTCCATTTGCTTCTTAAAGCATTCGCAATTGTGCTTAATTGTTTCAATGGTAAGCATTGAACGCATATCTGTTCTGCCCGACGGGTCACCAACCATACCTGTGCCGCCACCGATAAGAACAACCGGCTTGTTGCCTGCCATCTGCAAACGCTTCATAAGACAAAGTGCCATAAAGTGACCTACATGTAAAGAATCTGCAGTTGGGTCAAAACCGATATAAAATTTTGCACCGCCTGAATTTATAAGGTCACGTATTTCAGGTTCGTTTGTGACCTGCGCAATAAGTCCTCGCGCTTGTAATTCTTCATAAATACCCATTTATATTAACTCCTTTTTTATATTTTCTGCAGCTTCAATCAGTTCCCTTGCATTTTCGCAAGTGGTGTCGGTAATAGTCGTACCTCCGATAATGCGAGCAAGCTCTAATATCCGTCCGCTTTCATTTAATTCTGTTACTTCTGTAATTGCGCGACCATTGCGCTCAAGTTTTTCTATCTTGAAATGTGTATCTGCCATTGCAGACATCTGTGGCAGATGTGTTACACAAAGAATTTGTTTGTTTTTGGATAGCTCTGCAAGCTTTTCTGAAACCTTTTGCGCAGCTCTTCCGCTGACACCCGAGTCTACCTCATCAAAAATAAGTGTTGTAACCTGGTCATTTTCTGCCAGAACATTTTTAAGCGCAAGCATTATTCGCGCCATCTCACCGCCGGATGCAATTTTGGCAATCGGTTTAAGCGGCTCGCCTATATTTGTTGCAATTAAAAATTCAATTTCATCAGCACCGCGTGCGCAAAGTTCGTCCCTCGGCTTTATTTCTGCTTTAAACTTGACCTTTGACATATCAAGGTCTGAGAGCTCTTTATGTACTCTGTCCTCAAAGTTTTTTGCTGCTGCACGGCGTGTATCAAAAAGAATTTGTGCAAGCTCCCAGCATTTATTTTCACATTCATCAAGCTCGCATTCTGCTTCTATTCTTCGCTCATCTGAATGCTCAAGCAAAGCTAGCTCTCTTTCAAAATCCGAAAGCAAAGCAATAAGCCCATCTTCATCCGTGCCATATTTCTTACACAGTCTCTTGAGTTCATCAAAGCGCGTTTCAATGCGCTCAATTTCCTCTGGAGATACATCTATCTTGTCAAGTATTTTTGAAACCTCGTCTGCTATATCCGATGCATTAGCAGAGAGTTCAGAAACGCGGTCTGACAACTCCTTAATTTCCTGAACATCAATCGAATACATTGCTCGTTCTGCTCCGCCTATATCAGACACGATGCCCGAGCGCTCATCATCTCCAAAAAACAAACTTTTTATAAGCGTTAATGACTCGCTTATGCGAGAAGCATCGCGTAAAAAAGCACGTCTTGCAGTTATATCAGAAAGCTCGCCCGGTTTTATATCAGCTAAGCTAAGCTCATCAATTTGATATTTAAGCATATCAACACGTTTTAAATATTCCTGCTCATCCATACTTAACTTTTTAAGTTCATCTTTTAATGCACAGTATCGTGAATATTCATTTTCATACTCACAAAGCATCGTGAGGTTTGCAAATCGGTCGATAAACTCTGCGTGGCTTTCAGGGTGCATCAGCGCTTGACTGTCATGCTGGCCATGAATATTAAGTATCAGTGATCCAAGGCTTTTCATAACACCAACAGAAACTGGGTTACCGTTTATTCTGCAAACACTTTTACCCTCTTGTGTTATCTCGCGACTTAGCATAAGTTCATCGCATTCATCAAAGCCTTGCTCAAAAAGCCAATTTAAAACCTGAGGTTGCAAACCGTCGAACACAGCAGACACTTTTGCGCGCCCTGCCCCCGTGCGCACAAGCTCACGAGTTGTACGCTCACCCAAAACTGCAGAAATAGAATCAATAATTATAGACTTGCCGGCTCCGGTTTCACCGGTAAGTACATTGAAACCACTATTAAATTCAATATCACATTGCTCAATAATCGCAATGTTTTCAATATGCAAAAGCTTCAGCACACCGGCTCACCTCCTGCAATTTTATTCAAGCATTTTCTTTAAATCGTCACAAAATGAACGAGCGCTTTCCGTTGTTCTGAGTACTAAAAATCCTGTGTCATCGCCGGCAATCGTTCCAACAACGTCTGCAAGATGCATACCATCAAGCGTTGAACATGCGGCAGACGCAAGACCGGGCATTGTTTTAATAACAACGATATTCTGCGCATAATCATAAGAGAGAACACTCTCACGGAATATTGTTCGTAGTCTCCCTGAAAATCCGGTTTCCGCTTGTCCTGCAGATACAGCATATTTACTACTGCCGTTTTTAGACGTAGTTTTAACAAGATGAAGCTCTTTAATATCACGCGAAACAGTTGCTTGTGTTGTATCAAATCCGCATTTCAATAAATAATCAGTAAGCTCCATTTGTGTTTCAATATCGTATTGTTCAATTAACTGCAATATTTTTGATTGTCTCTGTAATTTCAATTAACTTCATGCCTCCGTTCCAAAAGTTTTGTGCATAAAATATCATAAAAATTCTTATTCTTAACTCGAATAAGCTTCGTAAGATACTTAGATTTACAAATTAAAATCTGGTCGCCATATAGCAGTTTAATCGGTTCACCACCATCAATACTAACACCAATTGCTTCATTAGTATCTGAAATTGCCTGAACTGATACAGTTCGCTCAGGTGCTAAAATTATCGGTTTTGCCGTGAGTGAATGTGAGCAAAGCGGAGTTATTATTATATTATTTGTAATCGGGTCAACAATCGGACCGCCGGCAGACATGGAATACGCTGTAGAGCCGGTTGGTGTTGCAATTATAACACCGTCACCACAATAACGTGAAATAAAGAATTTATCCGCATAGATATCAAGGTCAATTATTTTAATTTTATCGGTACGCGAAATGACGACATCGTTAAGTCCGAAGGTTTTATAAATAACTTCATTATTACGTCTTATTGCAACGTCTATCATCATTCGCTCTTCAACAGAGAATTTTTCGCTTAAAATATCATCAAACAAATCGATATCGTCTGCCTCAAGCTCTGCCATATAACCCATGTGGCCTACATTAACACCTAAAATCGGAACTGAAAGTTCAGCAGCTTTTTTTGCCGCGTGAAGAATTGAACCGTCACCACCAAGAGATACTATCATATCAGCGTCCGAAACTGCTTTGTCAAACGGTAGCGACTTTAAAACACCATCACTATTTGCAACAATTTCTTCAGGAATAGTAACCAAAACGCCACGTTCAGACAAAAACCTTGCTATACGGCGCGTTGTTTTAAACTCAATATCGCGCAGCGGATTTGGATGCATCATAATTTTTTTCATAAAAATTAACCTTTCAATGCAATATGAGATTGCTCAACTAGCTCTTTAAGATCAGGTATATTCTCTTCACCAATGGTTTTCAAATAAGCTAAATACTCTATATTTCCTTCCGGACCTTTAATCGGAGAATAAGTAATTCCACAAACTGTAAACCCTGCTTCTTTAACATATTTCAACACATTTTCAATAACCTCAAGATGAACGGCAGGGTCACGCACAACACCTTTTTTACCTACTTTTTCACGTCCTGCTTCAAATTGCGGTTTTATAAGACAAACAACTTCAGCATCATCACACATAAGCGCTCTGCATGGTTTGAGCACTAGTGATAGCGATATAAATGAAACATCTATTGATGCAAACTGAAGCTTTTCAGGTATTTGTTCATCAGTTACATATCTTATATTAGTGCGTTCCATATTGACAACGCGCTCGTCATTCCTAAGCGACCAAGCAAGCTGACCATAACCTACATCGACTGCATACACTTTCTCTGCACCATTTTGCAACATACAGTCTGTAAAACCGCCGGTTGATGCTCCAATATCAATTGCTTTCTTGCCCTTTAAGCTTATCGGGAATTCACTCATAGCTTTTTCAAGCTTTAATCCACCACGACTTACGTATTTTAGAGTATCGCCGCGAACTTCAATTTTATCATCGGGTTTAACTGTATCCCCGGCCTTGTCCGCTTTTTGACCATTAACATAAACAAGTCCACTCATAATCGTTGTTTTGGCACGCTCACGACTTGGAATAAGCCCGCGTTCTACCAAAGCAATGTCAAGCCTTACTTTATCCGCCATTCTTGCATATCCCCATTATTTTATCACTTATACTGTTTGCATCAATGCCACACATGGACCAAAGTTTTGAAACCTCTCCATTTGAAACGAAGTCTTTGCCTGTGTTAAGCAATTTGACTTTACACCAAACTTTCAATTTCGCAAGTTCAGATGATATTTTTTCACCAACACTTCCAAACTCACAAACATCTTCACATACTATAATTTTACCTGTTTTCTTCACCGATTCAATTATAGTATCCATATCAATCGGTGCAACACTGTTAAGTTTTACAACTTCACAGCTAAATTCATCCGATACATTTAAACTCGCCTTCATGACTTCGTTTATCATAACACCATACGAAACGAGAGTTACATCACTGCCTTCATGCAACTTAACCGCTTGTGCTTTGTTCGCAAAAGAGTTTTCAACAAATTCGCCTTCGCTACCGCGACTGTAGCGAACAGCAACAGGGCCTTGTAATTCAAGTGTTGCATACTTTATCATAGCTTCAAGTTCTGCAAAGTTTGAAGGACAAAGTATTTTCATACCCGGAACAGACGAAAGGTAGGCAACATCAAAAATTCCTTGATGCGTTTCGCCATCTTCACCAACAATACCTGCGCGATCAACTGCAAAAACAACATGTTCCTTTGAAATTGCAACATCGTGAATTATCATATCATACGCGCGTTGCAGAAATGTTGAATAAATAGCGCAAACAGGAATCAGTCCCTGTCTCGCAAGACCTGCCGCCATTGCAACAGCATGGCCTTCTGCAATTCCTACATCAAAAAAACGTTCTGGGAATTTCTCTGCAAACTTATTAAGTCCCACCCCTGTTTGCATAGCAGCTGTAATTGCACAAATGCGCAAATCATCCTTGGCAATGGAATTTATAACCTCACCAAAAACGGAAGAGAAAGATTTTCCTCCGGACTTAACAGGAGTACCGGATCCAACATCAAAGCAAGAAACTCCATGATAATCCTGCGGTTTTTCCTCTGAAAATTTATAACCTTTACCTTTTTTGGTCGTTAAGTGAATTAAAACAGGTCTTGCCAAATCTTTTGCAAGCTCAAGTAAGTAAAGAATATATTTTATATCGTGACCATCTGCCGGACCTAAATATGTAAAGCCCATATTTTCAAAAAAAGAAGATGGTAAAAAGGCGCTTTTAAGAGAGTTTTTAACGGAATGAATAACTTTATCAACCGCCATACCGCCCGGAGCGTTTTTCATAAATCTACGATATTTATCGCGGAAATGTAAATACTGCGGTTTAAGGCGAAGGCGGGATAAGTGCTTTGTCATAGCACCAACATTTTTTGTAATTGACATTTCATTATCATTTAATATAACAATTAGCGATTCGCCACTTTGGCCTGCATCATTTAATGCTTCATAAGAAAGACCACCTGTGAGTGCACCGTCACCAATCAGCGCAATAACACTATAATCTTCTTTTTTAATTGAACGAGCACGCGCCATTCCCAATGCTACTGATACAGAGTTTGATGCATGGCCTGAAATGCATGCGTCGTGAATACTTTCACTTGGGCGCAAAAATCCCGCCATACCACCAAATTTGCGCAAATTCACAAATCCATCACGACGACCGGTAAGCATCTTATGAACATAACACTGATGTCCAACATCTAAAACAAGTCTGTCTTTACTAGTGTCAAACGTTTTGTGAATAGCAAGCATAATTTCAACCACACCTAAATTAGATGCCAAATGTCCACCTGTTTGAGATATATGCTCTATTAAAAATTCACGCACATCATCGGCAAGAGAGTATAGTTCAGAAACAGATAACTTTTTCAAATCATCTGCATTTTTTATATTGTCTAAAATGCAATCGCTCATATCCCTCACCTAATAACCTCTGTATTTTTATGCAAATTTTAGTATATCATATTTTAAAGCTTAAAGCAAGCTTTTAAATTGGCAAAATGCCTATTAAAAAGCCTAAAATAGCTCCCATTATAACCTGAAACGGTGTATGACCTATAAATTCACGAAGCTTTTCACCAAAGATTTCCGGCGTTGTTTCTCGCCAATGCTCCATCATATAGTTTAATATTTTAGCTTGCTCGCCTGCAGCACGACGTACGCCTGCGGCATCAAACATAACTATGAACGAAAGCACCGCAGATATCGCAAAATACGGTGAATTTATGCCATAAACACGCCCGATAGAAGTAGTCAGGGCAACTACAAGCGCTGAATGTGATGATGGCATACCGCCGTTTTGAAACATTCTTCCTATATTTAGTTTTCGTTCAAATATAAGTGTTGTGAAAACTTTTAAAATTTGCGCTGCAAAGCAAGCAATAAGCGCAATATTAAGTATTCTGTTGCCGGTTAAAAATTTAACCGTGTTTATTGCATAATCAAGCATTAAACCAATCCTTTTTATTTTTTACGTGTAGCAAGATTCTTTGCAAGCTCAACTAAAAATTCAGATTCCTGAATATCACAAACTGCGGAAATTGCTTCTTCGGTAAGATCATTTACCATATTTATACATGCATCAAGACCATAAAGCGTAACAAATGTTGATTTGCCGCTTTCTTTATCGTTTCCAACATCTTTACCCATAACTTCGGCACTGCCTATAATGTTCAGAATATCATCCTGTATCTGGAATGCACGTCCCAAAGCTTCTGCATACTTTCTTGCAGAAGACAGAAGCTTTTCATTTTCGCCACCGAGTAAAACGCCCATTTCACAAGCTGCACGAATGAGAGCCCCAGTTTTCATCTTATGCATTTCGGTAAGTTCATCAGATGTAAGAGCACGCTCTTCGCCTTCCATGTCAACAATCTGACCGCCAATCATACCATATGCGCCCGACGCATTCGCAAGTGCGCGTGCAACCGCAACAATGCGCTCTGCCGGAAGAGATACTTTTGTGTTTAGCACGCTTTCAAACGCACGGTTTAAAAGTGCATCTCCTGCTAAAACTGCAACAGCTTCGCCAAATGCAATGTGACTCGTTGGTCTGCCACGACGAAGGTCGTCGTCGTCCATACACGGAAGGTCATCGTGAATTAAAGAATACGTATGCACCATTTCAATTGCGCAAGCAAAAGGCATTGCTACATCTTTTGAAACGCCTGCAAGACGCGCAAATTCAAGTACCAAAACAGGTCTGATTCGCTTTCCTCCACCGTCTAAACTATACTTCATTGCAGCAAAAACTCGCTTTTGTAAAAGCTCAGGTATTTCAACCGATTCATCAAGTGCTTTATTTATTTCATCAGCATATAATTCAAGCTTTTCTTTAAAATCCATCTTAATTCTCCTCCACTTCAAACGGAGCTTCAGACAGTGTCCCGTCTTCATTTTTTGTGAGCTTCATAACAGTTTGCTCAGCATTATCAAGCATTTTCGAGCACACAGAAATAAGCTCTGTCCCCTCTTTAAAAAGTTCAAGAGATGTATCGAGAGGCGCATCTCCGCGCTCTAAACCTTTAACTATTTCATCAAGACGTGCAATCGCTGCTTCAAATGTTATTTTTTCTGCCATTTTAATCATTCCTTTCCAAAGATGAAACGGTACAACCGATTTTACCGTCCTGTACACGCAATGTCAATTTACTATTCTCGCAAACATCATTAATACTTTTCACTATCTTGCCGTCACTTGTATTTGCAATTGAATAACCGCGTCCTAATACTTTAAGCGGGCTCATAGCGTCAATAGAAGCCGAAAGTTTCGAAAACTGCTCTCTGAGCTTTAAAAGTTTTTGTTTTTCAAGCGATGCAAGTTTTTCACTTAAACGGTCGAGTGATATTCTTCTCTCTGAAAAATATGCGAGAGGGCTTTGCATAACGCGGCGCTCTGATACTCCTTTTAAGTATTCCCTATACATTTTAAGCTTATTATACAAAAGTGTTTGAAGCTTTGTATTCATTTCCTGCAAACCATATCTTACGTTTACAATATCAGGTACTGCAAGTTCTGCCGCATTAGACGGAGTTGCAGCACGCAAATCTGCAACAAAGTCTGAAATCGTAACATCCGGTTCATGACCTACTGCAGATATAACAGGTATTCGCGATGCAAAAATCGCACGCGCAACCATTTCATCGTTAAATCCCCACAGGTCTTCAATTGAACCGCCACCACGCCCTGTTATAATAAGGTCACAGGCGTTATTTTCGTTTAATGTTTTTATAGCCTCTGCAATATCAGACGGAGCGCCCTCGCCCTGTACCAAAACAGGATAAATACAAATCTTTGAAAGTGGCCAGCGTGCCTTTAAAATGCGAAGCATGTCTCGAACCGCAGCACCTGTTGGTGAGGTGACAAGCGCAATTTTTTCAGGATATTTCGGAAGTGGTTTTTTATATTCAGGGTTGAATAGCCCTTCCGCTTCAAGTTTTTTCTTAAGCTGCTCAAAAGCAATGTAAAGGGCGCCAACACCATCGGGAATCATATCAGCAATATATAGCTGATACTGCCCGTCACGCGGATATACCGTAATTCTGCCCTTAGCAATGACTCTCATACCGCTCTCAGGCCTGAACTTAAGCTTTCCCGCATCGTATTTGAACATAACTGCGCGAATCGCACCGTTTTCATCTTTAAGAGTCATATAATGATGACCTGATGAATGAAATTTATAATTTGAAATTTCACCACGAATATAAATAAGCGATAAGTTTTTATCAGCTTCCATCAAAGATTTTAAATATAAATTTACCTCGCCGACCGTAAAAATATGTCCTTTCATACTTATTTCTCCTTCAAATAAGCAAGTGCCGCGATACCAAGTGCATTATCAGAGCTAAATCGTGGCTCGCAGAAAATTGCGTCCGCCATTTTCTCACGAACAATCCTACTTCCTGCAACACCACCTGTTACAAGCACAGGAATATTTCCATATTCAGTTTTTGCGCTTTTTGTAACACGACAGATAGCATCTGCAACACTGCCAAGCACAAAACCTGCAAGCTCTTCCTTTTCACCTTTCCATTCATTAGCCTTGTTCTCCATACCGGAAAGCGAAAAGTTAAGCCCATTTAATTTAATTTTATATGTATCCTTCAAAACTGCCATTTTATCAAGCTCACGACCTGCCGGGAATTTCAGCCCCAACATAACTCCGCATCTATCAATAAGCTGACCTGCCGAAATATCACTTGTTCCGCCAATTTTGCAAATCTCAAGATTCGGTTTAACATATAAAAGCTCGGTAGTGCCGCCTGATAAATGCCAAGCTAAAAATTCACGTTTAAAAAGCTCTTCGTTTCCGGTTGATACAATTGCAGAAGCAAGATGCCCCTCCTGATGAGAAAAAGTGTAACACGGAACTTTTCGTGATGCCGCAATTGAGCGTGCAACGAGCTCGCCCACTTTAAAACAAGGCATATAAGACCCGGCTGCTCTGCGCGGAAATATGCTTACTCCAACCGAGGTAATTTCTCCCGTAAAGTCTGCCAGTAAAGTTTCAGTAAGCTCCGGCAATGCAATTGTATGCGCAAAAACTGCGTCAGACTGACGAAGCCCCAGTGAACCTTCTTTAACCGGCAAAAGACGTGAGATATTATTTTTAACCTGTCCATAAAGTGCAACTGAAGTTGTGTAATTGCTTGTATCAAAGCCCAAGGCGGTCATAATTATTTGCTCTCCCTGGAAATGCTTCCCAAAATTCCGTTAACAAAAGATGCAGTTTCCTTAGTGTCATATTTTTTTGTAAGCTCAACAGCTTCGTTTATAGCAACGCTTGTGGGAACATCATCATAGTGTAATATCTCATAAGCAGCAACTCGAAGAATTGCACGCGCGATGCGTGAAATACGATTTAAATTCCAACCGATTGCATATTTTGAAACAAGCTCGTCAAGCTCATTTTCCTTTTCAACAACGCCGTTTACTATACTTTTAAGATACTCAAACTGTGTATGGTCAAAGTCACGGTAGCTATCACTTTCATCAACTAAACTTGCGAAGAATTCAGGATCGAATCTATCCTCTAAAATTGAGAGAACGGGATTCAAATGATATCCGTATTCATAAATTATTTGTACCGCAATTTCACGGGCTGCCTTTCTGCTCATAGCTTTTCCTCCGTTTAAAAATTATACATAATTATTATACATAACTTTTT
>JAZNOR010000031.1:0-12817 GCA_045589235.1 Eubacteriales bacterium | reverse complement strand
GCAATTGATATCGACACGCCGCCGTCCTTTACCTATGATAAAAACTTCGATACGCGCTTTAACCCCTACTGCTCGCCGTTTTTCGGAAATTACATTTTCCTCGAATGTGCAAATGTATTCGAAAAAGTTTTCCCGAATACCGAGCGATGCGTACGTTGTGCGACCCGACAATCGGAATCCCGACAATTTATTACGAAGAAGCTGAGTGTATCCATTGGCACAGCTCGCATTGGTCTTATGAATACATCGATCGTGACAAAACACGCAGATCATACGCTTTCGCTGCTCTCTGGTCGATAACAATGGCATATTTAGACGAGGAAAGCGTTAAAAAGCTTTTACCGAAATGCGTTAAAATCGCGCAGAGCAGACTTGATACCTTCGCAAGCGAAGAGAATTCCAAAACCCGTATGGAATACTTTTTAAACGGCGAAAGAGCCTATCTTTTAGACTTTAAGCGAGTATTTAATCTCCCCGAAATTGAATCTGCGGCAAATGCGCTTTCAATTTCGCCAAGCTTTGAGCTCGAATTTAAGTCCGATGCGCTCAATAAAGTTAAAAACATAATTCCGCATCGCGCAACAGAGGGCTTCCCCTATGACCTTGCAAAGATTCCGTACGAGAAGAGAATTGCGCTTCCAAACGGCGTTCTTTACGGCGCGTTTGCAACGATTCTTGCGAAGATGGACGGCGTTAAAAATTTATATGACATCATTTTTGAGGCATCCATTGAGCATCATCTTGATACTCCGAATAACAATAACAAGTCAAATCACTTCGTTCCGCTGAGCGATGAGTTGATTGAGGCTTACATTTCCGCGATTTACTACCTTGCGGAATACGGATACTTAAAATTAGAGGAGAAATAGTTATGTTTACAGATTTATTCAAAAAAATCGCAAACGCAAACGATAACAATTGGGTCCTTTCGCACACAAAAGAGCTTTGGAAAATAGAGCGCGGGCAGACCTACCGCCATTACAAAGAGTCCTCCGAATATGTCTATAACCTTTTAAAATCCGAGGGCTTTGACGCGGAAATACTCACCTTTCCTGCCGACGGTAAAACGACTTATCAGGATAAGAGAATGCCCCTTGCGTGGGATGCAACCGTCGGTAAAATGACGGTTATGAAATCTGCAATTCCGTTTAAAGACCCTGTGGTTGCCGACTTTTCAAAAGAACCGTTTAATTTAATCAAGGGTTCAGTTTCAACTCCTGAAGGCGGGTTATACACAAAGCTCGTCACCGAACCGCAGATGTGGGCAGGCGAAGATGTAACGGGGGCTTTTGTATTGTTAGAGCCGGAAACACTTCCGCGCTCCCCGATTATTTCAGCATTGCTTGACCTCGGTGCAGTAGGCTTTGTTACCGACTATCTATGCTGCGGAATTGACACGCCCGACTGTGTTCAGTGGGTAACCGCCGCATGTGATGACCACAACCATTGGCACGTGCAAAGTGAAGACCGCGACTTTATCGGTTTCTCCGTTTCTCCGCGTGTTGGAAGAGCTCTTCGTCATGCGGCAGTTGAAGGCCCGGTTGAAGTTTTGGTTGAGTGTGACGGAAAGAGATACGATGGCGAAATTGACGCTGTAACCGCGCTTATTCCGGGTGAAGATGACCGTGAAGTATGGCTTACTGCTCATCTTTACGAGCCGATGAGCGAAGATAATTCCCTCGGCGTTATGACGGCAATAAATACAGTTAAAAACATCCAAAAACTCATTGCAGACGGCACTTTACCCCCACTTAAGCATTCAATCCGTTTAGTTTTCGCGCTCGAATTCTACGGTTTTGCCGCAGTAGCAGACCACTTTGGCGGCAAATTGCACCACCATATCGGTGGTATAAATATTGACGGACTTCCGTGCAGTAAATGGAATGACAGCTGGCGCGTAGAAATTCCGCCGTATTCATCACCCTATTGCGGAATATCGGTAATCGAGGCGGTTTTTGATTCATACTTAAAAGATAATTGCGTAGCTTATGATGTGTGTTTCTCTGACGATTCCTTCCTCGGTGACTCGACTACCGGTCTCCCGACAATCTGGCCAAGGATGTCTAAATCTATTTACGACTATCCGTGGCACAGTTCAATTCAGAACGATAAAGATTATCTTGTTCCGTCACTTGTCGAAAACGTGCAGGTTGTCCTTACCTCCTGGGCAGCCGTCATGGCGACAGGCTATAAGGCAGAGAAAATTTTAGAGTTTGCAGTTAAATCGGCGCAGAAAAGGTTTGATAGCTTAGATAACAAATCACGCGAGAGTGTAATGCTCCACTTAAACGGTGAGAAGGCGCGCATTGCAGATTTTTCAAAGCTTTGCGACGGTGCAACTGCTGCTTCCGAGAGCTTAACCGCAACTTGGGATAACGAAGATACCATCACTTCAAAATGGCTTGAATACGCTCGCGGAATTGTAGCAAAACGCGAAACAGTTGGTCTTCCGTATGACCTTATAAACATTCCGTATGATGAAAGACGCGCATTGCCTGACGATGTGCTCTACGGTCCGTTCGGTTGTGTTCTCTCTGCCCTTGACGGTAAAAAGAACCTTCGCGACTGCATAGTGGAAACGCATTTAAACTGCGGAAAAGCTTTAAACGACGGTGTTGTTAAAAAATGCGTCGATGCGATTTTCTATCTTGCAAATTACGGCTATCTCTCGGTTACAAATGAAAATGAGCTGACAAAAGAGGATATAAAAAAGGCTTTAAATGAGCTTGGAATAAAACCCGATGATGCAATTCTGCTCCACTCTTCCCTTTCGGGTTGCGGTAACATAACAGGTGGTGCGGATGCAATACTCGATGCCTTCATCGAAACAGTAGCAGATGAGGGTTGCGTAATCTCCCCTGTCTTTGCGCGCCCTTACATCGGCTTTGAGGGCTGGCCAAATCCACGCCGCACCTTCCGTCCGTTTGACCCGAATGACGCGCGCCCCGTATGGGTCGGCGCCGTTCCGAAAGCAATTATGAAACGCAAGGGATATAAGCGTTCTCGCCACGTATCGCACCCGTGGGCAGGCTTTGGTAAGAAGGCAGATTTCTGTCTTAATGCTCACTCAGAACTTGAGGCGCCTACAAATGATAATTCACCGCTTGGAAAAGCACTTGAATTGGGTGGCAAAGTCGTGTTCTTCGGCTGCGGTCTTGCATCGAGTACGTTTTTGCACTATTTAGAGTATAAGGCAAAATCAAACTTCCTGCAGTGCGCGATTGTTAAAATAAAGAATCCAGATGGAACTTTCCGCACCGAGATGATTAAGGACAATCTCCCCGGCCACCGCGATTTCTATGGTAAAACCGGCCCTGATGCGAAGTTTTACACGCGCGCTCTCGAAAAAGGTCTTAACCTCCACGAAGTAAAATTTGGAATCGGCAATATATACGCAATTGACCTAAAAGAATTCTACGAAATCGGTATGGAAATATTTAAAGAAGACCCGAACATTGTCCTCTGTGACGATGAAAATTGCCTCTTCTGCCGTAAATTCAGAGTGTAATACAAAAACTCTTGATTTCTCGTAAATCAAGAGTTTTTTATGTTAAATATTGTTTTTTTACAAATTATATGTTATTCTAACCTTGCCATAAGCTTTAAAAACAGGAGGATATAAAGTAATGAAATTAAGTTGTGCAGAAAAACAACAGATAATCAATGAGTCTCTTAAAGAATACGGAGTTATCACTGAGGATCTGTCATATCCGGAATGTGTGGACAAATTCAGAAGCTATTTAAAAATTGATGATAAAACTACTATGGCAAAAAAATTCGGCGAGTACGCTATTGCCACAGAAAGCTACGAGTGTATAACAGAAGATGAGCTTGAGGAAGGAAGAAAAATTTTATCTAAACTCAACAAGGGTAAATTCTTTTCAAAAACAAAGATATATGTAAGAACATTTGCAACTGCAAAATTAGGAAATACATGCATGGTTTCGCTTAGCACTCCCAATCAGATTTTGTGGGAATTATCAGGTGCTTCAAGGGATATAGCTGAAGATGTCGCAAAACAGATATCCAAAGCACTCGGTATTGCATTAAAAATAAGTTAATGTAAATTACCACATTTACAAATAAAAACGGCAGACCCAAATGGGTTTGCCGTTTTTATGGTCGAGATGACAGGACTTGAACCTGCGGCCTCTGCGTCCCGAACGCAGCGCTCTACCAAACTGAGCCACATCTCGATATTTAAACTGTGCTCATTTCTTCCTAAGCACAGTTTAAAATTATACAAGGTTTTTTACTAAATGTCAAGCCTTTTCTCAAAAATTATCTATAAAATTTTTCACGCATATCCTGTGGCATTTCCGACACTAATTCAATGCTATCCTTACAGAATGGAAGCGGTGTTTTAAGTGTGTGCGAATGAAGAGCAACCCGGTTAAAATCTCGCTCTTCGGCACCGTAGAGAAAATCACCGACAAGCGGACATCCGATATGTGCCATATGCACCCTTATTTGATGTGTTCTGCCGGTTTCAAGCTTTAATTTAACAAGGGATCTGCCCGCGTGCACCTCAAGCACCTCGTAATGGGTAACCGCCCTCTTTCCATCAGACGATACCTTTCTCTCAATCGTACTTCCCTCGCACCTTGCAATTGGCGCATCAATTGTGTCACACGTACACTTTGGTACTCCCTCGCAAACTGCGAGATATTCACGAGTGAAGCGACCGGCTTTCATCATGTCAGTAAAAAAAGCATGCGCATAAGCGTTTTTTGCAATCGCCATAAGTCCGGAAGTTCCGCGATCCAAGCGGTTAACCGGTCTGAAAACGAACTCATGTCCGAGCTGATTATAATGATACACAACAACATTGGCAAGCGAAGTGGTAAAATGCCCGTGCGACGGATGCACAGACATATCACCCGGCTTTGAAACCACAAGCACGTCTTCATTCTCAAAATAGATATCAAGCTTTCCCTCGGTTGGAAGAACTCCATCGCTCCCGCTTTCTTCTTCCAAAACGAGTTTCAATACATCGCCACCCTTTACGGGCACTGTTACGAAAGCAGGAACACCATTTTTCAAAATTGAGCCTTCCATCTGTTTCATTCGACGTAAAAGTCCTGCCGAAATCCCTACCTCACGTCGCAGAATCTCACGCAGAAGAACTCCGTCGCGCTCTTCCGGAACTGTATATTCTATCTCGCGCCTCATTTGCACTCACGCCTTAAAAACGCACCTTGCGGCGCTTTAGCAGGTAATTTTAATTTAACTAGCATCTGCGGATGCGGAGCACATTCAATCTCCTCATCTTTTTCGTTTTGCATAGCATTTACTTTAAATGGAACCGGCGGCAATTTAGGCATAAAAAGCTCCATTTCATCGCCGATAGAAAAGCGGTTTTTCATGGTTACAAGTGCATTTCCGTCATCGTCGCACTCTTCGACGATTGCGATAATATCCCAATCTCGGATATATGTAGAATCGCCGTAGTGCTGGCCCATACCCTCGTTAAAGTAAAAACCTGTATAGTATTCACGATGGCTCACTTTTTGGACTTCATCGAGCCAGATTCCCTTCGGATCCCACTTATCGGGGTTATCAAAATACGAATCAACTGCCATACGGTAAGCATTTGTGACCGTTGCGTTATAATATTCTGTTTTAACTCTGCCCTCGATTTTAAAGCTTGAAATACCTGCGCGCACAAGTTCGGGAATATGCGACACCATACACATATCCTTTGAATTTAAAATAAACGTTTCGCCGTCCTCAAAAACGGGAAAATATTCACCCGGTCTCTTCTCTTCCATAAGTGCATATTTCCAGCGGCAGGACTGCGCACAGTTTCCGCGGTTTGCATCGCGCGCGGTCATAAAGTTAGAAAGCAGGCATCTGCCCGAATATGAAATGCACATTGCACCATGCACAAAAGCTTCAATTTCGAGTGACGGATCGGTTTTCTGTCTGATTGTAATAATCTCATCAAGTGACAACTCGCGAGCGAGCACAATTCTATCAGCACCCATATTGTGCCATTCACGCGCGCTTAAGTAATTTACAATACTTGTTTGCGTGCTAATATGAATCGACATTTTCGGTGCGTATTTTTGCACTAATTTAAGCACGCCTATATCTGCAACAATTACAGCATCTACACCGATTTCAGAGAGTTTTTCGATAAACGCCGGAAGTCGTTCAACCTCGTTTGAGCGTGGCATAGTGTTGAGCGTAACATACACCTTAACGCCGCGTGCATGCGAATACTCAACCGCTTCTTTGAGCTCATTATTGTCGAAATTCTTGGATGCTGTGCGCATACCGAACTCATTGCCTGCGAGATATACCGCATCGGCGCCGTATTGTATTGCAAATTTAAGGCGCGAAAAATCGCCTGCAGGAGATAAAATTTCAGGTTTAATCATAAAGTACCTCGTTATTTCGGGTTAATATTTGAATGCTTTAAATGCTCTTTATAAGTTTTCGAGAAATGGTGCTTACCGTCCTCTGAAACTGCGAAGAACAGATAATCACTTTCTGCAGGATAGAGCGCCGCCTCAATTGCAGCCATACCCGGGCTTGCAATCGGCCCCGGTGGCAAGCCTTTATTTTCATATGTGTTATACGGATTTTCAATCTTGGTATCCTCAATTGTAAGGCGCGCCTTTCGCTCACCTAAAATATATTGCACGGTTGCGCACGATTCAAGATATGGATATTCTTTACTGTCAAGTCGGTTATGGAAAACCGATGAAATGAGTGCACGGTCATCACTTGTTGCCTCGCGCTCGATAATTGAAGCGAGCGTGACAAGCTCGTGAGTGCTAAATCCCATTTTTTTTGCGCGTTCAGCCATAGCATTGGTGAACTTATTATTGAAATTATTGAGAAGCTTATTAATAACATTTTCCGGCTTGTCGCCAACATAGAACTCATAGGTATCAGGATAGAGATAGCCCTCAAGGCGATTAATCTCGCCTTTTTTGATTCCTTTCAAGAAATCAAATTCAAAGTCGCCATTTTTAAGAGCTTCCGTAAATTCATCCTTTGAACACACGCCTTTTTTAGCCATAAGTTCAACAATCTGCTTAATTTCATATCCCTCGGGAATCGTTACTCGCACGGTTTCGCGTTTTGAGCTGCTTCGTGTGAGCATCTTTGTAAGCGAGCGATAATCGTAGCTTCTGTTTGCTGTAATTTCGCCCGTACGCAACGGCTTGCCCTTTGAAGTGAGCTTAAAGAAAACCGTAAAGAGCCCTCGATTTGAAATCAAATCAGCTTCTTTTAAAACCTTTGTTGCATCGGATAGCGTTGCATCCTCAGGAATTGTGATTACAACCTGCTCGTCGACATACTGCAGTCCAAAGACCTCGTTTACTGCACCGATAATAATCGCAGAAAGAAGCATAGACACACCGAGTATAAAAAGCCAATATACGGTTTTAGGTGTTAAGTTTTTCTTTTTCTTTCTACGCACTGTTGAAATCTTGCGCGTATTTCCCATATCGCTCATATTTTTTCCTCCTCTGTGACACAAAACTCCTCCTGCGCATAGAATAAAACACAAGGAGGTGACGCAAAAATGTGCGGAAACAATTGTTGTGATTTTGGTGATAACTGGCTTTGGATTATACTTATAATCCTCGCAATCATTCTCGTATTTGGCTGGTAATAACCAAATCCACGGGGATATCATGCTCCTCAACTTCGAGGTTAGACATAAGCTGGCACGGGTGGCATATTCCGACGGTAAAAGCTGAAAGCTTGCTCAAAAATCTGTCATAATATCCGCCACCGCGCCCGAGTCTCCTGCCGTTTAAATCAAAGGCAACGCCGGGTGCTATAACAAAATCAATATCTTTTTCTGAAACATTCGGCGCTCCCTCACGTGCCGAGGGGATGCCGAATTTATCAGGCACTAAATCGCTTTCAGCAAAAACCTGAGCTGCGCTCATAATGCCGAAATCTTCGCATTTGGGGATGCAGACGCGTTTGCCGGAATTCAGTGCATATTCAAAAATTCTTCTCGTATCAGCTTCATATCCGATACTTATGTATAAAAACACAACCTTTGCAGCGCGAAACTTATCTAAATTTATAAGTTTGCTGTATATCTCGTCATTTGATAACACTCTTTCGCACTCTGACATGTTTTCAAGTTTTTTTAGAATTTCTGCTCGGATTCTTTTCTTATCCACGATAATTTACCTTATACCAGATTGAGTTTGCAACACGCTCTGCAACCTCTGTTCCCTTAAGAGTTGCAAGAAGAGTGAATGCAAATTCAAACGCTGCACCTGCCGCGCGCGCAGTGATAAACGACCCATCAACTACAACATCGCGAGCCTCATAAATTGCACCGTAGAGGTTCCCCTCGCAGCCCGGATAGCAGGTTGCGTGTCTGCCCTTGAGCAGATTTAAAACGCCAAGCAGCATCGGTGCTGCACAGATTGCACCAATCGGCATTTTACCTGCGGACTCTGCAATAAGCTTTGCAATTTTATCATTTGCCATAAGAGTATCAACTCCCGGTTGACCACCCGGCAGAACAAGCATCTCCATATCGGAGAAATCCACCTCGTCAAAGACTTTATCACACACTAGCTTAACATTTCTTGTACTTGCAGGTGTGAGTGTCGAAACACCAACCAAGCAAACTTCAACCCCGCCACGGCGCAGAATGTCAACCGGTGTTAAGAGTTCAACCTCTTCAAAACCGTTTTCAACCATAACATAAACCATAAGTCACACCTCAATCGTGTAAAATATTAAAATAACCATTTTTCAGGTCAACATTACCAATATTCAAAAACGCCGCATACGGCGCAGGGGGAGCATATTCACAAGCAATATTCGTTTCCAAAATTATTCCGTTTGCCGAAATTACATATTTATCATCTTCAACAAAAACGTCATATCCTTCGGTTAAAATAATTTCCCATTCCTCAACATTTCTTGTAATATGCAAAATACCCGCACATTTTTCTTCATACAGTGTATTAAGCTTTGGAATATCGCTTATCGTGGCTTTTTTCAAGTTGAATTCAAACGGTTTTGAAAGCGCACGAAGACAGTTCTTTTCAAAGCCGAAGCGTTTATAATAATCAAAAAGGCTTTCCTCCTGCGGGACAAGCATAACAAAAGCAACATTTAAGCTCTCCGCGTATCGGATTGCACATTCGATAAGCTGTGCGGCTATACCTTTTCCGCGATGTATTTCAGTTGTTCCGATACCATAAAGATAGTGTACGATTTTTCCGTCACACTCATATTCTAAAATATGGAGCATTGCACAAATTTTGTCTTTCTCAAATACAAGGCAGTTTTTAAACATACGCTCAAAGAAAAAATCTCCACTCTCGTGAAAGCACTCACGCCAAATTTCTTTAAGCCTTGGTATGTCATTTTTATCCGCAAAACGAATCATTTTTCCAAAACCTCGTACTTTTCAATTAAAAATTCAGGACGATAAGATAGCTTTGAAGCGCGAAGGCCTTCGTTTCCCATATCTTCTTCGCGATTAATATACTTATAATCTTTGCAAAAATGTTCTGCATACATTTTATTTATCATCTGGTATATGCCGGGAATTTCAGTGTTTCCTTTTTCGACCGAAATAACATAATATTCCGAGTTTATCGGCGCGCCGAGTGAATATGCAGCCACCTCGCCGTTAACATACAAAACACCGCCGCGGACTCCAAGTTCTTTATAATTTTGAAAAGCGCGTGAAATTGCAGCGTTTTCAGCATTTAAGCTCTCCCCATGCGACTCTAAATTCTTTTCAAACCAAAACTTTTGAAAAGCTTTTACCTCTTCAATATTCCCGTCACTTATCTCTTCGAAATGAAAATCGGAAACAGTAGATAAAAACTTGTTTATGTGCGTACGCTTTGAATGGAGCTTTCTACCCGGTAAATTTATAAGATTTTCCGAGAGATAGATATAATCAAAATTTTCGCGCTGCTCATTAAATACAAACTTATCAGGGAAAAGCTTTTCAATTTTCTCGCATACAGTTTTGGTCACTCCAACAAGGCGAAGCTTACCGCTTTCCTCAAGCAATCTTTCAATTCCGCGTTTTAAATTGCCGAGCGGTGCCAGATACGAATCTTCACCAACTCTGCCGTAGAGCACACCGTCATCTTCAGCGATACAGGTTTTATAATTCTCTCCCCAGATAAAAAGGTCTAAAAACGCAGTTTCCGTAGTGCCATAGTTTAATTTTTCAACATAACAATTAACCCTCTCGCGATGTGCGAGTGAAACCGGCTGAAAATCAAGCATTTAAAAACATTCCTCAACTTTTGAAATAATTTCATTATGGATGGTATCAATTGATTTGATATTTCCACCCTCAACGCAGTTTATTCTCTCCCATCCAAACAGACCGGATGCCAAAGAGGCAGTTCTGTAGCATTCACTGCGGTATACCGCATCTTTTTCGTGAATGTCAATAACCTTTCCCTCGCGCGCCTCTAAAAGCTTTGCGGCATATTCCGGTGGCATATCAAGGAAGAATACAAAATCCGGAGCAGGAAGCCCCATTAAATGATACTCAAAGTCAAAAAGCCAGCGGAAATAATCCTCACGCTCATTCTCTTTAAGCTTTGCAGCCTGGTGAATGGCATTTGAGGTTGTGTATCTATCAAAAATTAAAATTCCGCCTGCCTCATAATATTCTTTCCAATCGGATTTATAAGATGCATAACGATCAACCGCAAAAAAAGTGGATGCTGCATACGCGTTAACATCGCCTGCATCAGTTCCGAAATCACCGTTTAAGTACATTCTAACGAGAGCTGAAGACTCCTCAGTGTAGCGAGGAAAAGCAACGGTTTTAAAGCTTTTTCCTTTCTTTTCGAGCGCATCGCAAAGAAGCTTTAGTTGAGTTGATTTTCCCGATGCATCGGTTCCTTCGATAATAATTATTTTACCTTTCATTTTGAAAACCTCTCTCGCATATCTCGTGCCTTGCCACAGGACATTTTACCCTCCGGGCATGGGCCTGCAACACAAGCAGGGCCGGCATGAGCAAACAATTTTGGCGAAACGCCCTTGCAAAGCTTTAACATCTCCTCTGCAAGAGCACGAATTTCCCATTGTGCACGCGTGCAACAACGTAGACGGAAAAAGTTCCAGAGCGAGCGCACGTTCATAGTTACCATCATCTTTGTCTCACAGGAGTTCGGAAGAACAAAGCGTGCATCCTCAATCGCTGCTTTTTCGGCAACTCTCTTTGCAGTTTTTTCGTCTTTGCCTTCAGCAATGAGCGCATCAAAATGCTTTTTAAATAAAATTTCCGAAAGCTCGTTGTAATGCTCTACATCCTCACGCATGGCTTTCATATAAATTTCCTTTGCCGCAGGATTATTTTCGATCTCCGGCGGTGTTATAAATGTAAAGTCGTTTTCCTTAACATAGCGTTGTGATTTAACACTAAAGGATGCAATTCGGTGACGGGTAATCTGCGCAAGAAGTGAGCGCGAAACGCCCTCTATTGCAAAGGTAAAGCTTGCGTGCTCAAACGGACTCTCATGACCGAGCTGGAGCAACATATCAATAAAATTATCGCACTTATCTCCTTCAAGACCTGCTAAAATATCATCAGCCCCTGATGCGCTGTAACACATTTTAGCAGCGCAGGCAATTGTTTTATCCGGGTCCGGTGTATGCGCAATTAATGTTACCTTTACCATATAAAATTACCCCTTTCTGCCTTTAAAAATAACTGTCAGCAAGAATTTCGGGAGGCTCAGCATTCTTCCGATTCTCCACGGCTCCTTGCACAAACGGTAGAACCACTCGAGCCCGAGCTTAATGAAAATTTTCGGCGCACGGTTGACCGTGCCTGCGAAAACATCAAGCGATCCGCCGAGCCCGAGGGTTAATGATACATTTAATTTATCACGGTTTTCCGCCATCCACATCTCTTGTTTCGGTGCACCAAGGCACACGAAAAGCACTTTGGCACCGGATGAATTTATCTTCTCAATTACAGCGTCTGAATCTTTAAAATAGCCGTCAGCCGTGCCGGAAATTACAATGCCCGGATATTTTTCGCAAAGTTTCTCCGCAGCTAAATCTGCAACTCCCGGTTTTGCGCCGAGAAGGAAAACTCCTGCCGAGCCGTCAGACAGCTTTGCAATAAGCCCCTCGCCGAGTTCAATTCCTGCAACCTTGGTTTTTAGCGGAGTTTTCAGAATTTTGGAAGCATAAACAACGCCGATACCGTCAGGAATAACAAGGTCTGATGAATTTAAAACCTCGCGGAGTTTAACATCATCACGCGCCATATAAACGATTTCGGAGTTTGGAGTAACAATGCGCTTCACATCATCAGAGTGTGCGAAGCCGTATGCAATATCAATCGCCTCGGGCAGCGTAATATTGTTAAAGCCCACACCGAGAACGGAAATTCTTTCACTCACAGATAAACACTTCCTCAATATAAAAATTCACAGTATCATTCTACCACAAATTTTTTCATTTTTCAACTATACCAAGCATCGAATAAGTTTTTTATTTCGCCCTCCTTTTTAGATTTGGAGAATAACTTATCTAGCAGCTCGTCAAAAAGCCGGGTGGCATCACTTCCCTCACCTGCTAAGTGCTCCAGAAGAAGCCACAATAGCACCGTCCTGTTAATCTCCGCCCCGTCAAATAAACAGAGCTCTGCCCCGCAAAGCCCGCCAAGTGCCGCTGCAGTTTTTTCATCTGCAATGAGCGAAATTTCATAGTCCTCGCCGCATTTACGAACAGCACTGAGCCTTGCCCTTAAATTCCCAAATGTCATAGATACCACACTCCTTTCGTTACGGTTTTTGGGATACCGTCAAGATGTATTATACGCCCTATA
>JAZNOR010000030.1:0-5594 GCA_045589235.1 Eubacteriales bacterium | reverse complement strand
ACACAGTTTTGAAAATCAGATTTTTCGTTAAGAGAAAGAATAAAAATGCCGTAATACTGGCGTATTGCGGCATTTTTTGATGCACTATTTACGGAAAATATGGCTGCAAAACCAATACTTCCTTATCTGGTTGTGGCTTTTACCAACACCTTTTTATATTTTCTTAATTAAAACTTCATCTAATGGTCGTTTTGGAACGTGAACATTGCCATTCTCATCGTGATAATATTTCATATCGCTAGATTCAAAAAATTCCGCCTCTTGTGCCGGATACCCGAGCGCTAAAAGATATGAAACATAAAGATTTTCAGGCAAATCGAGCATTTTATGTATATCCTCTCGGTCAATTGAGCCGAGTGCACAACTGCCAATGCCCAATTCTTCCGCCGCAAGCATCATGTTGCTCATAACAAGACCGCAGTCTACCTCGCACGCTTTTATGGGCTTAATATCATTATCTGCCAAAATTGCAATATATGCAGAAGGGCTCTCCGCCTCAGTTGGATTCCAGTCAATATATCCCGCCCATTTAGTGTGAGGAAAAACTTTTGCGCATATTTTTTCATCTGAAATAATTGCATATTTAATCGGCTGACGGTTAGCACCTGATGCGGCAAGCCTGCCTGCATTAACGATTTTAATTAAATCAGTATCAGATAACGGTTCTTTTTTAAATTTTCTTACCGTTCTGCGCGATAAAATTGTGTCAAATGCACTCATTCATCTGCCTCCTCAACGGGATTTATTGAAACCCTTACCTTTTCAATGCGATGGTTATCTGTTTTGGCAACGATTATCGTAAGACCTTCATATTCAAAAGAATCGCCCTTGTCCGGAATTCCGTCGAACTGCTCCATAACCCAACCGCCGAGTGAAACGGATTCGAAATCGCCGTCATCTATATCAAAGCGATCAAAGAAATCTTCAAGAGAAACAGAACAATCAACAATATAAGCATTTTCAGCGATTTTTCTAAAGTCCTCTTCTACTTCATCGTGTTCATCCCAAATATCGCCAACAAGCTCTTCTAAAATATCCTCCATTGTAACGATACCAAGCGTTCCGCCGTATTCGTCAACAACGATTGCAACATGAGATTTTGAAGATTGCAGTGTTCTGAGCAAGTCATCAACCTTTTCTGTTTGATGAATAAAAACGGGCGGAGTCATAAGGTTTTTAACCGATTTTGGAGAGATTCCCGTATTCTGATAAAAATCCTTAAGATGTAAAATACCAACGATTTTATCAATCGTATCTTCATAAACAAGAAGACGCGAATAACGAGTCGAGGTGAATTTCGCTGCAACTTCTTCTTTAGTTGCAGTTATGTCGACACCTTCAAGGTCAACGCGGTGTGTCAGAATGCTCTGAACATCAATGTCGCCAAATTCAACCGCATTGTGAATTAGCTCGCTCTCGGTTTCATCAATAGCGCCTTCTTGCTCGACCTCATCAATGAGTAAAAGAAGCTCTTCCTGTGACATTTTGCTGTCATCGTCAACTTTGAAAATGCGTGAAACAAGCTTTTTCCACGCACCAAAAACAAAATTAAGCGGAAGTAAAAGTTTAATTAAAAAATTGATAATCGGAGCTGAAAACATTGCAAACTTTTCAGGGAAATCCTTAGCAACGCTTTTCGGCGTGATTTCACCAAAGATAAGTACAACAACAGTAACAACAAGAGTTGAAACAGTTGCACCGCGCTCGGCACCGAGAAAGCTTACGAATAAAAGAGTACCGATAGAGGCAACCGCAATGTTTACTATATTGTTGCCTATGAGGATAGTTGATATTAACTTGTCGTAATTCTCGCATAAGCGAAGCGCAAGAGCCGCGCGCTTGTTGCCTTTTTCAACGAGCGCTTTGAGCCTTGTTTTGTTAAGTGATGAAAAAGCAGTTTCCGTCGCAGAAAAGTACGCGGAAAGAATAACACATATTGCCATAGCAATAATTTTATTTGACATTATAAAAACTCCTAAACATTTTAATTATTAATTTGAAACAACAAAAAAAGACATACTACTCCCTTAAAATGGGCATAGATATGTCGTAATATTTTAAAATGTTAGGTCGCCCGGCGTCGCCGCTACTGTCCATTTGAGTATCTCACCTTCCTTACATAATATCGTGAATAGTATATAGCATTTACATACGTTTGTCAAGTGGGGAAAAGGATTCCTTTTCTTCTGAGGTTGACAGAGAAAAAAACGAAGGATATAATAAGCACAAGTAAATAGTGACTTTAAGCGGTTGCTTCGGCAATTGGGAAACTTACCGTAAACCTGACAGACTTGCGGTAACTTCCGGTAAAATGCACTTATTGTCGCAGAAATCAAAGTAATTGGGATTATTGTCTTTTTTTGCATCTGCGCTTTTGTGCAGGTGCTTTTTTGTCCTTTTACAATAACAAAAAGGAGGAAACGAGTGTGTTTTCTAAACTTAAACTGTCGCTTAGTAAAATCAATTATAAGCTTTTTTTCGCACTGGTTGTTCTGGGGCTTGTGCCAACCGTCTATACAACGGTACGCGTGTTTTTTCTTGGTCAGATGCCGGGAGAGTGGACGTTTTCAATTGCTGGGCAGCTTTCATGGGTAAATCTGTTATACGAGATACTAAATGAAGCTATAATTCTGCCACTATTCTATTTTATTGGTAAAGTGAAAAAAAGCAAAACGGAATTTTCAAATTGTGTGCGTACCGGTATGTTGATAGCACTTGGTGTATATGTTGTTTTGTCTGCCATCGTGCTTGTTTTTGCAGAGCCAATGCTAAAAATTATGGCAACCGATACGAGTATTATTGAAGCTTCAGCATCATATATACGCATAGAAAGCATCGCAAATATTTTTGCTATTCTGGCACAATTTGCGCTCGTTGCACTCATAACAGTAAATAAGAGCAAATATTTATACGTACTTACCTTAGCACGGTTCGTTTTGTGCCTTGTTATGGATACTTTTCTTATTTCAGGTTTACCGATATCAGCAAACGTGGGTATAAACGGTATAGGTTACTCCAATATTATTGTTAATTTTGTTTTGCTTGTCGCGTCGCTTGCATTTCTAGCCAGGGAAGGAATCAGGTTTTTTACAAAAGAAAAGCTAAACTTCTCATGGGCAAAAGAATTTATTAAAATCGGAGGAATATCCGGAGTTGAATCGTTGGTGCGCAATATAGCTTATATGCTGATGATTTCGCGAATGGTCAACGTCGTGGGGGAGCAAGGAACCTATTGGGTAGCAAATAATTTTATATGGGGCTGGCTCCTTCTTCCCGTATTGCAACTAGGAGAGTTAATCAAGCAAGAAGTAGCGGCAGACAATGAAAATATTCGAAAAAACTCGCTCGGATATTTTGGACTTACCGCTATCATTGTAATACTATGGATCGTAAGTATTCCTGCCTGGAAACCGTTTATGATACATATACTTGGTTTTAGTGATGTGGATAAGTTATTTAACCTGGTTATGGTACTTGTTGGATTCTATATTTTATATGCAGTTCAAAATGTGTTTGATGCAACGTTCTATGGACTTGGCAAAACAAATTATATGTTGTTTGAATCAGTTGTGACAAACACGATATATTATGGTATTGCATTTATTTTATATATGACAGGGATCTGGACTCCATCGCTGCTTGGTATAGCATTGTTGTTTGGCATTGGCAATGCCTTCGACAGCATCGTGTCACTTGGAGCATATATGTTTTTATTGAGAAAAAATGATATCAATATATTACAGGTTGAGTAAATGCGCAAATAAAAAACCACACACCCAAAAGGGTGTGTGGTTTTCTAGTCGAGGTGACAGGACTCGTTTTTCTGCGGAAAAGCCACGGCGGTTGCAAGCGGCCACCGGCAGCTTGCTAAGAGCCCCCTTTCGAGTCCCGTATAAAAAAATTAAAGGACCGTATACAAAAGTATACGATCCTTTAATGGTCGAGGTGACAGGACTCGAACCTGCGGCATCTTGGTCCCAAACCAAGCACTCTACCAAACTGAGCTACACCTCGCTACGAACATTATCTATTATATCAGCTATTTTTCAATTTGGCAAGAAAAACTTTGTTATAATGTAATTTTGTATTGCGAAATGAGTAAAATTATATTATACTATTAAATATAAGCTTTGACCTATGACAAGGCCGCACTAGCCGGGGAGTCAGCGGTGCCCTACACCTGCAATCCGCTTCAGCAGGGGTGAATTCCGACCTTAGGGTATTAGGATGTGTAGCAGGAGTATGTAAGTGGTGATGACGAATCGGTCCTGCGCAACGGTGCTCCGTGAACCATGTCAGGCGGGGAACCGAGCAGCATTAAGCGGTAAGTGTCGTGTGCCGCGGGCGTGCCGATTTCGAGCTAACTGCATAAATACCGTGCATATCTTTTATTCAACGGTTGGTGTGCGGCCTTGTGATAGGTCAAAGAGAAAGGGTGGTTTTGGTGTATCAGGCGTTGTATCGCAAATGGCGTCCGCAGACATTTGCAGATGTCGTCGGCCAGCCGGCAATAACAGATACTCTTCGCGCGCAGATTACAAGCGGGCGTTTTTCGCATGCGTATCTTTTTGCGGGTTCACGCGGTACCGGAAAAACCACCTGCGCTAAAATTTTGGCAAAAGCAGTTAACTGCGAAGCACCTATTAACGGAGACCCGTGTAACAAATGTCCGTCCTGCCTTGGAATTTCTTCCGGTCAGATTTTGGATGTTGTTGAGATTGACGCGGCATCGAACACAGGTGTCGATGGTGTTCGAGAACTGCGTGACGAGGCGATTTATTCACCTGCAAACGTTAAAAAGCGTGTTTATATTATAGACGAGGTTCATATGTTTTCAAACAGTGCATTCAACGCACTGCTTAAAATTATGGAAGAACCGCCTGAGCACGTGCTCTTTATTCTTGCAACAACCGAGTTGCACAAAGTTCCAGCAACGATCTTGTCGCGCTGCCAGCGCTTTACATTTAAGCGAATTGACTGTGAAGATATAAAGCAGCGTATTTTGTATATTGCGCAAAGTGAAGGAATATCAATTGATGACGATGCGGCTACGTTCATTGCACGTCTGTGCGATGGCGGTATGCGCGATGCATTATCGATTTTTGACCAATGTGCAGCATACGGTGAGGCAAGTATTTCTGTTTCCACCGTTGAAAATGTTGTGGGAATTACAGGTTCAAGTGCAATAGAAGCACTTGTCGATGCGATTGCAGACAGGGATAGCGCGAGCGCGCTAAACCAACTTTCCGATTTATATAACGGCGGTCGCGACCTGGTTTCGTTACTTGGAGAACTCAGCGCATATTTCAGGGATTTACTCGTTGAAAAAGTTGCGGAAGGTGCAAAAATTAACCGTATGAATGTGTCCGTAAGCGCAACTACACTTGCACGGCAAATGGCAAATTTGAGCGAAACTCGTTTAATTACAATGATTTCAACAATTTCCAATACTTTGTCCACAATTTCTGCGAGTGCAAACAAGCGAATTGATGCAGAAATTTGCATCGTAAAGCTCTGTACGGGTGTAGTGGAAAATGACGAAAGCCTTCTGCTGCAACGGATTGAGGAGCTTGAAAGAAAACTTGCAAACGGAT
>JAZNOR010000029.1:0-3802 GCA_045589235.1 Eubacteriales bacterium | reverse complement strand
TCATGTTCAATGCGGTATTCCATAATCTTACTCCTTTTCAGTTAAGTTAGCTCAAATTCAATTTCATAAAATCGCCTGAAAAAGACATTTTTCATCGTGAATAAACACTATTGTTAATTATATCACAATGTTTGCAACAATTCAAGCTTTTTCTTTCATTTTAGCATTGTAAATTTTGCTATTTTATTTTAAAATTGACACTGCATCGGAAATGTTCTTTTCAAGTGCTTCTTCTCCGTAGCGGTCGACCTCTGCTTTATTTTTCTCGCCGTGGGTAAGGCACCCTGCACCGCCGATGCAACCGCCTACACACGCCATTCCTTCAATGAAGTTTGCATCAAGCACATTTTTCTTTTTCTTCATAAGGGCTGTGCGGCACGCTTCAATTCCGTCACACACAACAGGCTTTAAGTCAAAGTCTATGTTCTGTTCATTCATAGCCTGCGCTACTGCATCGGAAAGCCCACCCGATCTTGCAAATATTCGCCCGAAATACGATGCATTGTCAAGTACATCCTCAGAAAGCATTGTTATATCAATATCACGACTGTCAAAAAGTGCTTGTAATTCTTCAAATGTCATTACCGAATCCACAAACTTTGCAACTTCGTCTTTCTGCGCTTCGGCCTTTTTAGCTGTGCACGGACCTATGAATATAACCTTTGCCGTTTCATCTGTCTTCTTTATATATTCCGCAAGCGCTACCATAGGTGACGGGTTGTGTGAAACGAGAGGTAATATTTCTGGGAATGCACTTTCAATATATTTTACAAACGCAGGGCAACAGGAGCTGGTTAAGAAGCCTTTTTCATAAAGCTCTTGTGACTCTGACAGTGCTACCATATCTGCGCCGAGTGCCGCCTCAACAACTGTGTAGAATCCGAGTTCTTTAAGTCCTTTTATTACCTGCCCTAGCTTTGCATATGTAAACTGACTTGAAATTGATGGCGCAACAATTGCATATACCTTGTATTTTTCATTGTTATTACTGTTTTTTATAATATCAATAATATTTAAAATATATGACTTATCAGTTATCGCGCCAAACGGACATTGATAAACACATGCGCCGCACGCTGTGCATTTCTCATTGTCAATTGATGCCGCATTGTCTTCATTTATTGAAATTGCTTTGATTTTGCACGCGTTCTGGCACGGACGTTTTCTGTTTATTATTGCAAAAAACGGACAAACCTTAGCACATTGACCGCAATTTACGCATTTTGATTTGTCAATATGTGCGGTGTGATTATGGTCAAACGAAATTGCACCTTTTTTGCAAACATCCTCACACCTGTGTGCTAAGCATCCGCGGCAAGAATCAGTTACCTCATAGCCTGCCGACGGACATTCATCGCACGCAATATCAATAACTTCAATCACATTCGGTTTTTCCTTATCTCCACCCATTGCAATCTTAACGCGCTCGGATAGAATCGCCCTCTCTTTATAAACACAGCAGCGCATCGTTGATGTTTTGCCGGGCACCAATGTCTGCGGTATTTCAAGAAGGTTCTCAAGCAGCTTGTCTTCCCAGGCAAGACGCGCAACTTCTTTGAGTACCCTATATTTTAAATGTTGTACCTTTGTGTCAAATTTTCTCATAAAAGTCACCTCTAAAAATAACTAACCTTTATGCGTTTTCCCATTTGCTTTAAACATTCCGAAAGCTCTTCAACAAGCGCCATTTTAATATTAAAGTTTATGGGCAGAGCCGGATTTTGATGCGCCGGATTTATCGCACGTCCCACATAGAAATTTATATCTGTAGCTTCTTCAAACAGCATTCGACTTATCTGTGATGCTCCATCCTGTTCATAGTTCCATTCTTCGTAAAGCTCATTTTTATCAATATAATCCTTAGCGTACTCCAGAACCTTACTTATTGTTATAACGCCCTCGGTTACAAGGTCAACACCGTCGATTTCCGCAATTGGCGGAATATCAGACTTCTCATAATTAAGGCTTGCGCGCAAGGTTTTACCCAAAAACTGTGCCGCAATTGACGATGTTGTTCCACCGCAAACGATGTGCTTTCCTTCTTTTGAGAAGAAAAGCGACATCATGCGCTCGGTATCATCGCGATTAAACGGCGGTCCAAAAAGCAAGTTCACTGCTTCGCGTTTTCTTATTTTAACAATGCACGCCGTTGCATCATCTCCAGGTGCGTTGCCGTATAGCTTATCACACTCATCAACGAGCATCGTCGCAAGCGTTTTGGCTGTATAACCTATCGGTGCCAGCGTTTGAACAAAATCCGCAATCTCCTCACGCTTCCAACCGAAGTTATATGAAACGCCGATTCCTGCATGTGGGCAACCATCACTCATAGCTACGAAAATATCATTTTCTCTCAGATCAATAACGGATTTAAATATCTTTTTGCCGCCGATATTCATTTCCGTCATCTCATAATCGCATATTTCTCCGTTGCGAATGAAAATAACCTGAGGATTGTCGTATTGAATAATCTCTGCCGTTTCGTTATTCTTTATATTAATAATGGTAAACGTGGAATAAGCCACGCCTCGAACCGAACAAACAGGCAGAGTTGCCGCAATTGTAGACACGCACTCTTCAAGTGGCAAGCCCTCAGCAAGCATTGTTGAAATAATCTTTGATGTGAGGGTTGATAAAATACTTGCTTTAACTCCGCTTCCCAATCCGTCTGAGAGCACTATAACCTGTGAATTTTCATCGGGTTCAACAATGTCAACATGATCGCCGCAAAGCTGCTCACCATAGTGATTTATGCTCTTAAACCCAATATCTGCATATAAATCATTCATCCGATATAGACTCCTTCAGCTTTGCAAGCGCAATCTTCGTTTCTGCCGCAGTTTCTCCGAGAAGCGAAGCGATTTCCTGAACGATTCGCATCTGCTTGTCAACAACTTTATCTGCAACCTCTATTGTCTGGCGGCTTATATTTTCTTTCTTCTCGCGCTCGTGTTCTTCGTCGGTAATATCACGCATTATACCTACAATCAAATGCGAATCCTTATCATAAACAACGCTTTGCTCCACATAGCGTTTATATTCAGCAAGGTACACATGCTGGTCACGCACGGCACGACCGCTGTCAAGCACCTCTATAAATATACGCGGATCTAAAATATTAACAACAGGGCTTCCCAAAACATCCGAGGCCGCGCGAATATTCATAATCTTTCGCGCTGCATCATTTATCTGCTGAACCTCAAGCTGTTCGTTTAGAACAACAAGTCCGTTCGGAGTGTTTTTAACAACTGTATCTGAAAAGCTCTCCGCCTTTTCTTTAAGGAACGGCAAGCACATTGAAATTTCAGCCTTACCTTGTGCAATGGCAGCTGCTTTTTCGCGACATGTATTGTATCCGCAGGAACCGCAATTGAGTTCATCCTCCGGTGCAAATTTACCCATCTGTCGCAATACTGCACCAATTTCGCTCTCACTTGGTTTTTGAACATTTGATGCAATTCCTTCAAACATCTTGCGAAGCTCAAAGCTCTTTGGTTGTGCAACGGAAAAATCCCGCTCGCCCGCAAAATCAGCTATTGTAATGTAGTCTTTTATCGGAGATGAACGATGGTATTTTTCCATAATCGGACCGCCGATACAGCTGCCAATACAAGCCGACATCTCAATAAAGCATTTATGAACCTTACCGCTTTCAATATCACGCAGTGCTGCAATGCAATTTTCAACACCGTCGATTGCAAGATATGTATAGCCCGGTGCATTTTGCTCCATCGTCTTTAAAACACCGCCCGTTGTCGGGAAAAAGCGCGCACGGCAAGTCGGATCGTAGCCATGTCGTTCT
>JAZNOR010000028.1:0-8219 GCA_045589235.1 Eubacteriales bacterium | reverse complement strand
TGATTTTGAAATATTTGAACTTGAATTTTGCCCGGGTTTTGTTTTCGGTACGGACAATACGCTCGAGAGCTTTGAGGGACTTTTTGATTTTGCTTATATTGAGCCGTTCTTTGTAAGTGAATGCGACATTAAGCCGAGACTTAATCTTAGCGGAAAAGCGCAAGTAAAAGTTGAAGAAATGCTTGAGAGTCTGTATCGTGAATATACCGAGCGAGAGCCGAGTTTTCTGCTTGCAATACGTGCAGTTGTTTTGCAACTTCTTGTGTACGTTGGAAGATTGTTCAATGAAAATATTGATGAAAATGAAGAACGTGCAGTATATGAACGCCATCGCGAAGCAATTGCGAAATCAATTGATTACATAGGAGAGCATTTTGCAGAAGATATGTCAATATCTGACATTTCTCGTATGTCGATGCTGTCACAGTCATATTTTAGCTATCTTTTCAAGTGTATTACCGGCAAAACGTTTGTAGAATATTTAAATGGTCTTCGCGTCCACGAAGCAATGAAGCTTCTTGGTGGTACAAATAAGCGCGTTACTGACATTTGTTTTGAAACGGGATTTAAAAATGTTAATCATTTCAATCGAACATTCAAGAAAAATGTTGGCGTATCGCCGATGCAGTACCGTCATAACAATGATAAAAAATAATTGCAGAGGGGGAGCGGTATGAAGAAACTTATACTTCTTGTACTAATGCTTTCGTTAACTCTATTTTCTTGCACAGTGAACAAACAGGAAAAACCGGTGAATCCCGAGGTTATTGAAAACGGGGAGTTTTACCGTTCGCCAGAAGAAGAAGCTATAGACAAAAAGCTTATTATGCTTTTGCGTGAGCAAATATCAACCGAGCATAAGGCGAGTGATGCTGAGTTTAAATATACTGCACACGATGAAGTTCGTGGCTTTGATTGCTTTGTTTATCAAGCGAAAAGTGGCAATAATATTAAAAATTATGCGGTTGCGCTTGATGAAACCGTGATTTTTGAAATCAATTCCGACGGGACTTATACAGAGATATATAATGTTAAATAAATTTTTATTATAGAAGGGACTAAAGAAAATGAACAGTGTTAAAGAATACAATCCGTACGAAAATATGCTTTCAGTGCTTTCTGAAGCGGCAAAGAATCTCGGTTATACCGATGATGACTATGCTGCAGTAAAGTATCCGGAACGTGAGCTTAAGGTGTCAGTGCCTATTGAAATGGACGATGGAAGCATCAGAGTTTTTGAGGGATACCGTGTTCAGCATTCAACAGCGCTCGGCCCTGCAAAGGGTGGAATTCGTTACCATCAAAATGTTAACCAGAGTGAAGTCAAGGCACTTGCAGCATGGATGTCACTCAAGTGTGCGGTAGCTAATATTCCGTACGGTGGCGGCAAGGGCGGCATCGTTGTTGATCCGTCAACCTTATCGAAGAAAGAGCTTGAAAGACTCACTCGTTCATATACAGCTCGCATTGCACCGATTATTGGTCCTGATATGGATATTCCGGCTCCGGATGTAGGAACTAATGGAATAGTTATGGGCTGGGTTATGGATACATACAGCAAAATTCACAACTGTCCGGTTCCGGGTGTTGTAACAGGTAAGCCGGTTGAGCTTTTTGGCTCACTCGGTCGTGTTGAAGCAACAGGCCGCGGAGTTATGTTCACCGTTCGTGAAACACTTAAAAAGCTAGGTAGAGATATCAAGGGAACTCGTGTTGCTGTTCAGGGCTTCGGTAACGTCGGCGGAACTGCTGCTCGTCTTTTACATAAGCTCGGTCTTACAGTTGTTGCTATTTCTGATGTTTCCGGCGGTATGTACTGCGCAGACGGTATCGATGTAGCTGCAGTTTCTGAATTTGTTATGTCAAATCCGGGTAAGTTTATCGGTGACTATCCGCTTCCGGCAGGTGCAAAGCGTGTAAGCAATGCTGATGTAATTACCTGCGATACAGATATTTTAGTTCCAGCAGCACTTGAAAATCAGATCACTGCAGAGAATGCAAACGATATTAAGGCATCTCTTATCGTTGAGGGCGCAAACGGTCCGACAACTGTTGAAGCTGATGCAATTCTTAATAAACGCGGAATTGTTGTTGTTCCTGATATCCTTGCAAATTCAGGTGGTGTTGTTTGCTCATACTTTGAGTGGGTACAGAATAATCAGGGTATGTACTGGAGCGAAGAAGAAGTAAACGAGAAATTAGAGAAAAATATGATATCAGCAATCGAGCAGGTCTGGTCAATCAAGACTGAATATGACGTTACCCCGCGTATGGCGGCATATATGCTTGCTCTTAAGAAAATTGTTGCAGCGAACAAGATTCGCGGAACATATCTCTAAAAAATATAAAAAATGCAGGAACTTAAGTTCCTGCATTTTTTTATATAGCATTTCCGTATTTATCAAAGAGAGGAAGTGGTTCGAGATAAATTAAATCATCTCTCTTTTGTGCAGCGCCTTCAGCAAGTATAGCCATCTTGCCAACAACATTGCCACCTGCCTGCGCAACAAGCTGCTCAACAGCTGAAAGTGACTCGCCGGTTGAAATAACATCATCAACTATCAAAACGCGCTTGCCACGAATTGCCTCAGCCTCAGCAGTGTCGAGATAGAGCTTCTGGTCAGCCTCGGTCGTAATTGAGTGGACATCGGCCTCAAATACACCGGTCATATAGAGCTTCGGGTGCTTTCTTGCGACAAAATATGTTTTGCAACCGCTTTGACGCGCCATCTCGTGTGCAAGCGGGATACCTTTAGCTTCTGCGGTAATTATGTAATCGTATTCCGGCGCGCGCTCTAAAAGTGCTTTGCCACAGGCAACAGTCAGTTCAGGATCGCCAAAAATAACAAATGCCGCGATGTTGAGTTCATCGTTTAATCTGCAAAGCGGAAGACGACGCGTAAGCCCCGCTATTTTCATTTCATAATACATACCTTAATCTCCTTACATAAACAATACATTATTATTATACTATACAATCTAAAAAAGTCAAACAACTATATATTGTGTTTTTTGACGATAAATCGACATAAAATTTATGCATTTCGACAGTTGTGATTTAACTGATTTTGTTGTATATTTATTATAATAAAGCGTTGAAACAACGCGAGAAAATAGGAGGGTATTTCCAATGGAAAAACTTTTTAAGTTGAAGGAAAATGGTACCAACGTTAAAACAGAAATTATCGCCGGTATCACAACCTTCTTGGCAATGGCGTACATCCTTGCAGTTAACCCGAGTTATCTCGGCGGTATTCCGGGTGCATCGCCGGCAGCAATCTTTATGGCAACTGCACTTTCTGCTGCAATCGCTACTATCTGTATGGCATTCTTTGCTAACTATCCGGTAGCTCTTGCTTCAGGTATGGGACTTAACGCATTCTTTGCATTCACCGTTTGCGGAGCTATGGGTTGCTCATATCAGGTTGCGCTCACCGCAGTTTTAGTTGAAGGTATCATATTTATAGTTCTCTCTCTCTTTAAGTTCAGAGAAGCACTTGTGAATAAGATTCCGACAAACTTAAAACTCGGCATCACCGCAGGTATCGGTCTCTTTATCGGTATCATCGCACTTTTAAATGCAAAGATTATTGTTGCAGACCCTGCGACAACTGTTGCTCTTGGTAACCTCGCTGCTCCGGGCGTTGTTCTTGCAATTGTTGGTCTTTTAATTATTGGTATTTTCCAGCATTACAAGGTTCCAGGCGGAATCCTTCTTGGTATTATTGTTACTTGGATTCTTGGTATCGTAGCTGAGCTTGTTGGTTGGTACGTTCCGGATCCTGCAGCTGGTGTATACTCAGTTATTCCGAGCCTTTCATGGGAGTCAATTAAGGCAAATTTTGCTGCTCCGGCTCTTTTCCAATTTGACTTTGGTTATGTTGCAAAGAACTTTGCATCATTTGCAATTATCGTATTTACATTCCTTTACACCGATATTTTTGATACCGTTGGTACTCTTATCGGTGTTGCGCAGAAGGGTAATCTTCTTCGTGAGGACGGAACTCTTCCGAAAGCTGGCGGCGCTTTAATGGCAGACGCTGTTGGTACTGTAGTTGGTGCTTGCCTTGGTACATCAACAGTTACAAGCTATGTTGAGTCAAGTGCAGGCGTTGCAGCAGGCGGTAAGACAGGTCTTACAGCGCTCACAACCGGTATCATGTTCTTAATCGCTATTATCTTCGCTCCGGTATTCCTTGCAATTCCGTCATTTGCAACAACACCGGCTATGCTCTATGTTGCACTTCTTATGCTCTCTGCAGTTAAGAAGATGGACTTCGAGGGCGATGTTGCAGACGTTATCGGTGGCTTCCTTGCTATTATTATGATGCCGCTTGCATATTCAATCGCTACCGGTATTATGTTCGGTATCGTATCTTGGGTTATTCTCAAGGTTTGCATCGGTAAAATCAAAGATATCAGCGCAATTATGTGGATTTCATTCGTACTCTTTGCAATCTACATTGCAACACTTGTTATCTAATCTAAGTAAAATTAAAGCCTCGTCGAAAGACGAGGCTTTTTTATGGCATTAAGTAAATAAGCGGTGGGAAATTGCGAAGCAGTGAAAATACAATTGTCGCATAAAATATAACCCATAATGCTTTTGCGTTAAGTAACGCTTTGTACCATTTTACATTAAATAGCAGATATAGATTTGCGAGAAAAAGAGTTATGCAGAAATAAACCAAAAATAAAAATACAAGCGGATTGTAGCGAAAAGCCATTATGAAATCAAATCGCCTTATCGCAATAAACATTCGTGTTGCGCCACAACCGGGGCAGAGGATACCAAAGTTTTCGTAAAGGACACAATTGCCGAAAAATGACGAAACCTCATTCCAGAAAAAGAATATTGCAATGATAAATGCAAGAAAAAACAAATCCGCTGAAATTATGCTTTTCTTTACCATAAATAATGGCTGCTATATGACGGGTAGTATATGGTGCCGTTTTCTAAAATCAGAGATACAATAATTGAAATTGTAACAACAAGAGAGATTACAATTGAAAGTGCGCCGATAACAATTCCTGCAATTGCCATTGCGCGCTTCTCGGATTTTAAACCTAAAACACCAAAAACAATTGCCGCAATTCCACAAGGGAGTGAAAGAAAACAGCAGCAGCTAAAAACAAAAGATGCAATACCTAAAACCATAGAAATTATAGCAAAAATATTCTTGTTTTTAAGGGCAGGTGTTGTCTTCTGCTGTTTAGCCGTATAAACCGGTGGAATTTCCGGATTAGGTTCTGCAGCAGGTGGAATAAAAGCTTCTTTGTTTTCAACAATCGGGGAGTAAATAACCTTCTCAGATTCGGAATATTCGTTTGTGACATTACTGTTTATTTGAGTTTCTTCAACACTATCGTTGACTTGCTCGTTATTTAATTCTTCTCTGTCCATATTAACAGCTCCTTTCGTAATAAGTATACAATATATATCCACTATTTACAAGAATTTTTTTAAAATACAATAAAAAATGCACAAAAATATAAAATTTCATTTAAAAGGTTGACTTTTTATAGAAAAATGATAAAATGATATTTGGTGATAATTGCGCATCACTTAATATTACATATAAAAAGATATACAAGGAGTTGGATTTTATGTCTCTCATTAAAGAAATGAAAGTAGACAAATTAAACGTCAAGGTATACTCTGACCGCGCTGCTATGGGTAAGGCTGCTGCTGATGAGTGTGCTGCTGTAATTCGTGATCTTCTCTCAAAGAAGGACGAAATCAATATGATTTTCGCTGCTGCTCCGAGCCAGAACGAGTTCTTGGCAGCTCTTGCTGCTGACAAGAGCATTGATTTTACCCGCATCAATGCTTTTCACATGGATGAGTACATCGGTCTCGATGCTGCTGCTCCGCAGGGCTTCGGTAACTTCCTCCGTGACCGTCTTTTTGGCGTAGTTCCGTTCAAGTCGGTTAATTACTTAAATGGCAACGCTGCAGATCCGGAAGAAGAGGCTGCTCGTTATTCAAAGCTTCTTGCTGACAACCCGACAGATATCGTCTGCATGGGTATTGGTGAGAACGGTCATATCGCATTCAACGATCCGCCAGTTGCAGACTTTAACGATCCGAAGCTCGTTAAGATCGTTGAGCTTGAGCTCGTTTGCCGTAACCAGCAGGTTAATGACGGTTGCTTCACAACTCTTGATGAAGTTCCGACACATGCACTTTCTCTCACAGTTCCGTCACTTGTTAAGCCGGCTTATGTATTCTGCATCGTTCCGGCTCCGACAAAGGCACAGGCTGTTTATGACACATTAAACAACAAGGAAATCAACGAAAAGTGCCCGGCAACCATCCTCCGCACACACGACAATGCTACCCTCTACATTGAGCCGGATAGCGCAAAGCTCTTAAAGTAAGAAAAATATTAAAAATCCTCCGCTTTTGCGGGGGATTTTTTTGTGTTATCATTGACAATAGCGCGTAAAAAAAGTAAAATAGTATTATGACAAAAATCGTGGAGGATAAGCGTTATGAATAAAGTGTATCGCTGCTATGCGGAAAAGCGAGAAGGTTTCAATGTCGAGGCGAATGGCGTTCTCGCGGAGCTCCGTGGCAACTTGGGAATTAAAAACTTAGAAAAGGTTAGAATTTTTAACCGCTATGATGTTCAGGGAATTGATGCTAAGGACTATCCGTCTGCTTGCACATCAATTTTTTCTGAGCCTATGTGTGACGATTGCTTTGATGAGGTTATGCCCGAAATTACGGAAACCCACACTAAGCTTGTTGTAGAAGCACTACCGGGTCAGTATGACCAGCGTGCAGACTCTTGTGCCCAGTGTATTCAGATTATGACTTGCGGTGCGCGTCCGATTGTTAAATCCGCGCGTGTGTATGTGCTTTATGGCGATCTTTCTGCAGACGATATGGCAAAGATTGAAAAGCATCTTATAAACCCGGTTGAAAGCCGCCGTGCAAGCGAGGAAAAGCCGGAAACATTAGAAGAAAACTTCCAAACTCCGGATAGTGTTGCAACACTTGACGGCTTTACAAAAATGAATGATGACGAGCTACGTGCATTTTTAGCAGAGCTCGGTCTTGCTATGGATATGGACGATTTACGTCTTCTCCAGTCATACTTCAGAGATGAAGAGGGAAGAGATCCAACGATTACCGAAGTCCGTATGGTAGATACATATTGGTCTGACCATTGCCGTCACACTACATTCGGCACACATATTGAAAACATTTCAATTGATGATGAAAAGGTTAAAAAGGCATTTGATAAATATATCTCCGCGCGTGTTGAGATTTACGGTGACCGTGCGAAGGACCGCGCAATAACTCTTATGGACATTGCAACCTGCGGTGCTAAGGTGCTTAAAAAGCGCGGGATTTTAACCAAGCTCGACGAGAGTGAAGAAATTAATGCTTGCAGCATCCATGTTAATGCCAATGTAAACGGTGAAGAGCAGGATTGGCTCTTAATGTTTAAAAATGAAACACACAACCACCCGACTGAAATTGAGCCGTTTGGTGGTGCGGCAACTTGCCTTGGCGGTGCTATTCGTGACCCGCTTTCAGGCAGAAGTTATGTATATCAGGCAATGCGTGTTACAGGTAGCGGTGACCCGAGAGTTCCAAACTCCGAGACCTTAGAGGGTAAATTGCCACAGCGTAAGATTACTCAGACAGCAGCTGCAGGCTATTCATCATATGGTAACCAGATTGGTCTTGCAACCGGCTTGGTACATGAGATTTATCATCCGGGCTATGTTGCAAAGCGAATGGAAATCGGTGCAGTTGTGGGCGCAGTTCCGGCTGATTACGTCCGCCGTGAAGTTCCGCAGGATGGAGATGTAATAATTCTCCTCGGCGGTAAAACAGGTCGCGACGGTTGCGGTGGTGCTACAGGTTCATCAAAGACTCATACACTTGAATCACTTGCATCCTGCGGTTCTGAAGTTCAGAAGGGTAATCCTCCGGAGGAGAGAAAAATTCAGCGTCTTTTCCGTGATAAGGATGTAACCCGCATGATTAAGCGTTGTAACGACTTCGGTGCAGGTGGCGTTTCTGATGCAATCGGTGAGCTTGCAGACGGTCTTGTTATCGATCTTGATAAAGTTCCGAAGAAGTATGAAGGTCTTGACGGTACTGAGCTTGCAATTTCTGAATCTCAGGAGCGCATGGCAGTAGTTGTTGCTAAGGAAGATGCAGATAAGTTTATCAAAGCAGCGGCGAAAGAAAATTTAGA
>JAZNOR010000027.1:0-17061 GCA_045589235.1 Eubacteriales bacterium | reverse complement strand
TTGCAATTTCTGAATCTCAGGAGCGCATGGCAGTAGTTGTTGCTAAGGAAGATGCAGATAAGTTTATCAAAGCAGCGGCGAAAGAAAATTTAGATGCAGTTATCGTTGCACGTGTTACAGAAAAAGCGCGCCTCGTTATGAATTGGAACGGCAAGCAGATTGTTGACTTGTCACGTGAGTTCTTAAATTCAAACGGCGCTGATAAATATTCTGATGTAAATGTTCCGAAGCGCACGGTTTCATTTGAAAAGAATAGCGAATCTCCGTCAAAGAGACTTAAAACTCTTGCAGGTGAGCTCAATATTGCATCTCAGCGCGGACTCGGAGAGCGTTTTGACTCAACAATCGGTGCAGGAAGTGTTCTCCATCCGTTTGGCGGTAAGAATCAGCTCACGCCTGAACAGGTTATGGCTGCAAAGCTTCCAGTTCTCAAGGGAGAGACAGATACTTGCTCTGTAATGAGCTTTGGCTTTAATCCGTTTGTTAGTGAGCAGGACCCGTATACAGGTGCTGAGTCTGCAGTTATCGAATCTGTTGCAAAGCTCGTTGCTGCAGGCTGTGATTATAAGACTGTATACCTCACGTTCCAAGAATATTTCGAGCGTCTTCGTGATGATGCAACTCGTTGGGGCAAGCCGTTCTCAGCACTTCTTGGTGCTTTCAATGCACAGGTAGAGCTCGGACTCGGTGCAATTGGCGGTAAGGACTCTATGTCCGGCTCCTTTATGGAAATGGATGTTCCGCCGACACTCGTTTCATTTGCAATCTGCCCTGAAAAGATTCAGAATGTAATTTCATCTGAGTTTAAAGAAGCAGGTAGCAAGATTTACTTATTTAAGGCAGAGCGTGATGGTGAGCTTCCAAACTATCCGCAGATTAAGGCTATGTGGGAGGGCGTTAATAAGCTTTGTCGTGACGGTAAAGTTTTATCAGCTTGGTCTGTTGGCCTTGGCGGTATTGCTGAGGGTATTTTGAAAATGTCTGTAGGTAACGATATCGGATTTAAGCTTGATAAAAACTTTGATGCAAACAGTCTCTTTGACCTTTGCTACGGTTCAATTATCGTTGAAACTAAAGATACATTAGATGCAACTCTTGTCGGTGAAACAACTGATGATGCAAGTATTACTTTAGATGAAAAGATTGCAATTTCAGAGCTTAAAACTATTTGGGAAGGCGTGTTTGAGCCCGTATTTGCAACTGATGCAAAGGCAGAGGGTGAGGCTCCGAAGGTAGCGTATGCAACTCGCGGTAAAGCACATAGCGCAAGCACTTTTGCAAAGCCACACGCTGTAATTCCGGTATTCCCGGGTACCAACTGCGAATATGACACTGCACGCGCAATTGAGCGCGCAGGCGGCGAAGCTGAAATTTTAGTTATCCGCAACTTAAATCAGGCAGGCCTTGAGGAATCAGTTAAGGCGTTTGCAGAAGCTGTTTCTCGTTCACAAATGGTAGTATTACCGGGTGGCTTCTCAGGTGGTGACGAGCCGGAGGGTTCAGGTAAGTTTATTGCATCTTTCCTCCGCAACCCTGAGATTACAGATGCAATCCATGAGCTCTTAAAGAATCGTGACGGTTTAATGCTCGGTATTTGTAACGGCTTCCAGGCACTTATTAAATTGGGTCTTGTTCCGTTTGGTGAAATCCGCCCGATGGATGACTCTTGTCCGACACTTACATTTAACTTAATCGGTCGCCATCAGTCACGTTATGTAAGCACAGCGGTTGCATCAGTTAAGTCTCCGTGGATGGCAAAGTGTGAACTGGGTGAGCAGTTCTCAATTCCAATGTCACACGGCGAAGGTCGATTTGTAGCTTCTCCGGAAATGCTTAAGACTTTACTTGAAAACGGTCAGATTGCAACTCAGTATGTTATGCCGGATGGCACGCCGTCACTTGATATTGCATACAACCCGAACGGCTCACTCTGGGCAATTGAGGGTATCACATCGCCGGATGGTCGCGTACTCGGTAAGATGGGCCACGTTGAGCGTACAAGCAACGGTGTTGCAAAGAACATCTGGGGCAACAAGTTCCAGCCAATCTTCGAAGGCGGCGTAGCATACTTTAAATAAAATAAAAGACTGTCTTTGAAAAAGACAGTCTTTTTTTCTTGAAAACCCGTTGCAATTTAAAGAGTTTTGTTGTAAAATAATATCTTAGATAGTATCGTGGGGAAGAGGTGTTATTTTTACGATGAATAAGATCGGTTTTGACAATGACAAGTATCTGCAAATGCAGTCTGAACATATAAGAGAGCGTATTTCTCAGTTTGGCGGTAAGCTTTATCTTGAGTTTGGCGGCAAGCTTTTTGATGATTATCATGCATCTCGTGTTCTTCCGGGATTTAAGCCGGACAGTAAGCTTAAAATGCTACTTCAGCTTCGTGAACGTGTCGAAATCGTCGTTGTAATTAACTCTTCTGACATTGAAAAAAATAAGGTTCGCGGAGATCTTGGTATTACCTATGACCTTGATGTAATTCGTCTTATTGGTGTTTTCAAAAATATTGGTCTTTACGTCGGTAGTGTTGTACTGACTCAATTTCAAGGGCAGGCAACGGCTATTGCATTTAAAAAACGTATTGAGGCACTTGGCATCCGTGTATATTGCCACTATCCTATTGAGGGTTATCCTTCTGACATATCTAAAATCGTCAGCGATGAGGGTTATGGCAAAAACGAATATATAGAAACAACTCACGAGCTCGTTGTTGTAACAGCACCGGGTCCGGGAAGTGGTAAAATGGCAACTTGTCTCTCGCAGTTGTATCACGACCATAAGAGAGGAATTGCAGCAGGCTATGCGAAGTTTGAAACATTCCCTGTTTGGAATCTTCCACTTTCACACCCGGTTAATTTAGCTTATGAAGCTGCAACTGCTGATTTAAATGACGTCAATATGATTGACCCGTTCCACTTAGAGGCATATGGCGAAATGACAGTGAACTATAACCGTGATGTTGAAATTTTCCCGGTTGTTAAGGCAATGTTTGAGAAAATTTTAGGAATATGTCCGTATAAATCGCCGACTGATATGGGTGTTAATATGGCGGGAAATTGCATAACGGATGATGAGATAGTGCAAAAAGCTTCGAAACAGGAGATTTTGCGTCGTTATTATGCTGCAATGTGTGACCAGAAAAAAGGCCTTTTATCAGAGGAAATATGCTTGAAGCTTGAACTTCTTATGAAAAAGGCAGGTGTTTCGATTGGCGACCGTCCGGTAATTGCGCCGGCGCTTGAAAAAGCGAAAGATACCGGTGCTCCTGCCGCGGCAATGCAATTGCCTGACGGCAGAATTGTAACAGGCAAAACATCAGAGCTTTTGGGTGCATCGTCGGCACTTATGCTTAATGCGCTAAAAGAACTTGCAGGGCTTGATGAAGAACTTCATATGATTTCACCGGTTATTATAGAACCGATTCAGCATTTAAAAGTAGACCACTTGGGTAATCGCAATCCGCGCCTTCATACGGATGAAGCACTTGTTGCGCTTTCAATCTGTGCGGCGACAGACCCACAGGCAGAGCGTGCTATGGAGCAACTTTCAAAGCTTCGTGGCTGTGAGGTTCATTCTTCAGTAATGCTGTCATCGGTTGATGAAAAAGTTTTCCGCCGTTTGGGAATAAATTTAACTTGCGAGCCTGTTTACCAGAGCGCTTGTGTGTAAAAGTAAGTAATAAATACAGGAGGTTATATAAATGAAACAGGATATGATTTTGATTTTGGATTTAGGCAGTGAAGAAAATCCGCGCCTTGCTCGCGAAATCCGTGCAATGGGTGTTTATACGGAAATTCATCCGCACGATATTTCAGAAGCTGAACTTAAGGCTTTACCGAATGTCAAGGGTATCATATTAAACGGTGGTGTTAACCGAGTGGTTGACGGCGTTGAGATTGATGCATCAAGCGCTGTTTATAACAGTGGATTTCCAATTTTAGCTCTCGACCATAAGGGAGAGGCTCCGCTTGCAGAAGAGGGAGAAGCACGCGAAAGCGCAATCAAGGCATTCGTGTTTGACACCTGTAAGGCTGAAGCTAACTGGAACATGAAGAACTTTATTGAGGACCAGGTAGAGCTCATCCGTCGTCAGGTAGGGGACAAGAAGGTTCTTTTAGCACTTTCCGGTGGTGTTGATAGCTCTGTTGTTGCAGCTCTTTTGCTTAAAGCTATCGGAAATCAGCTTGTTTCAGTTCACGTTAACCACGGTCTTTTACGCAAGGGCGAGCCGGAAGAGGTTGTCCGCGTATTCCGCGAGGAATTAAAAGCTAATTTAGTTTATGTAGATGCAATTGACCGTTTCCTTGATAAATTAAAGGATGTTGCAGAGCCGGAGCAGAAGCGTAAAATTATCGGTGCTGAGTTTATTCGCGTGTTTGAGGAAGAAGCTCGCAAACTCGAGGGAATTGATTTCTTAGGTCAGGGTACAATTTATCCGGATATCATAGAGTCCGGCACAAAGACAGTAAAGGCTGTTAAGTCGCACCATAACGTTGGTGGTCTTCCAGAAGATTTACAGTTTGAGCTTGTCGAGCCATTAAAGATGCTCTTTAAGGATGAAGTTCGTGCTTGTGGTGTTGAGCTTGGTCTTCCGGCAAGCATGGTTTACCGTCAGCCATTCCCGGGTCCAGGTCTTGGCGTTCGCTGCCTTGGTGCTATCACTCGTGACAGACTTGAGGCTGTTCGTGAATCTGATGCAATTCTTCGTGAAGAATTTGCAAAGAACGGTTTAGAGGGCAAGGTATGGCAGTATTTTACTGCTATTCCGGATGTCAAGAGCGTTGGCGTAAGAGATAATAAGCGCGCTTATGAGTGGTGCGTAATCATTCGTGCGGTCAACACAATCGATGCAATGACCGCATCTGTTGAGAATGTTCCGTTTGAGCTTCTCCAGCATATAACAAACAGAATTACAAACGAAGTAGCAGGCGTAAACCGCGTGCTCTTCGACCTCACACCAAAACCAACCGGCACCATCGAATGGGAATAATCGCAGAGCGATTATTCCAAAGAGGAAAACTTATAAAAATAAAAGCCCTGGTTTCCAGGGCTTTTTGTGTTTTAAAAAGTAAGCAACAAAAAAGCGGCGGGGAAGTTATCCCCACCGCTTAAATTTATTCTTATTTTGCGTCATTAAGAATTTTTATAATCTCGTCTAATGCTGTGTCAACGCTTGCATTTGTAGAGAAACTCTTATCGCGTGATACAATCTCAACGATGTTCTGTTTCATGTTTCTCGGGCTGACGATGACTCTGAACGGAACACCAAGAAGATCGGCATCAGAGAACATAACGCCGGCACTTACCTTACGGTCATCATAGATAACCTCAACGCCTTTTGACTGTAAATCTTCATAGAGCTTGTCGGCATAAGCCTTGACATCAGCATCGTCAGGACGTACAGCACAGAGGTGAACCTGCCACGGAGCAACGGAGAGCGGCCAGATAGGACCGAATTCATCGTGATGCTCTTCGCAGATGGAAGCGGCAAGTCGTCCTACACCGATACCATAGCAGCCCATAATCGGATACTGTGACTCACTGTTTGCATCAACATAGGTCATATTCATTGACTTAGTGTATTTTGTACCTAACTGGAAAATGTTACCGACCTCAATACCACGTGAAATTGTAATTGCAGGCTTGCCACACTTCGGGCAGATTCCGCCTTCTAAAATTTTAGCGAAGTCGTTAAACTTTGCTTCTTTGATATCACGAGTCATATCAAGGCCTGTGTAGTGATACTCTTCTTTATTGGCACCGCAGGAGAGGTTGTTAAGACCCTCAAGGGAGCGATCATAAAGAATAGTGAAGTCACCGCTTAAATCAACCGGACCGATGAAACCGGCATTAAGACCGCACTCAGCAGTTATAACAGCAGGGTGGATGTCATAGCCTAAGTGATTGGTGAGCTTGGTTTCGTTAACCTCAAGGTCACCTCGGATAAAGAGAACAATGTAGTGATCGTCAATATTGCGCTGATAAACAACTGCTTTGCAGGAGTGCTTCTCATCACACTTTAAGAAGTCACAAACCTCTTCTATTGTATGAATATTCGGGGTATGAACTAAAGTGAGCTCGTTTGACACATCATCGCGATCGTTTGTTAAAATGCATTCGGCAGCTTCCATATTAGCGCGGTAATCGCACTCGTTACAGATTGCGATAGAGTCCTCGCCGATAGCAGTGAGAAGCATAAACTCGTGGGATACGCTTCCGCCCATCATACCTGAGTCTGATGCAACTGAGATAACTTCAGGAAGACCAACTCGTGCGTAAATGCGCTCATACGCTTTATGGCACTTCTCATAGTATTCTTCAAGGTCTGACTGGCTTGTGTGGAAGGAATATGCATCCTTCATAGTAAATTCGCGGACGCGGATAAGACCGGCTCTTGGTCTTGCCTCGTCGCGGAATTTTGTCTGAATCTGATAAACCATAAACGGGTACTTGAGGTAGCTCTGACCGTAATCGCGAACGAGGTGAACGGCCGCCTCTTCGTGAGTCATACCGAGAACAAGCGGGCTGCCGCTGCGGTCGTTAAAACGAGCCATTTCCTTGCCGATACTCTCGTAACGGCCAGATTCCTGCCAGATAGATGCAGGCATAACGACAGGGAATGAAACCTCCTGACCGTCAATTGCATCCATTTCCTCACGAATAATCTGCTCGATCTTTCTTGTAACATGTTTTAAGGGCATATAGGAAGAGTAAATTCCGTTTGCGACGTTTTTCATATAACCGCCGCGAACCATAAGTGCATGACTGTCAACAACACAGTCAGACGGTCTTTCTCTAAAACGGTCACCAACCAGCTTTTCTAATTTCATATAATTTTACCTCCGTTTTTAAAATAAAAAAGCCCTAAGCCATTAGCTTAGGGCGAACTTTACAAAGTCCGCGGTACCACCTAAATTCGGATAATATCCGCACTTTCAGCACATAAATGCCGTATCTCTGTAACGGGAGAACCCGGTAAAGCTTACTATAGTTTCAGCTCACAGCTCGGAGATCGGTTCAGTATTAGTTAATTAAAGGCTCGCAGCAAAACGCCTTCTCTCTGAAAATTCTCAAATACTTACTATTTCTCGTCATTGCTTTTTTATAAATTATAGCATAAAGTTTTTAAAACGTCAATATGTTCTTGAAAATCGCTGTTTAGCTGTTATATAATTACTGTGAGGTGATGAATATGTATTCACGCGTTTACGTTGAAATAACAAATATTTGTAATATGAATTGCTCATTCTGTCACGGGCATAGTCGTGATTTTCGTGTGATGTGTGAAGATGAATTTAACCTTGTACTAAATAAATTAAAAGCACATACAGAATATATTTACTATCACCTTATGGGAGAGCCGCTTACACATCCGGATTTCTTGCGGTTTCTTGAAATCGCAGGAGAGAAAAAGTTCAAATCGGTAATCACAACTAACGGAACACTTCTTGATAAGTTAGGTGATGGGATAATAAATGCAGGAGTGCATAAGGTAAGTGTTTCAGTCCATAGCTTTGAAGAGGGAAGTGATGAGGCTTATAACGAGTATATGAAAAGCATATGCACCTTTGCAGATAAAGCTTCGAAAGCGGGAATAATTGTTGTTTTACGGCTTTGGAACAAGGGTGTTGATAATGGTTTAAATGAGAAAGTTGTTTCATATTTTCGCGAGCATATTAACGGCGAGTGGTCGGATAACAGCAGGGGAATACGAATTCGAGATAAGTTTTTCTTGGAATTTGGTGATCGATTCGAGTGGCCCGATATAGATGCTCCGATACAGGGGGAGAAGTTTTTCTGTTACGGCTTGCGTGACCATTTTGGAATACTTTGTGACGGCACGGTTGTACCGTGTTGTTTGGATAGTGAAGGCACAATAGCGCTGGGAAATATTTTTACGGATGACATATCTGAGATTTTAAATTCACCGCGCGCAAAAGCTATATATGAAGGCTTTAGTGAAAGAAAAGCAAGTGAAGAATTGTGTAAAAAATGTGGCTATGCGCAGAGATTTGTATAAAAAACTACTCGACTTAAGTCGAGGAGTTTTTTGAACTTACTTTTCGTTTTTGTAAATTTCTTTGAAGTACTTGTATGTGTCGACTTTTAACTCTCCACAAGCAGCTTCGTCACAAGCAATGATTCCATCCGGATGCATCTGAAGTGCGCTGATTGTCCAAGCGTGGTCAACACCGCCTTCAACACAGTGGCGAAGTGCACGAGCCTTGTTGTGACCGTTGATAACAAGAAGAACCTGCTTTGAATCGCAAACAGTGCCGACACCAACTGAAAGTGCAGTCTTCGGAACCTTGTTCGGGTCGTTATCAAAGAAACGAGAGTTAACGATAAGGGTATCTTCGGTAAGCGCGCGAACACCAGTGCGCGAAGCAAGGGAAGTAAACGGCTCATTGAAAGCGATGTGACCGTCAACACCACTGCCACCGAGGAAGAGGTCAATTCCGCCGTATGATGCGATCTTGTCTTCATAGCGCTGGCACTCGGCTTCGAGGTCATCAGCCATACCGTTTAAAATATTTATATTTTCAGCAGGGATATCAATATGATTAAAGAAATTATCATGCATAAAGTACCAATAACTCTGGTCATGCTCACGTGGTAAACCAACGTATTCATCCATATTAAATGTAACTACGTTTTTAAAGCTGACCTTACCGGCTTTATTCATTGCAATTAAGTTCTTATAAACACCAAGCGGTGAAGAACCGGTAGGTAATCCGAGCACGAAAGGACGATTTTCCTTGTGATTATTAATGGCATCAGCGATATGCGATGCTGCCCAAGCACTCATTTCTTCATAGTCGTTTTTGATGATAAGTTTCATTCTTTATCACTCTCCATATTGAATTTAAAGTTTTTAACTTTGTTTTTAATTATATACCTCTTATTTTTATTTGTCTATATTTTTATGTAAAAATTTTATGACAAACTTTTTACGCTTTTGTGCAAATGAAAAAGTGGTTTTTTTTGGCTATAATAATTTTGCCATATTTTAATGTGAATTATAACAATCTTGCCTTATGAAGAAAAAACCATTGAAAATCCTAGCACTAGTATAGTATAATTTCATTATCCAAAGTAGGTGTTCGCATATAAAGTGCGACCATAATTTTGAAAAAATAAATTCTATAGGAGGGAATTTATGAAAGCTATAATGAAATCTAAAAAGGTACTTGCGCTATGCTTGACTATGGCAATGGTTATCGGCTTTGTTCCAATGGGGTTTTTTGCCTTTGGTCAGGGCTCTGAGTGGGCAGGCTCTGCTGCAAGCGTGGAATATGCAATTCCGAAGCTTACTTCAGATACTACATTTGTTTCGTTTAATGCATTTGGCGCAAATCCTGGAAATGTTATTAAAACAGGAAGCACAGCAAACTGGTATGCAAGTGACGTTTCAGATGCAACGGCAAAAATCGATACATGGAACCGAGTTAAACTTTCCTCGCGAAATGTTAACTCGTATATTGGTATGGTTATAAAGCTTCCGACGACTAAGGGTAAATACACTCTTAAGGTCAAAGTAGAGCCGTCGTACGGAACAAATCACGTCGACGTATTTACCATGCCGGCATCAACTGCAGCAGCAGACGGTATGGTTAGCGGAAACCTTATCGGTTCGGTAGCACCGGCAAGCGGATATGTTGATATCGGCACTGTTGAGGTTACTGACCAGAATGCAGGTAGTGACTTAAAGGTTGTTATTTCTCCGTCTGACGATTCAACAGGTGGCGTCGGCGGAGCATCGGGAAGTTCTTTACATATGATGATGTTATACGGCATTTTACTTGACGGTACAGCTCCGCCTGAGCTTGATTCAGTTAAGGCAAAAGCATCCGTTTTGGAAATTACGCAGGGCGAGAGCGCAACAATTTCAGCTACAGGTCTTATGAGCGATGGTGCTGACGCTGATTTATCAAACGCAAGCTTTGAGTATACAAACTTAACGCCTGACTATATCACTTTAAACAGCAATGTCGCTACATATAAGGCAGAGGGTACTGCTAAGGTAAAGGTTAAAGTTACTCTTGACGGTGTAAGCCGTGAGAGCATAGCAGAATTTTATTGTGTTGCCGCAGTAGGCGAACTCACTTGGGCAGGTGAAGAGGCGACTACAGTTTATGATTTCCGTTATGATTGTGATGGCAACGGTTACAAAAACGGCGTTAAGTGGGCAACTATGACAAGCTATAACGCAAACACAAACCCGAACTTTAAGTTCTCAGATGCAGGTAAAATTCATTCATCAAAAACACGTTGCTATGATAACTGGATGTTCATCTATGCAGACAGTACAGAATATGCTTTCGCTTCTACTATTAAGATGCCGGAAAAGGCAGGTAAATATACTGTAGAGTTTGCATACAGAGACTTTTATACAGCACCATCTGCAACACTTTATCTTTGTGATGCAAATGCAACAAAGCTTTATCTTCCGGAAAACCGCGCAAAGGCGACTAAAATCGGTAAGGTAACGCTGAGAGATGCGAGCAAACCAACAGGTGAAATTTTAAGTGATGTTGTAGGTACAATTGAGGTTTCGCGCAAAGATGCAGGTAAGGAGAAGATTCTTCTTATTCTTTCTGAAGATGCTAATCCGAATGCAAGCGAGGTTTCAGGTGCGGCTCTTGGAAATTACGGACTTATGTTCCGTTCTGTTACATTTAGCGGAGAAAACCCGAATGCACTCGGTTCGGTTACTCTAACATCAAACAAGAGTAATATCGAAGAGGGTGAGACAGCACAGCTTTCAGTTTCGGGCAAGTTTGCTGACGGTAAGGTTGCAGATCTCTCAAATGCAACTATCGTTTACACAAGCAAGAATCCTGAATATGCAACTGTTGACAATAACGGCGTTGTCAGCGCGATTGGAAATGGTCGTGCATATATTGAGGTTTCTGTAACACTTGAAGGTGTTACAAAGAAAACTGAGATTTCAATTAACTGCCGCAAGGCTCTTGCCTGGGCAGGCAAGGAAAACTCAATTAAGTACGACTTTGTTAAGGGTACTGTTGATAATGAGAATTTCTTTGAGTTTACCGATTATAATCCGAATAAGAACGCAACTTGGAAATATCATTCATCACACGGTATCTCAGCATTAAAGAGCTTCTATGCGCTTGCAATGCGTGCAAGCTCAACTGAAACAAAGCTTCCGGTTTACGTTGCATTTACTGCAAAAGCACCGAAATCCGGCAGATATTTAGCTAATTTAAAATATCAGAACCATGCCGGTTCAAAGAGCTTTGATGTTTTTATGCTCCCGAAGGATACGGAAGATATCGAAGCTGCAATGAAAACCACAATGCCACTCGGCTTTGTTGAGTACAATAAAGCGGGCGCAAAGGACCAAAAGCTCGGTCTTATAGACATTCCTGAATTTAACGATGACGAGGTTTTACTTGTTTTTGCAACACACGAGATTAACAGCGTATCTTCGGGTACAGGTCGCGCGGGTATGAGTATTACCGAACTAAGATTAGACGGCGCTGAGCCTGCATATATTGACACGGTAAATCTCGCACTTTCAACAGATACCGTTGCAACAACAATGTCGGCTAAGGCAGAAGTTTCTGCAACTCTTGAAAATGGCGACGATGCAGATTTATCTGAGGATAACCTCGCTGTAATTTCACTTTCGTCATCAGATACATCCGTTGCAACAGTTGATGAAGACGGCACAATAACAGCACTTAAAGACGGTGTTGCAACAATTACCGCAACCGTTACACTCGACGGTGTGACAAAGAGCGCATCAAAGGAAATAGTTTGCACAAGCTTCCGCGGTGATTCCGTAACAAACGAAATAAACCTTATGGAAGGTCTTGCTGAAAACGGTGAGAATGTCGAGCTACTTACCGAATATAACGCTGACAAGAATGCACGTTGGAAATATTTCGGAAATTACGTGAACAGAGCAGGTCGCGCGGTCACTAAAAACGGCACGGTTAATTTCATCGGTGTTGACGATGATACATGGTCGGCAATCAAGTTTGTAAGCAGTGAGGCAAGCACATATACAATCCGACTTGCTTATAAGAACCACGCAGGCGCAACCGGAGTTCAGGCTTATGTACTTCCGGCAAGCGTTCCACTTTCTGAAATCAACTATGAAATTTCAAACAGAGAGCCGATTGGTGATGCTAAATATACCGAGGGTGCTGAAGAACAAAACGTAGTTTTAGGTTCGATTGCACTTCGTGAAAATACTGAATATATTTTAGTTCTTCAGGCAACAGGAACAGGTGACGATGCAATTGCAGGTAACGGTACACTTACCGCAACAAAGCTTATACTTGACGGTAATGCGCCACCGTATGTTGCGCCGCCGATAACAAATGTTTCACTTTCTGTTATCAAGAAGCTCGCAATCGACGGCAGCGCAACTGCGACCGTTGCAGCGACATTGAAAGACGGTACAGCGCTTGATTTAAATAATGCAATAGTATCATACACAAGCAGTGACCCGAATATTATCGAAGTTAATGCTGCTACCGGTGTGCTCACAGGTAAAGCAGCAGGTGCGGCTGAAATTACAGTAACTGTAAGTGCCAATAATTCGAGTATGTCTGACACAAAGACAGTTGAGGTTGCAGAAACAGTTGCAAATCTTGAGCGACCGGGTGTTCAGTATAATCACACCTATAACTTCCGAAAGTCGTATGGTAAGGTTCAGAATACGGATAGCGTTTTAGAGCCGGATGAAGACTTTAGCGGAAGTGGAACTCTTGCAACACAGACAGGTGAATACCACGAGCATGCAAATCCCGATTGGAAGGTGCATCCGACCTCTGCATACACAAATGCATTCTATACAAAGATTAAATATGTTGCTAAGAATGCAAGTGATTACACAGCATTTATCGTAAAGCTTCCGGAGAACCCGGGCAGTTATGGCGCTGTGCTTAAGTATGACGGTAAATTATGCCCGCCGGAAATCAGTATGTATGAGCTTCCGGTAGATACTGCTGATATTAAATCGGCATTAAATGGAGATACCCTCGTTGGTTCATTTGTTCCGAATCCGGAGGCAGGAACTTATGAGGCTACCTTTGGTGAAATCGAAATTCAGCCGTATGAAGCAGGTATGGAGAGACTGTTCGTATTTAAAGGCACACAGCCGCAAACAGATGATGCAATATTAAATGCAAGTGGTGTTGGCGCATACGGTTTCTATTTCTATACACTTACGCTTACAGGCTCACGCCCACTTGACGGTATGATAATCGAGCTTGACAACGATAGCGTGTCCAACCCGTTAGGTATTGGCAAATCAGGTAAGATTAAGGTAACAACTCCGCACGACCCACAGGATGCACTCGATGCAAATATAACTTTTGTAAGTGAAGATCCTGAAGTTGCTACCGTAACGCAGGATGGTATTGTTACCGCACACAAGGCAGGACTTATAAAAATCCGCGCCGATGCCGAGCTTAACGGCTATACTGCAACAGCAAGATTTACAGGTGTTGCGGGAACACTCAAGTCACGCACGTCAATTATAACTCAAGAGGCACTTGAGCAGGGGCGTGAGAATATTGAAAAATACAGTTGGGCAACAGCTAAGAGAAACAGCGCAGTAAAAGAGGCAGATAAATACGTAACGATGTATGATGAAATCTGGAACCATATCACCTCGCAGGAATTACCGCGTGGTGAATGGATAAAGAAAGACCCATACTATTCATATTGCCGCTACTGTGGCAAGGACCTTGCAGCACTTGGTCTTTCATTTACTGCAGATCCGTATAATATCAAGTGGAAGATTCAGTGCGGTGCATGCCGCAGATACTTCCCGTCAAATGACTTTGGTAAGTACTATGAACTCGGTATTGATGAGAATAACGGCGGTAAGTATAATCCGCAGCTTGCGAAAGAGCGAAACGATGAAATTATCGCAAACGGCGGAGAAGGTTATCTTGTAAATGTTCTTTATCCTGAAAAAGACGAGTATGTAGACAAAAACGGCGTTATGCACAACGAAGGCGTTCACGGCTGGGGTGTAGACGACGGTAATGGTTACAACACGGGTAAATATTACACCGGCGCATATTCCGACATTCCTGAAATTCATGTATATATCCCGCGTTATAACAGATCAATCTGGGCAACCTCATGGGGTTACGGCGGCGGCCTTATTGTTCGCGCTCTCAGTCCACTTCGTGATGCTTATCGCTATACCGGTGAGGAAAAATACGGCGTTGCCGGTGCAATTATCATCGACCGTGTAGCAGATGTATATCATGAAATGAATCTCAAGTGGCCGCATTTCTTAAACTCTGACGGTGGCTCCGGTGAAGGTCAGGTTCTTGGTCATAATGCAGACTATAACCTTGCTGTTTTAATCGCTGACTACTACGATGCTTTCTGGCCGGAGATGGAGAACCCGAAGGTTATTAACTACCTTTCGGAAAAGGCTGCAAAGTATAATATGGAAAACCCGAAGACGAGCGCAGATTTAATTCGCTATAACTGCGATAACGGTATTCTTCGCGCAATCCGTGATGCTATCCATTACCGCAGAATCTGGTCTAACGTAGGTCTCCAACAGCTTGTTATGACAAAGGCAGCTCAAGCGCTCGATACAATGCCTGAGAGTGGCGAGTGGATCGATTGGCTCTTTGAAACAAGTGAAGAGGGCATAATCGGCGAGAAGGGTAACTTCTATAAGATTATGGTTAACACTGTTGATCGTGACGGTTGGGGTAACGAGGGAGCTCCGGGCTATAACGTAGGCTGGATGAACTCTTTCTCTACAAATGCCGACGCACTCCTCAGCTATGCAGATACTTATGCATCTGCTAACCTCTATATGTATCCTAAGTATTATCACGCAATCAAGGGTATTTCAAAGCTCACTCTTGCAAGCCGTTACACACCGCTTATCGGTGATACCGGTCAGTTTGCGCAGCCATATATGATTGCAACGCCGGCACTTCTCCACGGTGCGTGGAAGGCAGGAGTTAAGGATGATAACATAGCCCGACTTTTATACTTCTTATATAACGGCGATATTTCAGACTTAAATGACGGCATTTATGCTAAAAATCCGTATCAGACACGTGATGAGGTTATGGCAATCATTGAAGAGAAGGGTGCTATGATTTCTCATCCAAGTGAAAACTTAACCGGCACCGGCTTTGCAGTAACACGAAGCGGTAAATGGGTTCGTGGTAATAATGCAATTGATACTCAACAGAACTTCTGGATGTATTATGGTATCAACTCCGGTCACGGCAACCAGGATACGCTCAACCTTGGCGTTGTTGCTTACGGTCTTGATCTTTCACCTGATAACGGCAACCCGGACTATAAGTCGGTCGACTTAAACCGTATTACTTGGAGCAATACCCCGATGGCTCATAACACAGTATTTGTCGTTGAAGAGAACGGTAAGAAAAATAACTTTAACAGCAAATATGCAAACTCTGTTATGAATAGCATCAATGTCGGTGACCCATATCACTTTGACGATTCAGGCAAGGTTAAGCTTATGGACGTTGATGCGCCTGAGGTTTACGATTCTGCAGAAATCTTCCGCAGAACGGTGGTTCAGGTTGAAGCAAATCCTGATGTAAGCTATGCAGTAGATTTCTTCCGCGTAAAGGGCGGTAACGACCATATCTACAATTTCCACGCTCAGGGCGATGAAATTGAAGTTGATATTCCGATGGTAGCACAGACTACAACAACAGTTGACTGGAACGGTAACCCGGCAGAGTCATCTTATGCAGGTCCGAATGTCCCGTATGGTCAGGATGAGCTGTGGAGCAATGACTGGGCGACTCCGCTTAAAAATCCGGCAGGCTTTACCTGGATTAAGAATGTCTATCGCGCAGCAAATCCGACAGCGTCAACAATCAGCGCTGACTTTAAGATTAAAGACTACTTCAACGTGCTTCCGGGCGAGCAGAATTTACACTTGAAGTTAACAATGCTCAATACAGATGGCGAACTTAATGAATTTGCTTACGGCGACCAGCGAGTGCCTAAGGGTCCGCTTGGCGAAATCTTCATTAAGCAGATTATGGCTCGCCGTCAAGGCAAGGATTTAGACTCACTCTTTACAACGGTCATCCAGCCGTATAAGAACGAGGCATATATTGAGTCGGTAGAAGAAGTTCCGATTGTTTCAACAGTAGGTTATGAAGGTAAAGCGGATGCTGCTCGTGCAGTTAAGGTAACGCTTAAGGGCGGCAGAATTGACTATATCGTTTACACAACAAATAACACAATCAAGTATCGCGTAGACGATAAGTTTGATTTCAACGGCTTTGTTGGTGTTGTAACTTACGAAGAGGGAATTGACGTTCCGGTTTACACCTATATGAATGACGGTACTCATATTGCAGGTATGGACGGTACTTCTGCTTACACAGGAACTATTACCGACTTTACCAAAGAGATGAGTATGAAGAACATAATCACCGTTAAATTCGACAGTGAAGTTGATTTATCAAAGCTTGTTAATCAGTATATCTATATTGATAACGGTGGCGATGCTCATGCAGAGTACAATGGTGCATACCGCATTGAAGCTGCAACTAAGAATGGCAATGAAGTAGAACTCGATGTTGGATCGGTAACAACAATACACAAATATGTTGATGCTAACGACGAATCAAAGGGCTATGCTTATTATATGGACGAGGGAATGAAGTTCAGAATCCCGCTTCCGACTTTTGATGATGCAAGCCCGATCCCGAACGAGCTTCCGAAGCAGAGAGTTGAGGCTGGTAACACCTTAACCTTCAAGGTAACAGCACAGAGCCAGACAGGTAACGACTTAACCTATAAGATGAATGACAGTGTTGAAGGTATGATCTTTGATGAACAGACTCAGACCTTTACATGGACTCCGACCACAGCAGATCGTGGCGACAATATAGCATCATTCATTGTAAGCGACGGACTTTTAGAGAGCGTTCTCTATGTTGACATCAATGTTGCTAACCCGACCGGCGGTGCAGTCGCAGGCGGCGACACCTTCCCAGAAGGTGGCGGCGGAGGCGGCGGTGGAGGATCAGAAGATCCGAAGCC
>JAZNOR010000026.1:0-3861 GCA_045589235.1 Eubacteriales bacterium | reverse complement strand
GGTGTTCGTACTCCGATGCCGATTGCTGAAATGGCTAACAAGTTCCCGGAGGCATTTGAGCAGTTCCAGAAGGTCTGCGCAACTCTCGAGGATCATTACAGAGATATGCAGGATATGGAGTTCACTGTTGAGCACGGTAAGCTCTTCATGCTCCAGACCCGTAACGGTAAGAGAACTGCTAAGGCAGCTCTCAAGATCGCTTGCGATTTAGTTGACGAGGGTATGATCGATAAGAAGCAGGCTGTTGCTATGATTGACCCGAGAAACTTAGATACACTTCTCCACCCGCAGTTCGATGCTAAGGCATTAAAGGCTGCAACTCCGGCAGGTCGCGGTCTCGGTGCTTCACCTGGTGCTGCTTGCGGTAAGGTTGTATTTACTGCTGAAGATGCTGAAGCTTGGAATGCTCGCGGTGAGAAGGTTGTTCTTGTCCGTCTTGAGACCTCACCTGAGGATATCACAGGTATGAAGGCTTCTCAGGGTATCCTCACCGTTCGCGGTGGTATGACAAGCCACGCTGCTGTTGTTGCACGTGGTATGGGTACCTGCTGCGTATCAGGCTGTGGCGAGATTGTTATGGACGAGGAGAACAAGAAGTTCACTCTTGCTGGTAAGACCTACAACGAGGGAGATTACATCTCAATCGACGGTTCTACCGGTAATATTTACGATGGTATCATCCCGACTGTTGATGCTGAAATCGCCGGCGAGTTCGGCCGTATCATGGATTGGGCTGACGAGTTCAGAACTCTCAAGGTTCGTACAAATGCTGACACTCCGGCTGACGCTAAGAAAGCTCGTGAACTCGGTGCTGAGGGTATCGGTCTCTGCCGTACAGAGCACATGTTCTTCGAGGCTGAGCGTATTGCTGCATTCCGCGAAATGATCTGTTCAGATACAGTTGAAGGTCGCGAAGCTGCTCTTAACAAGATCTTACCGTATCAGCAAGGCGACTTTGAGAAGTTATACGAGGCACTTGAGGGCAATCCGGTTTGTATCCGCTTCCTCGATCCGCCACTCCACGAGTTCGTTCCGACTGAAGAGGCTGACATTGCAGCTCTTGCTAAGGCTCAGGGCAAGACTGTTGAGGAGATCAAGAATGTTATCACATCTCTCCATGAGTTCAACCCGATGATGGGCCACCGTGGTTGCCGTCTTGCAGTTACCTATCCGGAAATTGCTAAGATGCAGACAACTGCAGTTATCCGCGCTGCTATTAACGTTCAGAAGAAGCATCCGGAGTGGAACATCGTTCCGGAGATTATGATCCCGCTTACAGGCGAGGTTAAGGAGCTTAAGTACGTTAAGGACGTTGTTGTTGCTGTTGCTGATGCTGAAATTGCAGCTGCAGGCGCTAACCTCAAGTACGAGGTTGGTACTATGATGGAAATTCCGAGAGCATGTCTCACTGCTGATGAGATTGCAGAGCAGGCTGAGTTCTTCTGCTTCGGTACTAACGACTTAACTCAGATGACATTCGGCTTCAGCCGTGACGATGCAGGCAAGTTCCTTTCTGCATACTATGATAAAAAGATTTACGAGAATGATCCGTTTGCTAAGCTCGACCAGACAGGTGTTGGTAAGCTTATGGAGATGGCTGTTACTCTCGGTAAGAAGACCCGTCCGACACTCCACTGCGGTATCTGCGGTGAGCACGGCGGCGACCCGGTTTCTGTTGAGTTCTGCCACAAGGTTGGTCTTGATTATGTATCATGTTCACCGTTCCGTGTGCCGATTGCTCGCCTTGCTGCTGCTCAGGCTGCAATTAAGGAAGGTAAGTAATTAATATTACAAATAAAATTATCCGCCCGAAATTCTCGGGCGGATTTTTATATTGAATTATGCTAATTACCGTGTTATATTAATTGTAGTACAAATAAGGAGAGAAGATAAAATGGAAGCAAATAAAAATCGAATTCTGTGGATTGATGCCGCAAAATTTGCAGGAATTTTTGCCATAGTACTGGGACACACATTAAGGGGTGGAGATGTTCAGCATTATCTTTATTCGTTTCATGTTGCATTGTTTTTCATTTTATCGGGAATTACTTTTAAGACAACTTCGCATAAAAGTTTTTTCGATTTTGCCAAGAAGCGTTTTTACTCTATAATGATTCCGTATTTTGCTTTTTCAGCTATTAGTCTTGCTATTTTTTTGGTATTGGGTTCGTTTGCGGAAGGAATACTTGATACAGGAACTGCAAACAGTGGTTTGTGGAGTGAGCTTTTTAATATAACAGTATGGGGATACAGTGTAAGTAACCGACCGCTTTGGTTTTTGCCTTGCCTTTTTGTTCTGTCGCTTTTGGCTTTTCCGATAATTCGCTTTGTTGAAACAGAAAAGAAAAATAAATTTGCAGTGATTTTTACGGCAATTACATTGTCGGTTTTGTTTCTTGTATTCAGTAACATATTTGAAGGATTAAATAAACTTCCGTGGAAACTTGCTTGTGCAGTAAGTATGTTATCATTTTTCTTGTTGGGTTATCTTTGTAAAAACATGCATAAAAAGATTGAAAATACAAAACATAAGTGGATTTTACCCATTATTGTTATACTTTTGGTGATTGGCTTTGCTTTAGGGATGAAAAATGAAGCTATTGAATATATGGAAAATGAATACAGAAATATTCCTCTCTTTTTTGCGAGCTCACTTGCGACGATTGCCGCAATCTGTATGCTTTGTATAAAGCTTCCGACACCACGTTTTATTGCATACATAGGCGAAAATACCCTGCCGATTCTACTTATGCATAAGTTCCCGATTCTGTTTTTTCAGACAATTTTTCCTTTAACAAAAGAATTACTTATGAAAAGCGATGCATTGACGGGGATAATTGTATCAGCAATTTCTATAGCTATGTGTCTGATTGCAAATTGGATTATTTTAAAAATTGCACCTGCTTTAGTTGGTGCAAAAGCAAAAAAATAAAACCGCGTGGAGAACCCACGCGGTTTTTTGGTATAGTTTATGCGAAGAATAATTTGTTGAGTGTCATCGGGTCGATGTATTCGTTATCCTTGTATACGCGCATATTGCCTGAAGCAATTTCATCGATGAGCATAACGTTACCGTCTGCATCATAAGCGAACTCAAACTTGATATCGTAAAGGTCGAGACCCTTTGCTTTGAGATCGTCAGCAACAATCTTGGTAACAGCCTGAGTCATAGCTTTGAGAGAGTCATACTGCTCAGCGGTCATAACACCTAAGTCAACAAGACCGTCTTTTGTAACAAGCGGATCGCCCTTTTCATCGTTCTTAAATGTTGTTTCAACATAAGCAGGTAAATCCTGACCGAGCTCGCAATAGTCTGAATAACGCTTGTAGAATGAACCAACTGCTTTGTAACGGCAGATAACCTCAAGACCCTTGCCGAACACCTTTGCAGGAAGAACTTCCATTGTTGTGTCATTGAGATCTGCGCTTACATAGTGTGTTCTGATGCCTGCAGCATTGACTTTTTCAAAGAAATATATTGACATGCGAAGATTTACATCGCCAACGCCGTCGATTGTGAGGCCAACAGCGTTTTCACCCGGATCAAATACACCATCTTTGCCTGTGCAATCATCTTTGAACTTTAAGAGATAATTGCCGTTGTCAAGAGCGAAAACATCCTTTGTTTTTCCTTTGTAAACAAACTTCATTTCCATATAAAACAACTCCTTTGTAAATTATAAACTCTTTTTAATGGAATAATTATACTCCCATACTTATGAAATGTCAATAAAACAGAAGCGGTATAATAAGAAAAAGTTCGGGTTGACTTATAAAATTGGATATTGTAAAATATAAAAAAATGATGACAGACTCTATGGCTTCGGTTACATAAATTTTGGAGATGGATAGCTTGCAGAT
>JAZNOR010000025.1:0-5498 GCA_045589235.1 Eubacteriales bacterium | reverse complement strand
GTTATCGCAAGCGAAACGTACATATGTTTGTAAAAGGAGGTGAGAAATATGAATACATTAAATGATTGGATGAAAGGAAACTTTAAGCCTGACCCCGAAATTCTTGGTATGCTTGAAAAAGCAAAGAAACAGGAGTATAATAAAAAAGAAGAAAAGAATTTTGGTTCTGTCGGTGCAGGACTTGCCCCTGTGCAAGGTATTTCCGATATTGGTCGCGTGACAAAAAATGAGGATAAAAAAACTGACGGTATAAGTACTGCGGTATCACTTGCAAAAAGCGGTGCTGAGACCGCGGCTACTGCGGCAAAGCAAACGAACACCACTTGGCAAAAGCCAAAAGAGGCAACGAAGACAACAAGCGCATCGCAGAAGCCGAAACAGGTAAACAAAACCGATAACAAGAAAATGTCTGACTATCTTTACGCTAAAGAAAGTCAGCCTAAAACTCAAAAGTTTTTATTTAATAACGGTTTCCCCTCTTATGAAGACCGCGAGTATGACAAGGAATTTTACGGTGAGAAAGAAGAAAAACGTCGTTTTGATGCTCATTTCGGAAGTCGTTTAAGCGATATTTTAAACCCGAAGCTCCCCGATAAAGAAGAGCGATTGTTTTTAAGCGGATTTTGGGGCGACGAAGAGGAAGAAAGGCAGTATCAAAAACAAGTTGCGGACAACAAAAAGGCTAAAACCGAGCTTTATGAAGCTTTTCGCGGAAGTCCGTTTGAACACTTCTTTACAACGCCAAATCCTGCACCTGCAGGTATGCCACTCAAAAAGCAAGACCCGGTTGAAGAACTTATGGCAAAATACGAGCAGTATCAGAAAAATAAACCTGCTGATACAACCGCATCAAAGTCTGATTCTGAAATCAAGAAAGAACCCACAATGTGGTTTGAAAACGGCGATTATGCAGCAAGCCATTACAAAGGTGTAGATCCAAGACTCAGATACGAGCTTCACCCTGCTCCCGAAAATATGGATAAAACACAAAACGACAGCCAAAAACCTGTTATGCATTTTGAAAACGGGGATTATGCATCTGCGCAATCCGAAAACAGGTGGGAACTTCATCCTGCTCCTAAAAATCTGCATATCACTTCGCCTGAATCGAACAAAACAAAAGATTCTGTTTCTGACGTGATTGGTGATGTTTCAAATATTGCTGGTAGTACTTTGAAAAACTTTTCAGAGTTTGTAGACCTCGAACCGGTACAAAACTTTTTAGTAACTCCAGGCTCTCCACTCACCGGCGTTAACCAAGCTGTAGCTAAAGGAATGCCCATATTGAAAAAAAGTGGCAAAGCATTAGGTGCAGTATCAACTATTTTATCCTTTGGTGAAGCAGGGATATATGCCCTGAATGATCTAATAACGGATAAAAAGCTAAACGATATAGAGAGCTACAAAAAACTTGGTTCTGCTTTGGGTGGTTGGGCATTATCTTCTGGCAGTGCGATAGTAGGTGCAAAAGCAATTTCTGCTATTGGTACTTTAATTTGTCCAGGTATTGGTACTGTTGTTGGTGGCCTATTAGGAACTCTTGGTGGCTTTGCTTTTGGCCTTATTGGTGATTACTATGGCGGCAAAATTGGTGAATATGCAGGAGATAAACTTGGTGAAGCAATTATTAATTAATAAAAAATCGGTAATTTCGTTTTATCAAGTTTTTGTAAAAAGTCTGGAGGATGTAAAATGAACATTTTAATACAACTTGCAGTTTATTATTTGTGGGTAAACTTTATCTTTATTTTCACTTCAGTGTCAATGCCAAAACCAAAAACAGATAATTGTGACGAAATTCAAAAAGCTGAAATACCAAGAACTTTCCGCAAATGTCATTTTCGCAAATTACTAATTATGAACACACCTCCAATGGTTTCGACAATATTGGGAGTTTTGTCATATTTAATATCTATTCCTAACATTTCAGACTTTTTATATTCTTCATTTCAAGGTAGTGTGTGGTTTTTCATGTTGGCATATGGTCCATTTTTAACTTCACATAACTGTTCAACAAATGACATATATTCACTCAAAAACAATGGAAGCTTTTCTCTAAACAAAGGTTACTGGTTTCTTTATACTGTTTCTTTTGTAATTGCTTTAGCTCTGTGGCTATATGTAACAATTGATGCTTTTATATTCTTCTGTTAAGCTAATTAACTAAATATTCACCGAAAAGGAGGTGGAATATGAAATATTATCCGATTGGAACTGTTGTAACTTTAAAAGGCGGAAATCGTCCGCTTATGATATATGGCAGAGCGCAGATTCAAGCTGACTCAAACTTAGTTTGGGACTATGTCGCTTGCCTTTATCCCGAGGGTAATCTCGGAGATAAATACAACATTTTCTTCCAGCACGAGGAAGTTGAAAAAGTTATTTATCCCGGTTACGCTTCGGATATGGATAAAAAGATGCAGGAAATTTTAAATTCTAAAAAATTCGCATCTTAATTACCCCTCGTTCGTTTCGCTTTAATTACAAAAGCCTTGGTTTTAAACCAAGGCTTTTAATTTTAAAAATCAGTATAAATCTTCTTTTTCGTACATGAATCAGGTGAATAACACCAGTGTTTTATTTTTCCGTCGCGGATGAAATATTCAATTTCTCCCCGCTTTTCATCGTCTATTTTGTCAATAACAATCAATTTGATTTTCATTTTATCCTCAGCAATATTTTTAATAAATACCGACACACAATCGCCCTCAGATAAATCATCGCGTTTCTCGGCAAGACCCGATAAGTTCGGCGCAAGCTCAACGAAAATTCCATATTCCTCAACACCGCGTACAACTCCACGCACAGTCTGGCCTGCTTCAAATTTATCTGCATTTTCCTGCCATGTTCCGAGCAATTCGCGATGCGTAAGTGAAATTCTGCCGCGCAAAACATCAATTTCTTTGACCGCAGCGCAAATTTTCTGTCCTATGTAAAACCTATCGCGCGGATGTGAAATGCGCGACACGGAAATATTTTCTATCCCGATTAATGACACCACACCACACCCGATGTCAACGAATGCACCAAACGGCTCAAGATGTGTAACGGTTGCCGAAATCACATCGCCGCATTCGAGTGAGTTTAGAAAGTGTTCCCTTGCTCTCTCCTGCGCAACTCTGCGTGAGAGCTTAACCTCCACCTCATCACCCTCTGTGTTTATTTCGGAAACCACAACGGAAATCGGCTTTCCTACTCTTGATATAACCGCTATTTCGCGCACCTCACCCTCGCTTATTCCAAGTGCCGCTTCATCATGCGGAACAATACCGGTGAAGTTTCCCAACTTTACAATTAAATTGTGCGCGGCATCGCAAAGTACAACGCGCCCTTCGATGATTTCCTCATTTAAAAATGCTGTATGCAGAGCCGAAATGCTCGAAGTTAAAAACCTGTTGTGCTCTGTATTGATCAGCGAGCCCTCGGGTAAAAAATTTTGCATAGTTCCTTCTTCCTCCTTGCTTTTTTTACATATATATGCAGGAAGTTAAAATTTCTTGACATCAAAATAAAAGTACAAGCCTGCCTTGACAGATGCTTTTCTTCTTTTTATAATGAATATGAGGTGATTTAATGTGAAAACAATTGCGCCAAATGAATTAAACGAGAACGTTTTCAACTTGATTGGTTCTGACTGGATGCTAGTCACATCGGGCGATGTGAAAAATTACAACACAATGACCGCATCATGGGGCGGAGTTGGTTTTTTGTGGAACAAAAATGTGTGTAACGTTTATGTGCGTCCGTCGCGCTACACTTATGAATTTATTGAAAAATGCGGAAGTTTAACACTCTCCTTCTTTACCGAAGAATATCGCGATGCACTTAAATTCTGCGGAAGTCACAGCGGTCGTGAATATGACAAAGCGCGCGAATGCAAATTAAATCCTATTCCCTGTGGCGACAGCGTTGCATTTCGTGAAGCAAAGCTTATAATTCGCTGTAAAGTGATTTATAAGCAGGATATGTCGGAAGATAATTTTATTGACAAAACTCTGCTTTCAAATTACAAAAATGGCGACTTTCACAGAATTTACACTTGCGAAATAGAAGAAATTTTAATTAAATAGTATTATTCTCCTTTATCTGCAAACACTATTAAAAACAGATAAAGGAGAATTTTTATGTCAAATAATCCGAATGAAGTAAATATAACAACACGCGATAAGGTAATGCGTGCGTGGCAGGATTCGATGATGCTGGTGCGGGATTTTGAAACTTATGCGCACGAAATATCCGATGATAAGTTGGCATCAAAGGTGTTTTCCGATTTCGCGGTCGAAGAAGGACTCCATGCCGCAAAATTCCGAGAAATTTTGTTAAAATATCAGGATAAATAAGCCATGATATAATCTCTATTCTTATGCATTATCATTTTCATAACAAAAAAGTGCACCACAAAACAACTTTTGTGGTGCACATAATATATATGATATTTATCTATGATTTATGCAAAAAATTTATCGTGAATTGCATTGAGCGCTTTATCGGTATCGTTCTCGTCAATGAGTACTGAAACCTTGAGCTCACTTGTTGAAATCATCTGAATATTGATATTTGCATCATAAAGTGCTTCAAACATGCTCGCTGCAACTCCCGGATTGTTTATCATTCCGGCACCAACGATTGATACCTTACATACCTTATCGTTTACCTCAATCTTCTCAAAGCCGATTTTATCTCTGTTTTCCTCTAAAATCTTAACTGCTGACTCCACACTGCCTGTCGGCACTGTAAAGCTGATATCCTTATTATTATCACGTCCGATTGACTGGAGAATGATATCTACATTTATCTTCTTTGATGCGAGGGATGAGAAAATCTTAAATGCAATTCCCGGTACATCTGCTAAATTGATAAGTGATATTCTTGCTACGTCTTTATCCTTTGCAACGCCTGATACATTCATTTTTTCCATATTAGGTGCCTCCTTAATTTTTGTGCCCGGTTGTTTGGTAAAGCTTGAAATTACCTCTAAGTCTACGTTATAGCGTTTTGCCATTTCAACCGAACGGTTGTGTAATACATTTGCGCCGAGTGATGCGAGTTCTAACATTTCGTCATATGTTATTGCCTCAAGCTTGCGTGCGCCTTTTACATAGCGCGGGTCTGCAGTGTATACACCGTCAACGTCGGTATATATCTGGCAAAGGTCTGCCTTTAGGGCAACCGCAAGTGCTACTGCCGTAGTATCTGAACCACCACGGCCAAGTGTTGTTACATCGTTATACTTATTGATACCCTGGAAGCCTGCAACAAGAACTATTTTTCTATGCGCAAGCTCTTCCTCAACACGGGTTGCATTTATTTTCTTAATTCGCGCGCTACCGTAGTTTGAATCAGTTTCCATTCCTACCTGCCAGCCGGTGAGTGATATTACCGGATAGCCCATGCTCTCAATCGCCATTGCCATAAGCGCAATTGACATCTGCTCGCCGTTTGCAAGGAGCATATCCATCTCACGCTTTGATGGATTCGGGTTGATTGCTGCTGCTTTT
>JAZNOR010000024.1:0-22068 GCA_045589235.1 Eubacteriales bacterium | reverse complement strand
AGAACCGTATGAGCCAATCTGGCTACCGCCGCTACCGTTATTCTGAACGGTTGAGCGCCATACGAGCTTCATCTCGCCCATATTCTCTGTAACGTTAACAATGCCTGCTTCAAATGCAGCTTCGCTAGTAGCTACACCGTGGCCAACATAGTTTGCACTGTCAGTTGTGAGCATTGCTGCATCAACATCTGTTGATACCGGGAAGAGCCAGTAATCATACTCAGCTGATGAAACGCTGAACATAACCTGAGACTTTAATGTGTAGTAACCAGGGGTAGTCGGCATATCAAGAATAATTGAACCAAAGTTGGTTGCACTTGATGTCTGATACTTAATACTATCCCACTCACGAACATAAACGTTCGCATTAAAATCACCATCTGAATACCAGTTAGTATTGGTGTAGGTTGATGTGAGATAATCCAAGCCTTCTAAGGTGTTGTCAGCATTTCTCTTTGTAAAGTATCCAAGGTTAATATCCTTTTTCGGAGCTGTGCGCTTAACAACGTAGTAAGCTGAATTATCAGCGCCGCCCCAGCCTTCTGCATTCGGAGCTACGCCGCAAGTGATAACGATTGTACCACTCTTTGAAACATCGCCAATCTTAACGGTTGCGGTAATTGTTGCTTCGCCTTCGCCCTTCCATGTAACAACACCATTGTTGTTAACAGAAGCGATAGCTGCGTCACTTGACTTCCAAGTAACGGTAGCTGCTGACATATCAGCATCTGCTGAGCCGTTAACTGCGTAGCTCATAATACCCTTAGCTGAAAGCTGAGCTGTCTCCCAGTTCTCAATAGCAGTCTTATCTGCTGTTACTTCAACATTTGTAAACTTCTGTGCCGGAAGAGTTTCTGGAAGAGTTGCTGCAACGTCAGCTGAGCCTGAGAATGTGATATCTTTCCAAGCTAAGTGATAGTATGCAGTCGGAGTCGGAACGATTGTCTTGAATGCAAGGATAAATTCCTTACCTGCCATAGCCGGAGATACTTCAATATCCATAGCCGGAGTTCTGATGTATGAACCGCCATCTGCTACGTATGTAGTATCTGCGATACCATCCGGAGTCTTAGTTGCAATAACTGCAGCAACATCAGCTGTGTCAGCCGGGAGCGCCCAGAATGCAACCTGCTGAGCAGCCTTGTTGCTATTAGAGTGATTGAGAGTAATTGTATACTTACCTGCTGCCGGATACTTTGTTGTTATTGCAACCCAACGCGGAAGCCAAGCAGTAAGGTTTGAGTAATCCGCTTTACCGAGGTAGAGATTTCCACCCGTCGGATCATCTGGAGCGTTTGTTGAATGGAACTTCCAGTTGCTTGTTCTTGTTTCAGTTGTGGTTGAGCCATCTTCATTAGTAATTGTAACTTTATATGTTTTATACTCTGCCCACGGAGCCGTACTTACACCCGGGGTTGAAATTACAATCGGTCTGTAGAAACCTAATTCAACATCTGCGTTACCGTAATTAACATCGTAAACGTTAACTGCAACGGTCTTGCTAGCTGTAAGACCCTTGTATGAAACAGTTGCTGTGATGTTAACATCGCCTGCTGCCTTTGCTGTGATGTTACCGTTTGCATCAACGGTAGCAACTGTAGCGTTGTCACCTGCAAATGTAATTTTTGCATCTGCTAAGTCGATTGCAACACCTGTGTTGAGCTTAGCTTCTGTAACTTCAATCTTGCCTGTATTGCCGAGCTTGATTGAAGTATCAGCAGTAACTGTGATATCAGCAAGCTTCTCGTTCGGAGTACCGTCGAATGCAAATGCTGCATTAGAAGCACCTAACGCATTTCCGCCACCGAAATATCCGCCGTAGAGGCCGATGTTTTTTACATTAGCACCATTTGTGTTACCACCATCAAGGTCACCAACGGTACCGCGCCATACGAGCTTCATCTCGCCCATATTTTCTGTAACTTCAACAACACCAGCTTCGTAAACGCTTGTGCTATCCTTAACACCGTGGCCAACGTAGTTTGCGCTGTCGGTTGTTAACATAGAAGCATCAACATCTGTTGTTGCCGGGAAGAGCCAGAAGTCATACTCACTTGCAGCCGGTGAAGCCTGAGCCTTAAGTGTGTAGAAACCTGCAACTGCCGGCATATCAATAATGACTGAACCAAATCTGTCAGCATCACTCTGTCCGTACATAAAGCTACCCCAACCGCGAACAAGGAGTTTGTTTGCAGTATAGTCACCATCACTATACCAGTTAGTGTTCGGGTATGTGTAACCTTCAACGAAATTAGCGCTTAATCCTTCATTTAAAGAGCTCGGTGCATTTCTCTGTGTGAAGTACTTGAGCTCTGTGTTTGGACGGTTGCCTATGAAATCAGATGCAGCCGGTGCCGGAACAGAATAGGTAACGCTATTTTCGCTACCTGCCCAGCCATCGTATGTCGGAGCTGCGCCGGTTTTAATTGTGATAGCACCATAAGCTGTCTTGCCTTCGTATGTAACAGCTACGGTAATCTTAGCTGTACCTTCGCTTACCCAAGATACCTCACCGTTCTCATCAACGGTTGCAACATCGGTATTGTCTGATGTGTAAGCATAGGTAGCACCATCTAACTCAACTTTATCTGTACCGTTTACTGCATAGCTTAAGTAACCTTCAACTGAAAGGTTAGCAGTTTCCCAATACTCGATTGTGTCTTTGTCAGCTGATAATTCAACTCTGCTAAATGCTGCAGCCGGAGTTGTATCCTTAGCTGTACCGTCGAGAATAAACTCTGCATCAGTTTTGCCGGTGCCAAAGTAACCACCATAGCTACCTGTGTTACCTGTATGGCTACCTGCAACGGTATCAGCAGATGCCTTCCAAACAAGCTTAACGTCCTCGCCTGCTAAATTCTGAGTTACTGATACAACACCGCAATTTATATCGCTTCCTACTGTAGTGTCAGCAGTACCAATGTAGTGCGCACTATCGGTTGTAAGCATATCAGCTGTAACCCAAACATCCTTGTCAAATACGAAGAAGTCATATTTGCTTGTTGTATAAGTTGTAAGAACACTCGTCTTAAGTGTGTATAAACCTACTTCTTCTGGTAACTCTATAATGAGAGAACCAAAGTGGTAGGGCTCAGTTGCACGGTAGTGGAAACGACCTTCCTTGTCATCAGTAAATGAGTATACAGAATAGTTACCGTCTGAATACCAGTTGTTGGTAAATGTTCTGTTCCTACCTGTTGCAATTACAGTTTCACCTGCATCATTTGTTGTTGTAGTACCGTCAAGTACGGTTACTTCTTTTGCATTAAAGTCTTTAACAGGTACTGCAACATTATCCATATCCTGAGCCTTGTACTCAGTTATGTTCTCAGCGCCTGCCCAGCCGAACTTAATTACATTAATATCAACGCTTGCTGTATACTCAACTTCGTCAACAATAGCAGTTGCAGTAACTGTAACTGTACCCTTGCCGACCGGAGTAACAACACCTGATTCAGCATCAACAGTTGCTACAGCATCGTTGTTACCTGCATAAGTAACTGTTGCGTTCTCTAATTCAACAACTGCACCTGTGTTCATAACACCGGAAACAGAAACGGTTGCGGTCTCGTTCTTGTCAAAATCAATTGTTTCCTTATCAGTTGCTGCTGCAATAGAAGCTAACTTCTCGTTCGGTGTACCGTCTAAGATAAATGCTGTAGTAGCCGGAATGTCCGGATAAGCTGCCGGTTGTCCCTGACCGCCAAAGTACAGGTAGTGAGAGGTTTCTGCACCTTCGCCTGCACTCTTCCAAGCAATCTTAACTTCGCCATCTGTATAGGATCCATCTACGGTGAAGAGACCTGCCTCATAAAGGCCAGATGCATTTTTACCACGGCCAATGTAATTCGGGCTATCTGTAGTTAACATTGAAACGTCAAGGTCTGTTTCAACATCAAATGCCCATAAGTCAATATCAACACCCGCATCATTGTTCCATATAGCTGCACTGAGTGTGTATACACCCTGTGCCTCCGGGAGTTTTAGAATGATTGAACCAAAGTTTGCTGTACCATCATGTGTACGATAGCGGATATCCGCATTCGCTCTGATGTCAACAGATCTTGGAGCATCGTCGCCATCTGTACGCCAGTTGGTTTCAAAAGTTACTTCGCCTCTGTCCTTAGTACCATCAGAATTCTTATCATGAATAGTTGTGGTATAAGTGCTGAAGCTTTCATACGCGGCTGTAGCGTACCACAAGTCAGGAATAGTATAATATGTAGTATTCTCCGAACCAGCCCAAGCTACATCGCTTGCCTGTGCATCAACAATACCTGCAGGTACGAATGAAAGAATCATCGCAAATGCAAGAGCGAATGACACAAGCTTTTTCATTGTGCTTTTCATAGTTTTTCCTCCTTATAATATTATATTTTTGCAGGGAGTTTTTCCCCATTTTGCAGGGATTCCTCCCCTGCTTGTAAAAAGTTGCTTGGCAGAAAGCTAAAGCCGTTTAGGCGCACTTCCGCCAAAAAACATTAGACCGCATAAATAATATACCAAAAATTTTTTGCAAGGTCAAGACAAAAATTACAACTATTTTATTATTTTTTTACAAATTTGTTACATAAAAAATTGCATTTTTGCGTTTTTCTTACTGCCACAACGTTTTCACAGTTTTTCATTTTTTTTGCATTTTTTGCTTTATGCAAATTTTCGTTACAACCTTAAAATTTGGTGACTGTACATCAGGGTGCGTTTTTTTACCTGCACAAAAAAATCACACTGTAAAGTCGAACCGCTTTACAGTGTGATTAAGCGCTTATATATCGCTGATGAGCACTGCTCGCACGCGGGAGTGCGATCCACTTCCCTACTTTTTATTTCCTACACCTCTTTGGTAAGCAGTCTAAAAAATATGCACCACTAAAAGTGCCGAACTTCAGAGGTGCATATTAAAATTATCATGGGACTTATTCTTACGGTAATAACGAACCCGGGCGAACTTTGTATGCATCGTTTGCTTTAACAAAGCCTTCTGCATATTTAACTCCACACTGCATTCCGCGATATTCCGATGTGATTCTGAGGCCGTTTGTGAAGCTGTCCTTATCTACATCAAAGCCTGCGTAATTATCCATCATCCATGCCTGTTGGCTCTCGTGGCATAAAAACATCTTTTTCTTGGTCTCATAATAATCTGTTATATCTACATAATCAGTCGGAACAAATCCCAATCCGTTTGCCGATTCGAAATAATAAACAACCGGGAAAATATCACACGGCGGCTCTTCTGTTACAATCTTTGCAATCGGATACATAACCTGAATGTCGGTTATAATCTTACCCGTGCGCTCGTGGTCTGGATTATAATCGTGCAAGCTGTGAGTAAAAATAACATCCGGCTTGCAATGACGAACCATATTGATAAACTTAACGCGAACATCTTTATCGTCATACAAAAACTCATCGTCATAATCAAGGCAAAGATACTCAGCGCCAATTATCGATGCGCTCTTTGCAGCCTCCGCCTTACGGATTGCTCCTATTTCTTCCTTAGGAAGAGTTGCAGATCCTATGTTTCCGCTTGTGGCAGTACATATAAAAATCTTATGACCCTGCGCCGCATACTTCGCAAGTGTTCCGGCGCAATTGATTTCAATATCATCCGGATGCGCGCCAACCGCTAATATATTCATAGTTCTCCTCCTTTAAAATTATGGGTGCTTTGTTACAAAGCACCCATAAAATATGTATTTTGAATTAGTTGATACCCATTAAGAGTTCCATTACGTACATCTCGAGCTTCTCATAGTCGCGCTCTGCAACACACTTAGCCTGGAAGTCATAGTCAAACTTCTCAGCCTTAGCCTCAAGAGCCTTAGCAATCTTTAAGCTGTTGATGAGGTGCTGATAGCTACCCTCCTGCTTCTGAGTTCTCATAACCTTAACGTCGAGGCCGATGTACTCGCCGTTGTTACCGTAGCCGTTTTCCATAAGAACCTTGATCTGGTTGAATGCAGCGCGGAGGTTCTCAACGCCGAAGCTCTTATCCTGATCGTACTTAATACCGTTCTGGTCATTTAAGTGAACGCCCCAGAGCTTACCCATTGCCATAGCAAAACCGATTTCGTTTGCCGGATCGAGACCTGCGAGCATAGCGTGAGCTGACTCTAAGAGACCACCAACACGTGACGGATCCTTAGTTGCAGCAGAAACTGCCATACAGTGACCCATTGTCGGGCAAGCGCTGCGGTCGATCGGCTCGTTCGGCTTAGTCTCGATAAGAATCTTGATGTTCTTGTCATAGTCGAGCATCTTGTTGATAGCTTCGATAAGGCGGTTTGTTGTCTCAACCGGGCTCTTGCTCTCATAGCAAAGTGTACCCTCGCGAGCGAGCCATAAAACGATCTTATCGCAGCCTAAAACGTTAGCGATATCGATTGAGCGATACGCTCTCCACATTGCATACTCACGGTCCTCTGCGCTGTTTGAGCAGAAGCCACCGTCAGTTGTGTGCGGATCGAACCAAAGACGCGGAGCAACGAACTCTGCCTTTAAGTCATACTTATCAAGAAGATCCTTAACCTTCTTAGCTTCAACCTTGATTTCCTCTTCGGTGTAGTTATTGATGTTCGGAACCGCGTCGTCATCGTGGAACTGGATAGCGTCAAAACCGATTTCCTTAAATGTCTTGATCTTCTCCTCAAATGGGATGGTGTCTCTTACTGCCGGGCCGTATGCGTCTGCACCCTCGTGAACGTTCCACGGACCTACTGAATACTTAAATCTGCTCATTGTTTTTTCCTCCTAAAAATTATAATTTAAACCTTTACCCAAGATTTTTTATTACTACTTTCAATAACCGCCTCGGTTAACTTAACGATATATGTAGCCTGCTCAAGTGTTGCAAACACCGGCTCGCCCTGCATACCGTCTTCGATATACTTATAGAATGCATAGATGTTACCCTTAAACGCATCGTTCCAGCCCTCCGGATGACCCATAGCGAGAGCTGAATACTGCTTAGCCTCAGGTGAAAGTGCATTCGGGTCGCGAATGATATAGCGGTTGTCGTCACTACGTAATCCCATCCAGAGCTTATCGTTCTCTTCCTGACTCCATCTGAATGAAGCCTTTGAGCCGTTAATCTCATAGTTTAAGTAGCAACCGTGACCTGCAGCGAGCTCAGATACGTGGTAAACGCCTGTTGCGCCTTTGTCTGTGTGGAACATAACAGCGCCGTAATCCTCGTTCTGAATCTCAACCTCATCATACTCGCTTGGAGTATTGTTTGAGAAAGTACCAACCTGCTTTTTCGGCTTCTTGCGAACCGGAATCATTGTCTTTACATCAGCCATAACCTCGGTAATCTTATGACCGGTAACGTGCTGAATTGAATCCATCCAGTGTGAACCGATATCAGCGATAGCGCATGACTTACCTGAAACCTCAGGCTCTAAACGCCAGCTGTAGTCCGTGTCATATAATAACCAGTCCTGCTGATATGAACCGGTAATGATACGGACATCGCCGATCTTACCGTCTGCAATTCTGCTTCTCATTTCCTGAACCATCGGGTTTAAACGATAGTTGAAGTTAACAGCTGCAACGCTGTTCGGATACTGCTTTTTAAGCTCAACGAGCTCTGCAGCCTCTTCATAAGTTGTGCAAAGCGGCTTTTCAGAGAGTAAGTGCTTGCCTGACTTTATGATTTCCTTATTAATTGCAAGGTGGAGGAAGTTCGGAGTACAGTTATGTACCGCATCGATATTCGGGTCTGCAAGTAATTCCTCAACGCTTGCATAGCAACGCTCAATTCCGTAATACTCAGCTTTTGCACGAGCGAGCTCTGCATTTGTATCTGCAACAGCGTAAAGCTCACAGCAACCGATACGGCGAACTGCTTCGATATGGCTCTCACCGATATAACCCATACCAATTATACCGACTTTAATCTTTTTCATAATTTTTCTCCTTTACAAGCTGAGAATGATGTTCTTAATATTATTTGCAACAGCCTCAATCTCTTCATCCGTTGAAGTGATATTGATACCGTAGCCTGAACCAAGACCTTTGTCAACAACGCCAACGCTGATGTTAACTGCGCGGTCTAAAATGTCATCTGTCTGCGGAAGCATATGCTTTGCATAAGTTCTGTCGTTAACATTCATTGTCTTAACCGGCATAAGCTTATTGAGAACCTGCTCCATATTGTTATAAACGTGCCAGCCTGAGTATGCAATCGGTCTGCCACCTGTCTTCTCGCAGAACTTTTCAGCGAGCTCCTTGGTATCAAATAAGATTGTGAGAAGAGTTGCACACTCGCCCTCATCGTTAATCTTTCTGAAAGAAATGTGCGGGAGGTCTGAAAGTAAACCTTTAAGCTTTGCCTTCTTAGCGCGAAGCATTCCTAAAATCTCATCTAGTCTACGTGTCTGAGCGAGAGCAACTGCACCTGTTAACTCGTTCATACGCATATTCATACCAATGAAGCTGCGGTTTCCGATTTCAACGCCCGTACGGTTCGGCTTGTGACCCTGGTCATGATAACCGAATGCTCTCTCATAGTACTCCTCATTATTTGTGATAACAGCGCCGCCGTCACCTGATGAGATGGTCTTGAAGATATTGAGTGAGAATGCACCAATGTCACCGTGAGTACCGCAGTGCTTGCCCTTATAGCTTGCACCAACTGCCTGACAGCAGTCCTCAATAATAAAGAGGTTGTGTTTCTTAGCGATTTCGCAAATCTTATCCATCTGGCACGGGTTACCAAGCATATGTACCGGCATAATTGCCTTTGTCTTCGGAGTGATAAGCTCCTCAATCTTAGTTGGGTCAATGGTGAGAGATTCATCAATCTCAGCGAGCACCGGAATTGCGCCCATAAGCATAATACTTGAAATTGAAGCGATAAAAGTATAACCCGGAACGATAACCTCATCGCCTGCTCCGATACCGAGTGCAACGAGGGAAGCTAAGAGTGAGCTTGTGCCGCTGTTTGTAGCAACAGCGTACTTAGCACCCATAACATCTTTAAGCGCGTTCTCAAAGTCAACAACCTTATGTGTATATCCGTCGGTATTCTCATCACCGTAACGGAATAAATAACGACCGTCAACAACATCCATAAGCTCTTTCTTTTCAGCTTCGCCGAAAACGAAAGAGCCCGGTCCTCCTGATCTTGCCATAATAACTACCTCCAATAATTTTTTCATTCCGAAAAGTCGGAATAACCTATGTTATTTTCATTATACTAAATCGTTTTAGTATTGTCAACTATTTTCACCACAAAAAACAGATTATTCCACCTTGACTTTCTATATTGAAAATTGTATATTTAATTTATACTTTTATTTTATGAGGTGTGTTTTATGAAAACAGGTTTTAGTAAAATTTGTATCACTCCGCCGCTCGGCACGCCGATTCACGGATATTTTAAGGCGCGTTACACAAAAGGTGTTTTAGATGATCTTTTCGTTCGTGCAACCGCATTTGACGATGGCGAAAAGCAAGCCGTTGTTGTTGCACTTGATTTATGCCTTCTAACAAAAGACTTCTGCGATGAATACAGAAAAGTAATTTCGGAATCCTGCAATATTCCGACAACATCAGTATTCATCACCTGTTCTCACACCCACACCGGCCCGCTTCTCTGGGACGACCCTGCAACCGGTATGAAAACAATTCCGGGGTATAACGAATATTTAAAACTCTGCATCCGCGATGCTGCAGCTTATGCTCTGCGCGATTTAAAGGAATCTAAATTCTACACAGCTGAAGGCAAGGCTGAGAGAATTTCATTCGTACGCCGTTTCAGAATGAAGGACGGCTCTGTTCAGACAAATCCTGGCATTAATAACCCGAATGTTGACCATGCGCTCGATGAACCGATTGATACCGTTAAGCTTTTGAAAATTGTTCGCGAGAATGCTAAGGACATTTATATGGTAAACTTCGGAACACATTCCGATTCTGTCGGCGGTGAGTACATCAGCGCAGATTTTCCGGGACATCTTTGTAATATTATTGAAAATGCAATCGAAGATTCACATTGCGTCTTCTTAAATGCGCCCGAGGGTGATGTTAACCACATCAACCCGTTCCCAACCGAGGCTGGAGCTGCAATTTCAGAAATTGACTTTGACAATGTTCCGCGAAGCTATGAGCTCTCAAAGCATATGGCACGCGTAATCGCAGGCGCAGTACTGCAAATTTGCACAACAGCAAAAGAGGTAAAAACCGAGAAGCTTTCCTATGATGAAACGCTTGTAAAAATTCCGTCATATCAGCAGAATGACAAGCTAGAAGAGGCCGAGAAAATACACAAGCTATATTGTGAAAACAGAACCGATGAGCTCCCATACAAAGGAATGGAACTTACAACCGTTGTTGCAGAAGCGCAGAGAATTTGGAATCTTAAAGACGGTCCCGACAGCTATGATTTCTGGCTCACTGCAATTAAAGTCGGAGATTTCGTATTCGCAGGAATTCCGGGAGAGCCGTTTACCGATATCGGCAGAAGAATTTATGCCGGCTCTCCATTTGAAACAACAATCTTATGCTGCCTCACAAACGCAGGCGGTACATACTTCCCGACAACCAAGGCATATGACGAAGGCGGCTATGAAGCACGCTCATCCAAACTTGCCCCCGGTGGCGATGACATTATAGTAAACGGAATGTGCGATTTACTTAAGAAAATAAAATAGAAAAAGCTCGGTCTTAGTACCGAGCTTTTTCTATTTAACATATTCTTTTACAAGTTCATCAAACTTATCTTCATTGAGTTTCTTTTCTACATCGCATTTGTAAAGCGACCAGTATTCCGAATGTGTGCTGCTCTCGCCTTTTTTCAGAATCTTATATTCACCGAGTGATTCCATCTCAAGAAAGAGCTTATTAGTGTAAGTTTCAAAAGGCATACCGCCATCTGTGTATGTGCCGCCCTTTACGAGGTCAAATTTCTTAACAAATAAATCTCCGTGGTTTAAATACATTGCAAAATTGTGTTCTGAATTTATGCCGATTTTGTAGCATCTCTCAATCGGTTTCTGTGAGAGTGTCAAATATTTTTCGCCCCAGACCGCGCGTTCATCTGCCATATTTGTGTAAGACCAAAGTGCTATCTGTCTATTCGGCAAAAAATGTGTATTCGTTGTCGGCTGCGGAACAATCTCCATACCGCCCGTCGAGAGTGCAGAAATCCCCCAGATTGCAGCATCTAAATCGCGCTCACCGCAGTTTGTAAGCTTATGCTCTACCTTAACATCAGAGCTTTCCTCCGCCATTGTGACGGTAATTTCGCACTGCATTTCGCAAGCTTTGTGATAACGCTGAACGAAATGAGCGCCATTTTTCAAAATCTCAAACTTGACCGGCTCGTTATCCGGGAAGTAGCAATTATCGAAAGCCTCCGGACTTGTCCACATTCTATGCCCACCGTAGATGTACCACGGGCTGCCGAACTTTTCAATTGATGCCGGCTCATTGAATGAACGGTCCTCGTTTTCAAACATAATGTTCTCGCCATGAGTAAACGAATAATTTATAATTCTCGGCCCGAAATCCACCGTTACAACCGCCTTTACGATTCCGTTTGAAATCTCAACGCAATTACCGAAGCTTTTGTATGTCATTTCTTTAACTGTAATCATAATTGTCACCTCTCATTTTTTACCATTATACAAAAAACAAATAAAAATTGCAATATAAAAAAGTTCTCACAACGTATGTGAGAACTTTTTATTATCTTACTTGTCGCCGACTTTTTTCTTATGGTCAATTCTGTGCCAGCCGCCGAGCATCTCGGGATCACCAGGATCGTCAGCTAAAAGCTCCTTATAATTTTCGCAAACTTTCTTAAATGCGTTAGCATACTGCATAACTACATCGTGGTCGTAGCCGCGGAACATCGGGAGCGAGAATGATCTTCTTGCGATACCTGTTGCAACAACAAGGTCACTGTCCATCTCGCGAACGTCCTTATTTGAATTTGCAATACGAGTCGGCTTACCGTCACCGAAAACATCGGCAATCTTGAAGAGATTGTGGGTATGAAGAGCTCTGTTACAGCCCGGGTTAGCACCGTCTTCAACGCCCTCGGCCTTTACTGCATCGCAGAAGCGAGTAAGTGATAATCCGCCGAGCTCCTCGGAAATATATGTAGCGACCGGAGCATACCAGCCCGCCATAGTTGTGCCTTCAGCGTAATTCGGGCGATGAACCTTGATACCCGGAAGAGTGTCAAGTACGTCGCAAAGCTCGTTCATAGCCTTGTTTATCGCAGCGCAACGCTCATCGTAATACTTAAGCTGAACTCTGCCCATTGCAGAGGAAACCTGATGCATTCTATGCTTGAAACCGCCAAGCGGGAGGCCTGCAAGAGGCTTTAAATATTCAGTCTGAACACTGTCCTCACTGCCAAATCTCTCGTACGAGCCAAAAGCGACAGCTCTCTCGTAAATTTCGAGATTATCGGTATAGAGCATACCTGCCTCACCGATAGCGAGTGACTTCTCAGACATAAGAGAAGCCGCGCCTACATCGCCGATAGTACCAAGCTTCTTACCTTTGTAGAGGCCGCCCTGAGCATGAGAAACGTCCTCAATAACCTTAACGTTATGCTTTCTTGCAACCGCCATAATAGCGTCCATATCAGCAGGATTTGAGCAGTAGTGAACAACAACGATAGCCTTTGTTCTGTCTGTAATTTTAGATTCAATTGACTTAGCATCTGCACAGCGCGTTTCCGGATCAATATCGCAGAAAACGACTGTAGCGCCGAGGTTATAAGCCGCAGTGCAGCTAGCCCAGTATGTAGTTGACGGGCAGATGATCTCATCTCCGCGACCGACACCGCAACCGAACATTGCAGCATGAAGTGCCGCAGTACCGTTATTTGTGCCAAGCGCGTACTTACAACCCATCCAATCGCAGAATTCTTTCTCAAACTGCTTTGTGATATCCGTACCACTCATAGCACCGTTGCGGATAACCTCTAAAACAGCATCCTCATCTTCCTTGGTAACGATCGGCCATGCAAAAACGTCACTGCCGTCGTGCTTACCTGTTTTTTTATAGCTGACAGCCTTCGGGCCGCCGAAAATTGCAAGCTCTGACATATATAAATACCTCCGTTTTATTTTCTAATGTCATATTAGCAAAATAAAAAAAGCTTGTCAATGCGATTTGCAATTTAAAGTAGAATACACACATTAAAAAATAAAAAATGTCAACTTGACACATGGTGCAAACATTTGTATAATAGTTTTGAGGTGGCAAAATTATGAAAAAAAGACTTCTTATAATTGCAGCAGTTGTTGCTGTAATTCTAGTTTCAGTTGTTAATATGTATGTAAAAAACAAAAACGATATAAGGTCCGATTTCGAAAATTTTCTCGCAAAAACTTTTTATCCTGAGGCATATGCCGAAGTAGAGAAATATGCAAAGGAACGAAACCAAGAACTTTTAGATTACAATAATGGCTATTTCAAATCAGTAAGAGTAACCACCAGCGGGCGCGATGTGATTATGACCTTAAATTACAGATACGAGCTTTCGGACTATGACAAAAAAGTATTGAAAGAAGCGGCTGCTTGTCTGCCTGCATATTTATATCAGCAGCTTATGTTAATTCAGGATTCCTATACACCCGATGTCAAGAGTTTAATTTATTTATTCAAAGACCCGTCAGGTTATACCTATACGGTAAAATCGAACAAAAAGCAATTTGAACGCGATTCCAAAATAATTTCGAACTATATTGACTCTTATGATGATTCAAATCTGCGCTGTACTTACACAGCTAACGGAACAAATGTAATATGCGAATATACGCACGATGTAACAGATATATCCGAAAGTGATGCAGAAGTTATGAAAGAAGCGATTTCTGCTTACATAGAGCTCGTTCACCTTCGTGAGTATTGTCCGGAAATTTCTTCCTGCACCGTAATACATAAAGATAAAAACGGCAAAGAATTTCACCGAGAAATTTCTCGCCCTAACGAGTTTGAGCTAATAGTAGATGCATACGTCAAAATGCAGGGCAATGATTTCTTGCTTGACCTTGATATTCCGGAAAATGCATACTTTTACACTGACTCATACGGTACTACACTGACTTGTGCTGTTTCTTTTGATGATATTCCCCTTCCGAATAAAGGACGAGCGTCGGACTGTCTATTAAAGCTTGGCTTTGATAATTCCGATGATTTTATCAACATGTTAGAGAATGAACTTAGAAAACAGCGCAAATCATGCCCGCAAATGCACTCGCTCATGTTCTACTTATGTGATACATCAGGCTATGCATTCAAACGCTATTACGTCGGCGATGTGGAAAACTTTCAGCTCAGAGGATATGCATCTCATCAGTATGAACGCTTCGATAATTGCACACTATCCTGCTCCGCACAAGGAAATTATCTTATAGAACGATTTGACTACATAGATATTGATTATAACGAAGAAAATGAAATATATGAGGAATTTTATGATTTTCAAGTTGCCGAGACAAACAACTATGAAGATGACCTCAAAAGCCTACGTGAATTTTTCCCCGAGCTCAAGGGAATAATCGCGGAAGTCTATGATAAAAACGGAAAGTCTATACTTTTTTATGAATATAACTAAAGGTGATACAAATGAAAAAATTTCTACTTATTTTAACAACACTGGCTCTTTCACTTTCACTTTGCAGCTGTAGCTTTGGTGACAAAGTTTCAACTACGCTCGCAAAGTTTGTTCCATCAATCGCAGAGGATATGATTTCCGAGTTATGCAAGAATCTTACACCGCCGAGTGCACCTCTTGCAAAAGCAAGCTTTGACATACGCGAAAACACACTTGTCTGCCATTTTGATTATACGCGCAATTTAACTTCCTCGGAAATTGAAAAAATAAAGGCAGAAACAGAAAAACTCCCGGCAGTTCTTTTTGAAATGATGATTGCAATGCAGAAAAAATGCCCTGTGATAGAAAATTATATTTATGAATATTGCGATATAAGCGGAGCTGTATTTCATTCTGTCGAGGCGAGTGAGGAGGAATATCTTACTGCGTGTGAAAGTATTAAAGAGATTGCGGATGAAATGTTTGAAAAGGCTCAAGAGAAAGAAAATCTTTCATTCTTCTCAATTGAATCTCGCGGCACAGCGCTTGTATTTAAAAGCACACAGGATTACCTTGAAAACCCCACTGAAGAAGAAATAGAAAAGCTCAAAGAATATGCACATGACAATGACAGAATCTTTTATGCACAAACATATAATAATTACAGGAAATGTACTCCTTTTCTCCGCGCGATTATCGTTGAGTATTACGACAAAAACGGTGAATTTCTCTGCGATTTTACCGTAGGTGCCGATGATCCTGAAACGCTTGTGGTTGCATATGGTGAAACACTAAATGAAGAGTACGGTGAAGAAGATGTGTTTGTGTACGGTGCAGATAGGTGTATTCACCATTCATTTAAGTTAGCACCGAGTGTGACCCGTGAAAGCATTCCTTCATATCCTTTCGACGATTACATAAGAGACAGCTACAAGGATAACGTTGAAACTTTGGAAGTATTAAAAGAGGAATGTCCCGAAATTGATTCATATGTTATAGATTTCGTTTATGCAAACGGTGATTTGGCTTACTCCACTGCAGTTGGCTTCTCAAAAGAGCAAACACACCCTGATGTTGAGGCATATCGCTCTGCAAATGCAGAGCTTGTTACAAAAAGCTCGTCAACCGATACTTTCACCTGTACATTTTCTGCATTTAAACGCTCCCTTGTTTACGAATATAAGTACCATAATATATACAATTCTACTCCGGAGCAGAAAGAAACTCTGCGCAAGGAACTTGAAGCTAACCGCGCAGCAGCTGAAAGTGCAGTGGACGTAATAAAATCCGAGTGCCCACAGGTCGAGTCTGTATTCTATACATATTACGAAACAGACGGTGACGTCATCGCAACCATAGAAGTTGAATAATATTGACACAAACCCTCGTTTCGGCTATAATAAAATAAGTAATTTTCAAGAGGTGTTTTATTATGAAAAGAATATTAGCTATAGTACTTACCGTTCTTGCTCTTTTCTCGCTCGCGGCTTGCGGTGAGACAGAGCCTGCGGAAACTCCGCAGGTAATATTGGATTACGTTGAAGTTGCAAATTCATCCATTGGCAGTGCCGGCTCAAATGACGCTACGGATTTTGAGCTTTCAGCGCGTGGCACATCTCTCGTTTATAAATACACTTATAAGACAGATTCAAACGAGGAATGGATAAAGAGCACAAAGGAAAATATCCGGAAGATGCAGAAAGAAGAAAAGGAATACCAGAAAGCTTCTCTCGTCATCATTCAAAAGGATTGCCCTGAGGTTACATCATTAATCTACGAATACTATGACAAGAACGGAACTCTCATTCATTCATTTGAAATCAAATAAAACCAAGCCCTTTTCTTTACGAAAAGGGCCTTTTTCTTCTTTATTTGCAATGTTTTTTATGGTATAATAATAAAGAGGTGAAAAATATGGCGACTTGGCTTTTATTCATAGTTCTTGTAATACTAGCATGTATATTATCGAATAAAATTTCGTCAAAGCTCGGCATACCAACACTTTTGGCATTCATCGTTTTAGGTATGCTTTTTGGCTCAGACGGTATTTTTAAAATACATTTTGATAATTTTATGTTTGCGCAGGAAATCTGTTCAATTGCGCTGATTTTTATTATGTTTTACGGTGGCTTCGGTACGAAGTGGTCTGAGGCGCGCCCGATAGCAAAGCGAGCAATACTTCTTTCGTCACTCGGCACCGTGCTGACCGCAGCATTTACCGCGATTTTCTGTTATTTTTCGCTTAAAATTCCGCTTCTTGAGAGTATTCTTTTAGGCTCGGTCATCTGTTCAACAGATGCGGCGAGCGTGTTTGCAATTCTTCGTTCAAAGCGTCTCGGTCTTAAATATAACACCGCTTCTCTTCTTGAGGTTGAAAGTGGCAGTAACGACCCTTTTTCCTATATGTTAACTGCAACAGTAATTTCAATTATGAAAGGTGAGGCGCAGGGTTTTGCGCTCTTCAGTTCAGTATTTGCCCAGCTTTTCTACGGCGCCGTGTTTGGAATTTTAATTGCCTATTTCTCCCTCTGGGTACTGCGAAAATACCGCTTTGTAACAGCAGGATTTGATGCAATTTTCGTTGTAGCCGTTGCAATCTTATCTTATGCTCTACCCGCATCCGTCGGCGGTAACGGATATCTTTCAGCATACATTGTCGGTATAATTTTAGGCAATCGCCAGATTAAGAATAAAATTTCTCTCGTTCACTTTTTTGACGGATTAAACGGTCTTGCGCAAATGCTCATTTTCTTCTTGCTTGGACTTCTCTCCTTCCCGTCGCGTCTTCCGCAAATCTTTTTCCCATCGCTCGCAATTGCACTGTTTTTGACATTGGTTGCGCGCCCGATGGCAGTGTTCTTCCTGCTTGGTCCTCTTCGCGCAAACTTCCGTCAGATGGTGTGTGTTTCATTTGCAGGGCTTCGCGGTGCGGCATCCATCGTGTTTGCGATAATGGTTGTAACCAGCCCGATTACTACGCAAAACGACATCTTCCATATAATCTTTTTAGTCGTTCTTTTCTCAATTTCAATCCAAGGCTCACTGCTTCCGCTGGTATCCAAAAAACTCGGTATGATTGACGAACACGGAAACGTATTAAAGTCGTTTACCGACTACAGCGAGGAATCCCCGTTGCAGTTCATTCAGTCAACGCTCGATGAGAACCATCCGTGGGTAAACTGTGCAGTGCGTGACATCCGTATGCCGCCGAGCACTTTGCTTATGCTCCTGCGGCGTGATGATAAGGACATAACGCCAAAGGGCAATACCGTCCTTCTCCCGGGTGACTTACTTGTACTCGGCGCAAAAACCTTTGATGCGAAGGGACTTATTTCACTTTCTGATATGATACTTCACGCAGATAACGAATGGGTCGGCAAAACCCTTGCAGAAATCGAGCTTGAACCGGATAAGCTCGTCGCCGCAGTATATCGCCGTGGCGTCGTGTTTGTCCCGAACGGAAAAACGCTTCTTCGCGAAAACGACGTGCTCATCTTCAACGAAACAGGAAAATACGAACAGATATAGAAAAAGCCTTTCGGTTAAACCGAAAGGCTTTAAATTTACTTTTTAGTGGCAGTGACCACAGTCACACTCATCGTCCTCGTCAAACTCAAACTCAAGATCTTCACCGCAGCTCGGGCAAGTAATTCCGCCCTCGGCAACAATGCTCTCCTCAAGTGCGATGCACTCGTTGCAGGTCGGGCAAACGACTTCGTAGTAGAAATCGTCACCGCAATCGCAGTCATCACCGCAGTCGCAATCATCGCCACAACCACAGTCACAATCATCCCAATCATCATCGCAGCACTCGTCTAAACGATTTTCAATTTCGATAAGCTCTTCTGCAATCTCATCAAGCTCATCTTCGATTTCAGCGGTAGCATCCTCAACAGTTGAGAGAGTGCAAGCCATTTCATCAACTAATTCAATAAGAGCTAAAATGAGCTTGTTTTCCTTAGTGCTTGCATCAAGCTCCATACCCTCAGCAAGACCTTTTAAAAATGCCGCTTTCTGCATAATATTTTCCATAACAATTCTCCTTATCTGAATAAAATACCCCTGACGAGCAGGGGTATTGATTTTTAAGCCTTAGCGCGCTCTAAATACTCGCCGGTTTCTGTGTCAATCTTAATCTTATCGCCGATGTCGATAAAGAGCGGAACGCGAACCTCAGCACCTGTCTCAACAGTCGCCGGCTTTAAAACGTTAGTAGTGGTATCGCCCTTGAATCCCGGCTCGGTCTCGGTAATCTCAAGCACAACGTGCTTCGGCGGCTCAACACCGAAAACAACGCCCTTGTAAGAGAGAATCTTAACCGAAGTATTCTCCTTAACGAACTTGAAACTGTCGCCAAGCTTATCAGCGTTAAGCGGCTCCTGCTCGTAAGTCTCAAGATCCATAAAATAATAAAGCTCGCCGTCATTGTAAAGATATTCCATATCCTTGCGCTCAACATATGCCGGTGGGAATTTATCAGTCGGGTTAAAGGTGCGCTCAACAACCGCACCGGAAATAACATTGCGAAGCTTTGTGCGAACGAAAGCTGCGCCCTTACCTGGCTTAACGTGCTGGAACTCGATAACCTGAAGAACCTGACCGTCCATATCAAAAGTAATACCGTTTCTGAAATCACCTGCTGTAACCATTTATATTTCCTCCAATTTTAGTTTCTAATTTATTTTACAATATTTTTCATCACTTGGCAATAGTTTTTTTCAAAACTCCTGACAAGTGGCTGTTATTTTGAAATTAACTCCATATATTTTCTTTTCATATATAAAGCATCCTCCGCCTGAGTGCCTGCACTTTCACAGATTATACGAGGAGTATATCCTCTCTCTGCGATCACTTCCGCAAGCGGTGAAAATTCAGGGCCGAAGACGGTATCCTCAAATGTAAGGTGACGCACCTCACCTGATTTCATCGTATACTCAATCTTTGAAAAATGCGCGTGAAATGATGAAATCCGCGTACTGCCAAGTTCTGCTTCAAGGCGGTCGAAAATATATTCAAAATCGCCCTTTTCTTTTAGAATTCCACCCTCACGCGCGTTATAGTGCCCAAAATCTATACACGGTATGAGACGCGTATCTACTCGACATAATTCAATTATTTCGTCTAAATTACCGAGCTGATTCTTACACCCCATAAGCTCAGGACAAAGAGTAATATCTCCATACCCGTGTGCATCCATCGCTTTTAATACATCACACAGCGTATCACACGCAGTAGAGAGAGCTTCCCCACGGGTGCGCTTTAAAAGCGAGCCTGCGTGGATAACTATTCTGTCAGCTCCAAGAGCTCTCGCCGCAACTGCGCTTTGCAATACATAATCAATCGTCTTTCTTCTTCGTTCCTCTTCCGGGTTTGCAAGATTCATAAAATACGGCGCATGCACAGACATCGCAACATCGTATTTTTTTGCCTCTGCTCCGATTTTTTTTGCGGTCTCCTCACCTACCAAAACTCCGCGACCGCATTGGTATTCATAGGCAGAAAGCCCCATTTCATAAATCCAGCGTGGCGCATCGACTGAAGATTTAAAGCCTGCGCGCACAAAGCTTTCTGAATTTCCTGCAGGGCCGAAGCGCGCTATCTTTTCCATATGTGCCACCTCGGTTTAATTGATTTAACTTTGATTGATAAAACTCCCGCTCGACGTGCACAAACAACATCTGTTGTAATTTTATCGCCAATCAATGCACATTTATCCCTTGTACCTGAAAGCAATTTCAGTGCATTGTCAATTGCAGATACCTTTGGCTTACCGCTTTTAAAAAAGTATGGAATTCCAAGTCCTTCACAGAATTTTTTCGTTCTCGGTCCACGGTTGTTTGAAACAATACAAAAAGAAATTCCGCATTTATCAAATGCTAAAATCCACTCTCTCATAGCATCCGTTGGAAGATGCGTTCCGTAATCGGCGATCGTATTATCCAGATCGCAAAGAACGTAAGAAATGCCCAGCTCTTTTAATTTTTCGTGTTTTATTTCATAAATAGTATTGAATTTCAAGTCAGGTTTAAATATATTTTTCATCATAAAGCTCCGATGCTACATAATATATATATTATACACCTAAATTCCCAATACGGCAAGTAGGAGGTTTATTATGAAAGAATATTTGCTTACCCCGCGTGACATTCTGCAAAACGCACACCTCACGCCGGCACATTTGGTATATAAAATTGAAAATACACATCTGCATTGTGCCAGAATTCCAATCAATCTACGCGGAGGCCTTATGGTAATTGGACGCGTTGAAGGAAAGTTTACCTCGTCACTTGTTTCTGAAATAATTGCCGAATGTCTCCGTCGTGAATTTGAGGGGCTTTTAATAGCACTCCCCGCACTTCCCGACGCTGAATATAAAAGCTTCGCTCGCGAGCTTTCATCTGCATTTTCAAAAAAGAATTTAGCATTGCACCTTCCCGTTACATATTCCTCCTGCGGAAATGCAAATTTTCTCATTCCGGGGATTTGCAATTCCGGCTCTTTTTCGCAATATGTAACCGATGCGGTGCGCGACTTAAAGCACATTTCAATTGAGCTGTCGCTAACTTCTTTTGAATCTAACATATTAACAGGTGCACTTCAGCCGATAAGCCGCGAAAAATTAAATACAGCGCTTTCACAAAGTGGCGCAATGCCATTCTATTCCGCAACACTTTGCACAAATTATTTCACGTACAACGACAGCTTCATTTTATTTGACACGCCTGAAACACTCAAAATAAAACGAGACGTAGCAAAAAAAGCCGGAGCCTCCGCTTGCTTTTATTTTATTTCTCCAAGTGATACGGAAACAATAAAAAAACTTTCCGAAAATTATTGATTTTACTAAAGCTTGTGTGGTATAATATTTGCGTTAATATGTGCGGATGTGGCGGAATCGGCAGACGCGCTAGATTCAGGTTCTAGTGAGAGCAATCTCATGTGGGTTCAAGTCCCGTCATCCGCACCAAACAGTAGAAATCCGAACCTTGTACCAATCGGTGAAGGGTTCGGATTTTTATTATATTTTTACTATCCTAATTTTAATAGCAATCTTGAAAAATACCGATATTGGAATCTCGCGAGATAAGACTTAAACCGGTTTTATCTCTTTTTTATATATCTTTTATTCGCACATTCGTAAAAGTAAATGCCTTCTGATAAAATGAAGCTACTGAATTTAAAGGAGGCGTTTATGCTATGAAAGAAAAAATCATTGAAAATGGAATTGAGTATGTAAGAAACGGTGATTACTACATTCCAAACCTGACTGTACCTGATGACAAGGTTTACAACATTGGGAAGTATGGCAGATTGCACTCAATATTTATTAAAGAAAATCGCCCGACAATTTACTCAATGAAAATGCTTAATGGAACTTGGCTTGCATATCTTGAAGAAATTGACACAACCGCAAAGGAGATAATTGATAAGATCATAAAAGACATGGTGGTCAAGCAAGGAATCACCGAAGAACTCAAAGCCAAAGACCAAATGACGTGGGTGGG
>JAZNOR010000023.1:0-32692 GCA_045589235.1 Eubacteriales bacterium | reverse complement strand
CCGCCTACCCACGGATCCCAAAACTCAATTGCGTCACAACCGAGTTCCTTCGCCTTACGAATGCGGTCGTAGAAGTTAAGATTTTCAAAAACAGGCTCTATACAAAGAGAAAATTTCATGTTTCTTCTTCCTTTCATTGTTAAAATAAACAGCCGTACCGAGCGGGCACTCCCGCCCGATACGGCGTTTTAAATGCTTATGCTAAAACTGCTGCTACCTTGTTGATAGCCTTTGCGATCATATCGCAATCCTCGTCTGTCATCTGAGCCGGGATGTCAAGATGTACCACGCGACCTAAGTACTCTAAAGTCTTCGGGTTCATATCCGGACCGTACTCAACGGTAGATGCCTTCTTCTCATGATACGGGCACTCGTACGGGCAGCAAGCCTCTGACGGAGCCTTCTTCTGAAGAACATGTTTCCAGTGAGCGTAGATGTGCCAATCCGGAATACCTGAATTGAATACACCTGCAGCTGCAACACCCTCAGCCTGGAGTGCTTCGCAGAACGGAACTACCTTTTCAGCTGAGTCAAGATAGAACATGAGGCAAATACCGGTATCGCCCACAGGATCATTGCACGGACGAACCTTGATGCCCTTTGTATCTTTAATCTGATTAATAATGCGCTTCTGATGGTCACGCATTGCAGCGTTTAAGCGATCGAGCTTGCCGAGCTGTGCAAGCATTACCGCACCTGCAAGCTCACTCATACGGAAGTTTGAACCGCAGAAAAGCTCGCCCTCATAGCGCTGCTCAGCGAAACGGTCCGGACGCCAGCAAGCAGCGGTGTCATGGTATGAGCAGCAACGGTCGTAAATACGAGCATCGTTACAGATAATCATACCGCCCTCACCTGCAGTAATTGTCTTATGATACTGGAATGAGAAGCAGCCGCAATCACCGAATGTACCAACGAACTTGCCCTTATATGTAGCACCTACTGCCTGAGCACAGTCCTCAATAACTCTGAGGTTGTGTTTCTTTGCAATTGCCATAATCTTATCCATATCACACGGAACACCGCGCATATGAACAGCAACGATAGCCTTTGTTGCCGGGGTAATCTTCTTCTCAACATCCTCCGGGTCCATAGTTAAGGTCTCGTCAACCTCAGCGATAACCGGAATAGCCTTTGCAGCAACGATAGATGCGCAAGATGCAAAGAATGTGTAACCTGTAACGATAACTTCATCACCTGGGCCAACTCCACAAGCAACGAGTGCAGAAATCAAAGCACCTGTACATGAGCTTGTCGCGAGAGCATAGGGAGAACCCATTTTCTCTTTAAATGCATTCTCAAATGCACGAACCTTTGATTCAACGTTTGCAGGACCGTAGTAACGGAATAAGTACTTGTTGTCAAGTACCTCTAAAACCTGCTTTTTCTCTTCTTCGCCGATCTCCAAGCCACCCGGATACATCGGGAAATTCTCAGTGGTTTTTGCTTTAGGACCGCCGTAAATTGCTAATTTTTCACTCATAGGATTTGTCCTCCTTTAATATTTTAGGGTTTAAGTTTAAGTTGATTTTATCATAATGTATGCTATAATAAAATAGAAAATTGTTTTATAAACTGTAAATTTGTCCGCGAAAGGAGATTTTTTGTGTTACTGGATATAAATATGAACAAGCTCACAAAGCTCATTGAGTCTTTTTATAAACTTACCAAAATTAAAATAACCGTGTATGACGATGCATTCAATGAAATTTTAGCATATCCCGCATCACACAGCTCCTTTTGCAATATGATGAACAAAATCCCAGATATTCACGAAAAATGCCAGCAAAGCGCGAAATCGTTATGCGAGCTGTGTAAAAAAGAGGACAGACTCGTTATGTGTACCTGCCATGCAGGTCTTACCGAGGTTTGCGCACCACTCCATGAAAACGGAATCACAATCGGCTATATTATGTTTGGGCAGATTACTAATATAAAGGATAAAGAGCTTTTCGCAGAAAGCGCGAAAAAGTGTTGTGCGAGCTATCCGCTAAACGCAGAAGAGTTTGCACGCAAAATCACAAATGTTCCGCATAAGACAAATGATCAGATTGAAGCTGTTTCGCAGATTATAAACACTTTTACATCTTACATATATTTAGAGCGAATTATTTCGCTCAAAAAAGAGGAAACGCTTGCCTCAATTATGGATTATATAGAAAATAATCCCGGTGCAGATTTATCCGTATCTGCAATTTGTGAAAGGTTTTCGGTTTCAAAAACCTCGCTTTATACTCTTACTCAAGCAGTTATGCCCGATGGAATCGCAAAGTATATCCGCGCAAAGCGTATAGAAAAAGCAAAACAGCTCATTGCGGAAACGGATAAGTCAATCGAAGAAATCTCCGGACTTGTTGGATTCTTGGATTGTAACTATTTCAGGCGCCTTTTCAAGCAAATCTGCGGAACGAGCGCAAATACATACAGAAAGAAAACCAAAACAGGTGATAAGTAATTTTATTAAAACTTCATTCCGAGCACCATTACGCTATAACTTTTAATATTTACTTTTTGTTGTAATCATGGTATTATAAGTCTATATTTTTCATAATATATTGGAGGTTTATATGAAAAAGCGAATTATAAGCTTAATTCTTGTTTTTGCTATACTGATACCTTTTGTTCCCACTTCGTCGGCTGCAAGCACATCATATCTTTCAGCAGATAGTGCCACAAAATTTTTATCATTTCTTTCAGGTAATGCATTTTATAAACCGAAGTCCGGTGACTTATATTATTCTCTTTTAACAGGGCAGAGTGATTCACTCACATTAAAACAAGCTTTTCTCGCGCTGGTGTATAACAGTGTAAATTCGCACCTGTATGAAACGCGTCTTAACAGTTTGAAAATCCGCCTTGAGAAAGATCTTCCGCAAACTATGTGCGATGCAACTTTAGAGGTGGTTTCGGGCGCTGTTAAGGATGAGCTTATCGAGTCTTTTTCTGGAATTGGCGATGCAGGTGATATATGGGAAGGTCTTGGCATTATCTTAAACTCCGTCTTTCTCGTATTCAACGTGCGCGGTTTGGCTAAAAGCGCATATTTTTCCGCTATGCTCGGAATCGACCCGAATGATGAATTCTATGAGCTCAAGGCAGATGCCAACGCACTCACCAGCGGTGTCGGTAAAGACCGCGATATGGTTGATGAGTGGATTGCCTTTATGTATGCAATCGAGCAGGATGTAATGGGTAAAGCTGAGCCAATAACTCCTCCGCCTGCAACTTATACGATTACTTTCAATCCAAACTGTAGCGAACTTTCATCCGTTACCTACACTCACACCCAAGGTATGGGCAATGTCATTCCGCCAACTTTTACCCGTGAGGGATATATCTTTGCAGGCTGGACATTTGATGCAGAGGGCACGGCAAGCGCAAGCGGTAACATATTAATTGATCGCAATCTTATGTTCTATGCTACCTGGATAAAAAGAAGTCAAACCATTACTTTTGATTCCAACTGCAACGAGGTTCCTGACGTTATTCGAATGTATGATACTTTTGATGAAAATCGAACCTATCCCGAAATGAAGCGCCCCGGCTACGCCTTTGACGGATGGTATTTTGATGCAGCTTGCACTCAGCCGGTAACCTCTTATTCTTCTTTAACTTCGCAAACCTTCTATGCCAAATGGCTCTCCCGCTATAACTACAAAAGAGAAAACGGCGGTATTACCATAACAAAGCTCCTCATAGCAGAAGGCACAGACGAGAATAATATTACAGATGTCATTCCTTCAACCATTGACGGCTTGCCTGTGTTAAAAATCGGTGATAAAGCTTTCTATAACCTCAGAACTTTAACTTCTGTAACGATTCCCGAAGGCGTTACTTCTATTGGTAAAAATGCATTTTATAATTGCTATTCACTTACGTCTGTTTCTCTACCGAGCACGCTTACGACTATTGATGAAGGTGCATTCCATTACTGCTCTATGTGGGAGCTTGACCTTCCGAAAAATCTTACAACCATAGGCAACTATGCATTCAGCAATTGCAATCTCTATGATATCACTCTGCCTGACAGTTTGAAAACCATTGGCAATTGTGCCTTTGCAAACAACGGCTTTTATTCGTTTACTATTCCGGATGGTGTTACAACCATAGGCTATGGTATTGTGGATAGTTGTCTTGATCTCAAAACAATCCATATCGGAAAGGGTCTTGAAAATGTAAGCAGTATGTGGCTGTTCTCTTGCCAATCACTTAAGTCTATTACAGTAGATGAAGATAACCAATATTTCTGCTCGATAGACGGTGTCTTATACAGTAAAGATAAATCCATACTTTACTATTATCCGGAAAATGATTATAGCCGCACCTCGTATACTATAGCAGATGGCTGCACTACCATTTATCCGGAAGCTTTCTCTTGCGCAAAGGTTGCAAATATTAAAATGCCGGATACTGTAACAAGCATTGGCAAACGCGCTTTTTACTACACAAGAAATTTGAAGGATATATATTTAAGCAAATCCCTTACCTCTCTCGGCGCCGAAGTATTTTCCGGCAGCTATATCACATCTCTCACCATTCCTGAAAGTGTCACAGAAATTGCCGCAAATACTTTCTATATGGCATCTGATGTGACAGATATAACCTTCAAAGGAAAAATTACCTCCATTGGCAAGAACGCCTTTGGTATGTGTTTTGCTTTAAAGGATGTTTATTTAAATCAAACCGAGAACGAGTGGAGCAAGGTAAAAATCGAAAGCGGAAATAATTACCTAACAAAAGCAACATTCCACTATATAGATGCTGTTATACATACTGCGAAGGCTGAACTTTCAATGCTAAGCGACGGAACAAGTGAAGTTGAAGCTTTAATCGGCGAATTTAATACAGAGCTTGATGCTATGCTGTCAGATAACGAAATATCCGCCGAAGAAATTACTCGCATAGAAGAAATAAAAAGCGAGGCTATACTTCGTTGCGGTGTGTTAAATGTTCGATTCCAAATCGAAAGTGGAACAACAAAAGACAGCGAAAAAAGTGATATTCGTTTCATTGCAACCGTTGACCACCTAAATTACAGAGAAACCGGGTTTTATATAACAGCAAAGGGGAAAAAGAAACGTATATCAACAAGAACCGTATATGCCAACCTTATAGGTAAAAACAACGAAATCGTTACCACATACTCACCAGAAGACTTATGTTCAAGGTCCAAATGGTTTTCAACATATTCAATTATGAATGTTCCTCAATCCGCATTCTCTGAAAATATAATAGTTCAACCATTTATTGTAACAAAGAACGGAAAAGAAATCCTTGGTGTTGAAAAGGCAAGAACAATAAATCACTTTATAAATAAATAACGGAGGTAAAATTAATATGCACAAGAAAAATTATGACACGCCAAAGTTCATTGCAACCGAGTTAACTGACGACATTGTTAAAACAAGTGACTTAATTCCCGAAGAAAGCGGTAGTGGCGACTCTTCAGACTACGGAGAGTGGAAACGCAAATAAATAAAAAATGAGGTTACTTAAGTAACCTCATTTTTATTTATAATCGACCTTCGGAAGGCTCCACCTGTATTCCGTTGCAAGCATTCGTATGCTAAAAATAATTGCCATCGCTAAAACCGATACAACAATTATGTTATTATTCCCCTGCCTTAACCAATAATATATAAGACATCCTATGAGAGATGCCACCGCATACACGTGTTTTTTAAACACGAACGGCGTTGTATCCGTCATAATATCGCGCATTATGCCACCGCCGATACCAGTTAACACGCCGAGTGTTACGGAGAAAACTAAATTCTCGGAATACCCTGCGCTGAGTGCAATTTCCGTTCCTATTGCAGAAAATGCAGCAAGACCTATCGCGTCAAAAACGTTATTTATCCGTTCAATTCTATCGTTTAATTCCTTGAATTTATATCCGTTAATATATGAAACTATAAAAACTACAATAGCACTTAAAAGCGCAAGTGCAATCATATATGTATTCCCAAACACCGCAGGCGGTATTCTGCCAATAAGTAAATCGCGCACTATTCCTCCGCCAAACGCGGTTATTACACCGACGAAAACCACGCCAAAAATATCAAGCCGTGCTCTAACTCCAACCAACGCCCCCGATACTGCAAATGATATTGTTCCGATTATCTCAAGCACCAATAAAACAATTTTTGTTACCATCACCATTCTCCTTTTATTGCATTATATCATTTTTAAAAGATATGTACAATAAAATTTATAAAAAGTTAAAAACTAAGTAGTGACATATTATTTTTATCTGTGTTATAATAAATCTAGATTTTTTGTAAAGGAGTGTTTTACATGCGTATTGGAATTTTAGGTTACGGAAATTTAGGTCGCGGCGTTGAATGTGCAATCCGTCAAAATGCGGATATGGAGCTTTGTGCAGTGTTTACGCGCCGTGCGCCCGATAGTGTTAAACTGATTTCCGAAAATGTTCCGGTTATTCATATAGATGAAATTGAAAATTATAAGGATAAAATTGATGTTTTAATTCTCTGCGGCGGTAGCGCAACAGACTTACCTGTTCAGACGCCGAAGTATGCAAAGCTCTTTAACGTTGTTGACAGCTTTGATACACACGCTAAAATCCCTGAGCATTTTGCCGCAGTTGATGCATCTGCAAAGAAAAGCGGCAAGGTTGGAATTATCTCCGTCGGTTGGGACCCGGGTATGTTCTCGCTTAACCGTATGTATGCAAATGCAATTTTGCCCGACGGCAATGATTACACCTTCTGGGGCAAGGGCGTCAGCCAGGGCCACTCAGATGCTATCCGCAGAATTGATGGCGTTTTGGATGCGCGCCAGTACACTGTTCCGATTGACAGCGCGGTTGCAGCTGTTAGAAACGGTGAAAACCCAAGCCTTACAACTCGTGAAAAGCACACACGCGAATGCTACGTTGTAGTTGAAGATGGTGCAGACAAGGCGCGCATCGAAAACGAAATCAAAACTATGCCGAACTACTTTGCTGATTACGATACAACAGTTAACTTCATTTCAATGGAAGAATTAAAGGCAAATCATGCAGGCATTCCGCATGGTGGTGTTGTTCTCCGTTCAGGCAGAACAGGCAAGAATTTAGAGAATAGTCACATTATCGAATACAGCCTAAAGCTTGATTCCAACCCTGAATTTACCGCATCTGTTATCGTTGCTTACGCAAGAGCAGCATATCGTTTAAGTAACGAGGGCGCTTCCGGTTGCAAGACCGTATTTGACATCCCGCCTGCTTATCTCTCAGCTAAATCAGGCGAGGAGCTTCGCAAAAACTTATTATAAAATAAAAAAACGGTGGTTTTTAACCACCGTTTTTATTTTTTAATTAAAGGTCAATGAACTGACGCTTCTCAGCTGACTCGTATGCAGCATACATAACGCGCTGTACATAGATTGCATCAGCTGCCGGAACTTCGATTTCCTGACCGTCAAGAATTGAACGGCCGAAGGATTCGATTTCCTTGGTGTACATATTACCGAACTCAACGTTAACCTCCATCGGCTCAACGTCGTTGCGGTTCTGCTGAGCATCATAACCTGCCTCGTCGCTTAAGAGAACCTTAAGTGAGCCACCCTCTACCTGAGAGAGTGTTCCTTCAGCCATCATACTTCCGCGTGTGCCATAGAACTCAAGGCGGCACATAGCAGCAGCATCCGGAATGTTGAAGTTAGCATCAACATAAGCATAAGCGCCATTCTCAAGCTCCATAAGAGTTGAGGACTGGTCGTCTACCTCATAGTTAAATACCTTTGTGCCACTCATACCTGCAACAGTCTTAGCCTTTGAGCCTGAAATGTACTGTAAAAGGTCGATTGCGTGAACACCGAGGTCAACGAGTGCGCCGCCGCCGCTTTCGCTCTTAATCTGACGCCATGCACCCGGGATATCCGGATACCAGCAGGTAAACTGCGCACGGCAAGATGTGAGCTGACCGAGCTTACCCTCGTCGATAATCTTCTTCATAGCCTGATGATATGCATGGTAGCGCATCATAAGACCTGTTGCAATCTTAACGCCTTCCTGCTCGCAGATGCGAAGAACTTCCTCGCCATCCTCAACAGACATACAAATCGGCTTCTCAATTAAGATGTGCTTCTTTGCCTTAGCAGCGGCGATTGCCTGTGCCTTGTGATAATTTACCGGTGATGCAATGTAAACTGCATCGATTTCATCATCAGCGAGGAGAGCTTCAACATTGTCATAAGCACGCTTTGCATTGTACTTAGCACGAATCTTCTCAGCAAACTCCATATTAACTTCCATAACAGCGATGAGCTCAGCATTGTCTGCGAGCATCATACCCGGAATAGTACGGCGGTCAGCGATACCGCCTGCGGCGATAACGCCCCATCTTACTTTCTTCATAATTCTATTTCCTCCGCAAAATATTAGTTACACTCTGCAACGAGCGGACCTGCAAGTTCTTCTAAGAAGAAGAGCTTACCTGCAAATGTCGGCATAAAGCTTGACGGAATCCACATATCCGGACCGTAGCGGAGTGACATCCAAAGGCTCATGCCCTGCCACTGCATACCACGAGAGAGAGCACCGTCGCAACCACCGATGATGCGGTCAGACTGTAAGAAGAGACCCGGGCCGATTGTGTTAGCACGGCACGGAACTAAAGTTGTGCGGCTCTTGAAGCTTGTGATTGAGTTCTGCTCAATGGTAAGCGGATGGAGCTTAGCACCGATGCGGTAGTTCTGCTTCTTCCACTCTTCAACTGATGCAAATTCGCCAGCAAACTGCGGCTCCCAGAATGCGATATGGCACATACGGCCGATACCGAATACTGTGATAAGGCGAGCACCCTCAGCTTTGAGAGCTGCAATCTTCTCCGGATAAAGCGGGAGATTATCCTTTGTTGCAAAGTTTCTCTGCTCAACCGGAACTGTCTTATTAAGCTTTGAGTAAAATGCTTCTGTCATAGCATTAGTAAATGCGCTCGGGTCAGATGCGTCAACAGTGTTACCGTCAGCATCGCTCCACTCGTCCATATTAAAGCCGTAAACGTGTGAGCAGTCAACATCCCACTCATTTAAGAAATATGTAGCCCAGCGGTACATACCCATCGGACCTACCGGTAAAATCATAGCGAGCTTAATGCCCTCTTCGCGAGCTTTCTTAATCTCGTTTGCAATCTCGTGACCCATCATCATATCAAACTCGGTAACGTTCTTGCACATAACCGGCTGGAAGTCTTTATTCCAGAACGGCTGCGGATCGCAGATTGATTCCGGAGCATTTGAGCAGCATTTGTCAATCTTCTCAAAATCCCAACCTGCCGGATAGAAGCCCTCTAAATTTGATCCCTTAACTGTACTGATAAAATTCATTTTTATTTCCTCCTTTATATTTACGGTAATAAACGCTTAGTAGTCTGACGGAGGTGTGCGCGATAAGCTTTAAAGCCCTCTGCATACTGCACACCACTCTGTAAGCCTCTGAATCGTGAACATGACTTAACAAATTCTGCAAAGTCAATCTTGTCATGCTCGAGCATCCATTTGAGCTGACTTTCATGGCACTCAAGTGCCGCAATCTTCTTATCAATGTAATCTGTTACATCAACGTATTCCTCAGGTAAGAAATTAACACCTGCAAGATTGTCCATAAAGTAAACCGGAACAACTTCATAAACCGGATATTCAGGGAACATATGTGCAACAGAAGCTGTAAAGCTTGCTTCACAAACTAACTTCTGAACCTGAACATGATCTTCATGATAGTCGTTCGGGTCATGGGTGATAATAAAATCAGGGCGAACCTCGCGAATTATTTTTATAACCTCACGGCGCGCCTCCTGATCATGTGCATAAACCATGCAGTCGCCAACGTTAACATTGTATACTTTTTTTACGCCAAGAACTGCACCGCCATTTTCTGCCTCTTTTTCGCGCATTTTGCCAAGCTCTTCAGGCATGATTATCATATGACCCATATCGCCATTACATACATGGCACATATAGACCTCATGACCTTCAGCAACCATACGCGCAAGTGTTCCACCGCATCCGATTTCCAAATCATCCGGATGACATCCAATTGCCAAAACTCTCATTGTTTTATGCCTCCCATTTTATACTATGACTATTCTAACACGTTTTGGGTAATTTGTACATAAAACATCTTGCACAAATTAAGCATAATTCGTTTGTTAATATAGTCAATCATATTCTTCCATATTATGTTACCATATTTAAATGCCATTTTCAAGTGTAATTATCCGTCTTCTGTGCCAGGAAAAGATACAATTTGTTCATCCCCGGGTTTTATACGATAGAAATCACCGCCACCGATTAGCATAGCGCGCCCGATTGACTTATGACCGTATTTTTCGCGTATTCCGTCAACCACATTTTCTATCTCGCGTTTCTTTAATTTATCTGATATATCGTCAAATAAATTCATCTGCATTTCACCGTTATCCTCATACAGATTTGACACGCGAAGGCCTATACTGTGTACAGGCTTCCCCTTGTATCCCATTTCACAAAAAAGCGAATATGCATACTCTGCAATTGCACCCGATAATTTTTCGCCTTCCGCTATACCGCACTGTCGCTCATGCCATACAAGTGCACTATCGCGTACTCCAACACTCACGGTTTTGCACAGAAGTCTTTGCGCACGAAGACGCTCACAAACGCTCTCTGCAAGAAGGTATAACACCTGACGGATTTCTTCCGAGTCTGTTACATCACGTGGCAGAGTTATGCTGTTTCCTATCGATTTAACCGGCTCACGCTCACCATAATTTGCAACAGGTGAATCATCCTCACCACGCGCATAATTTGAAAGCATAAGCCCACCTTTTCCCAAGAGTCGTTCTAAGAATTCCGGCTCTGCTTTTGCAAGCTTACCTATAGTGTCAATCCCGAATGAAATGAGTTTTTCCTGTGTTGCTCGCCCTGCATATAAAATTTCGCCAACAGGTAGAGGCCAAACTTTTTCTTTGAAATTTTCGCGTGTTATGCAGGTGACAGCATCGGGTTTTTTCATGTCTGAGCCGAGCTTTGCAAACACCTTATTGAAGCTAACACCGACAGATACAGTAAGCCCCATTTCACGCTTTATGTCCTCGCGAATTTTATTTGCAATTTCCTCGCCTGTACCAAACAGTCTTTGTGACCCCGTAACATCAAGCCAAGCTTCATCCAAACCAAATGGTTCAACCTTATCGGTGTATCTGTAATAAATTTCACGTACTCTTTTTGAATACTCTCTATATTTCAAAAGGTCAGGTTTAATTGCAACAAGGTCGCGACATTTTTGCTCCGCTTGCCACAGGGTATCACCTGTTTTTATCCCTAATTTCTTAGCGAGCTGATTTTTTGCAACAACAACGCCGCGTCTCTGCTTTGCATCGCCGCAAATGATGACAACGCGGTTGCGCAATGCCGGATTTTCACGACATTCAACAGATGCGTAAAAATTATTTAAATCCGAATGTAATATAACTCGCTCCACGTTATCACCTCCATACATTTGTTCTTATTATAGCATTCTATTATCATTTTATCAATAGTAACCACTATTTTATTTTTACATAGACTAATTATGAGAACCTTATTTAGGAGAATGCTTTATGAATGTGCCTCTCAGTTCTCTTCCTGTCGGCAAATCAGGCTTTGTTTATTCGCTGTCTGCCAGCGGTTCTGAACGCAGGCGTTTTTTAGACCTCGGAATAGTTTCAGGCACTAAAATTTCCGCCCTGCACACAAGTCCCTTTGGAGACCCGACTGCATACTTAATTCGCGGTGCGGTTATAGCTTTGCGGCGGGAGGATGCATTGAAAATAAATATGGATATCATTTAGTCAGGAGGAGTTACTTTTGTCTTATACCATTGCACTTGCAGGAAACCCGAATGTTGGGAAAAGCACGGTATTCAATGCGCTTACCGGTATGCATCAGCATACCGGTAATTGGCCGGGCAAAACCGTTTCAAATGCGCGCGGTGAATATGAATTTCGCGGCAGAACCTATACTTTAGTTGACGTGCCCGGTACATATTCGCTTATGGCGTCATCCGTTGAAGAGGAAATTGCACGTGATTTTCTGTGTTTTGGCAATATTGATTTAACAATTATCGTTGCCGATGCAACCTGCCTTGAACGAAATCTCAATTTGATTTTACAAATAATTGAAACCAACACGAAATCTGTTTTATGCATAAATCTTCTTGATGAAGCACATAAGAAAAAGATAAACATTGATTTGAACAAGCTTGAGAATCTGCTTAATGTTCCTGTTGTCGGTGTATGCGCACGCGCAGGTGAAGGGCTGGATACCTTGAAAAAAACCGTTTATGAAACAATAGAGCGTGACTGTTGCAGAAACAGCGCGCCAATTATTTATTCCGAAGAAGTTGAAAACAAATTAAATTTACTTATTCCCCACATTTTACCGCACATTCCCGAATCACTTTCTCCACGTTTTGTTGCGCTTCGTCTTTTGGATTGCGATGAAAAATTCAATCGTACTTTAAATAAATATTTAAATTTTGACTTATGTAAAATTCCTGAAATTTCAAAACTTACTACAATGAAAGATGAGCACTTGCGTGATAAAGTCGTTTCAAGCATTACAAAATGTGCAGAAGATATTTTTGCACAATGCGTTAGTGTTAAATCGCCCGAGTGCAACGCTTTCGACCGTAAAATGGACAAAATTTTAACATCAAAAAAATACGGCATACCGATAATGCTAATCGGACTTGGCTTTATTTTCTGGCTCTCAATTGTCGGTGCAAATTACCCGTCAAAGCTTCTTTCTTCACTTTTATTTTCGTTTCAGAATACTCTGTCCGGATGGTTTAATGCGTTAAATGCACCTGTTTGGTTACACGATGTTTTAGTACTCGGCATGTACCGCACAGTCGCGTGGGTTGTTTCTGTTATGCTGCCGCCTATGGCAATCTTTTTCCCGCTTTTTACCTTGCTTGAGGATTTCGGATATCTTCCACGCATTGCATTTAATTTGGATTCATGTTTCAAACGTGCCTGTGCACACGGAAAGCAAGCTCTCACAACGTGTATGGGATTCGGCTGCAACGCCTGTGGAGTTACCGGATGCAGAATTATAGATTCCCCACGTGAGAGAATGATTGCAATTTTAACAAACAGCTTTGTTCCATGCAACGGTAGATTTCCCACACTTATCGCTATTATATCAATGTTTTTCGTAACCTTTACAAATGGTGTTATCAGCTCGGTTGTCTCTGCAATTTATCTTCTTTTGTTTATTATTTTGGCAGTTGCAATGACACTTTTAATTTCAAGAGTTCTCTCGAAAACAATTCTTAAAGGACTTCCGTCATCTTTTGTTCTTGAACTACCGCCATATCGTGCACCGCAAATCGGCAAAGTTATCGTTCGCTCTGTGTTTGACAGAACTCTTTTCGTGCTCGGTCGCGCAATTTCTGTTGCGGCACCTGCCGGAATTATAATATGGTGCTTCAGTAATATAAGTATTTACGGTGTAAATCTACTCGCATATGCCACCACATTTTTTGACCCGTTTGCAAAATTTATTGGTCTTGACGGTGTTATTATTATGGCATTTATTCTGGGCTTTCCCGCAAACGAAATTGTATTCCCGATTATTATAATGGGGTATCTTTCAACGTCAACGCTCACAGAATTTTCAAATTTGTTTGAGCTACGCGCGCTTCTTATTTCAAATGGCTGGACTAATATAACAGCTCTTTGTGTTATTATTTTCTCGCTCTTCCACTTTCCTTGTGCTACAACCTGCCTTACAATAAAAAAAGAAACCGGCAGCATTAAATGGACCGTTTTAGCTATACTCCTGCCCACACTTTGCGGAATAATCCTCTGTGCAATAATCTCAAACTTAGCAAGAGTAATATAAAAATCCTGCCCGCGTTAAAAACAGCTCATAAAACAAGCATCCCCTGTTGTAGTGTTTTAATTCTACAACAGGGGATGTTTATAAGTTAAATATAAACGAAGGGTTGACATTTAAAACTCACTTTTCATCCATGTCATCCTCAAAAACATCTATATATACATGTTTTGTTTTCTCGCTTATAACTGAATAGTCTAACGATTTTATCTTATCAAGATTGTATTCGCTCATCTCTTTCCTCGTTTTGTAATTATCTGCTATACTCCTAATTGAATCTACAAAACCATGCACGTCATTAGGCAAAACAAGATATCCGCCTTGTTCGTTATCAAGTATGTCTACATTTCCGCGTATCCTACTAACGATACACGGAAGACCGCTCGCCATAGCTTCCATAATCGCTCGAGAAAGGCCCTCACGTAGTGACGGCATTACAAAACAATCTGCAGCTTTATAGAGTTCATTTATATCATTTCTGTAACCTAAAAATATTACTTTTTCAGATAACCCTGCAGCGTCCGCTTGTTTTTTAAGATCTTCTTTTGTTTCTCCTGTTCCACACAAAATATAATAAATTTCATCTTTATTAAGTTCTGACATAGCTGAAATGATGATTTTGTTGTTTTTGTTTGAATTAAGATCTCCTGCTGAAATTAAAACAACCGCATCATTCGGTATCCCAAGTTCCATTCGCTTTTTCTCTCTTGATATGTGTATTCCGCTGTATTTCGCAAGGTCTATACCAACGCCCGGCACATAATACGTCTTACCATTGCCGCGGAGTTTGAGATTTTCTTTTGCAAACTCGAAGTCTTCCTTATTTATCGTAATAATCGCATCAGTATGACGTGCAAGCCATTTTTCAATCGGATAATAAATCATCCAATTAAGAGCAGGAGCTCCCTTGTAAAAATGGAACCCATGCGCCTGATAAATAACCTTGCCCACTTTACATTTTTTGCCTACTATTCTGCCAAGCACGCCGCCTATCGGTGTGTTACAGTGTATCGCATCATATTTTTCCTTTAAAACAAGTTCCTTAAGCTGCTTGTATGCTTTTTGATTTCCCGGGTGGTATGGTGCACGCACAAAGTCAATTTGATGTATCTTTATACCATATTTTTGCTCATCCGCAATTCTTTCTTCATCTGAAGCATATGACCAGTTACCTGCAATATGAAATTCATAGCCTAACTCTTTCGCCGCAAGCATACTTGTATGTGAAAAATCGTTAACTCTCTTTGCAATGTTGAGTATGTAAAGAAGTTTCATTTTCAACACCCTTTTCTATACCTGTATTCAAACATTTTTCTACCCTCATGGGTTTCAAATTCTCGCACTTTTTCGAAATTGTTTTTAACGTAGAATTTATTTGCCGCTTCATTGTCAAGCGCATCTGTTTCAAGTGTTATATATTCAAACACATCAAAGTCAACTTCTTTTTTCAGTGCATCAATCAGCATACTGCCAACGCCTTTTGATTTGATGTCGGGTGATACACCAATAGATGCAAGTTCAACATACTTCTCATCTCTGGTTGACTCCCCCGGTTTTAAAAACGCCCTTAAAAGACGCATAAAAACCTTCGGTTTTCTCAAAAAAGCTAAAAAACTATACCATGCAAATTGTATAAGACGGTGTTTTATCATATATTTGTATAATCCGCTAAGATTATTTGAATAGCCTAAAAAGCCAAGTGTTTTATTTCCGTCTTGTGCGACAAGAATATCAGATTCGTTGTGTTCTGTATACGCCAAATACATCTGGCGTAAAAAACCTCGTCCCATAAACGTAAGGAAAAAACCTTTAAACGTTGCAAGATGTATATTTACAATTTCATCGACTATTGTTTTTTCGTTGCGTTCAACTTTTCTTATTTCCAAACTACTCACCCAGACTCTCAGCGGCTATCTGCTCACCGCTTTTCTTTTCATCCTTATATTCCTTACCGAGCACCGCAAATACCGTCATAAACAAGAGTTTAATATCTGCCCAAAGGCTAAATTCTTCAATGCCTTTAAGATTATAATACATTTTTGCCGGCATTATTTCTTCGATATAGACTTTGTCTGTATCTTCAACATCTGCTAAAAGCTCCGCCTCGTCTTTATAGTATATACACGCAAGATTTGTTACACCCGCCGGGAGCAAAAGCGTTGCCATCATCTCGTCAGTATATTCTGCTACATAGCGTGGGCTTTCCGGTCTTACTCCGACTAAAGTGACATTGCCTGCTATGATATCAAAAAGCTGTGCAATCTCATCAAGTCTGCATTTTCTTATTAATTTGCCAACACGCGTTATGCGGCTGTCATTACCCACAGTAACTTGCGAACCCTTATCTGCATTTTGCACCATAGTGCGAAATTTATGGATTTTAAAAACCTTTCCATACTGAGTAATTCGCTCCTGGCGATAAAATACCGGACCCGGAGAATCAAGCTTTATTGCAATTGCAAGAAGTAAAAAAACAGGTATTAAAACAATAAGCATAATAACCGATGCAACAATGTCAAATGCCCTTTTAAAAACCAAACTGACTTTTCTTTTTTTTAAAATATCATAATATTTTCTGACTTTGTCGTTCTGAAATTCACTTGGAAGTTCTTCCCACTTTAATATTTTCAATTATATGTACTCCTTTAATACTTCCGTGTATTGCTCAATGACATATTCAATCTCTTCGTCAGTAAGACAAGTGTGTAACGGAAGCGTAACTTCATTTACAAAGTGATTGTATGCATTCGGATAATCCTTAATGTCAAAACCTAGTTTTTTATATGCCGTGTGCAAAGGCAGCGGCTTATAGTGAACATTGCACGAAACACCGCGCTCTGCCATTTTTATTATAATATCATTTCTCTGCTCTGCAGTTATGTTTGGAATGCGAGTAAGATACAAATGCCCGGAAGATTGCCAATCTTCCGTGTAATGATTCAACGTAATCACGCCAAGTGGCTTAAATGCTGCATCGTATTTTTCTATAATTTCTTTTCTGCGCTTGAGCATATCAGGATAACGCTCAAGTTGCTTAAGACCAATTGCTGCAGAAATATCTGTCATATTGCACTTATAATAAGTGCCAACAATATCGTATTCCCATGCGCCAAGCTGCGTTTTTGCAAGAGCATCTTTTGACTGACCATGGAGACTTAAAAGCTGAAGTTTTTTATAAATATCCTCGTCTTTTATGCCGGGAATTGTTCTCCATGTAAGCGCTCCGCCTTCAGCAGTAGTAAAATTCTTTACAGCATGAAAACTAAAACTTGAAAAATCGGCAACAGATCCAATTTTTTTGCCTTTCAGCTCTGCGCCAAAAGCATGGGCAGTATCAGCCATAACGGCAACTCTTCCAAGGGCTGTTTGAATTTCACCATTCGGCTTAAATAAGCTCTTTTTACGCTCAACAATTTCAAATATTTTATCATAGTTGCACGGAATTCCGGCGATGTCAATTGGTATAATAGCCTTTGTCTTTTCCGTAATTGCGGCTTCCAACGCATTGTAGTCCATTTCAAGACTATCCTTTTGCGTATCTATCAGCACAATTTTAGCACCAGTATGCGCAATAACAGATGCAGAAGCAGTATACGTATACGCACAAGTGATAACTTCGTCACCCTCTGTTACTCCCAAAATGCGTAATGCCATTTCAGCACATGCGGTCTGTGAACTTAAGCATACACACTTTTCCGTGCCAATCCACTCAGCAATATTTTTTTCAAGTTGTTTTGTTCTTGGACCTGTAGTAATCCAACCCGACTTAAGAGTTTCTATAACTTCCGCTATTTCTAGTTCGCTTATATCAGGTGGGCTAAACGAAACTGTTTTGCTCATTTTCCCTTCACATCCTGCCTTTACTTATGATTTGTTTTGCATATAATTATACATTATTATAATATCATTCTATACAAGCTTTGTCAATTAAATCAAAAACAGTCCAAAGCAAAAAAATGCATATCCATAAAACTATATAAAAAAATCCACCTGATTTCTAGTTGAATCAGGTGGATTTTTTACACTTAATTTAGTTCTTGTTCTTAAAAATTTCAAGAATTGCATCGTGCGTTGCATTATCATATGCAACAGTTTCCGGGTCATCAGACGGTGCATTTGCTGCTTCAGCAGCCTGAGTGAATGCTGAAAGGATATTTGCAGAATCAGCATTTGCCTTTGCTGACGGCTGACCTCCTTCAAATCCGGTTGCAATAACGGTAACGCGGATTTCATCATCAAGTTCAGCATCAAGTGCTACACCGAAGATAATATTTGCTTCCGGATGTGCCGCGCTGCGAACCATTTCTGCCGCAATCTCAATTTCCTCAAGACCGATATCAGCAGAACCTACAATGTTAATGATAACACCATCAGCTCCATCAATTGATGATTCAAGAAGCGGGCTGTGAATAGCCATACTTGCAGCCTCAGATGCTTTATCCTTACCTGATGCGCGACCAACACCCATATGCGCATAGCCGGCACCACGCATAATTTTGCTTACATCAGCAAAGTCAAGGTTAATAAGACCCTGACCACTGACAAGGTCAGAAATACTTGAAATAGCCTGTTTTAAAACATCGTCTGCAATTTCAAATGCATTCATAAGAGTAATCTTCTGCTCTGTAACACAGCTTAAACGCTCATTCGGGATAACGATGAGTGAATCAACCTTATCGTGGAGCGCCGCAATACCCTCTTCTGCCTGTTTTTTACGAACCTGACCTTCAAATTTAAACGGTTTTGTGACAACGCCGACTGTGAGTATGCCCATTTCACGAGCAATATCCGCAATAATCGGAGCTGCACCTGTGCCGGTACCGCCGCCCATACCTGCGGTGATAAATACCATATCGGTATTTTCTAAAACCTTCTTAAGCTGGTCACGGCTCTCTTCAGCCGCCTTGCGGCCGATTTCCGGATCAGAGCCGGCACCCAAACCCTTAGTTAATTTCTCACCAAGCTGAATTTTGTATGTAGCACCGGAACTACGAAGCGCCTGTTTGTCAGTATTAGCTGCGATAAATTCAACACCGCGAACGTTTGACTTAATCATACGGTTAACTGCATTGCTACCACCGCCGCCTGCGCCTATAACCTTAACTGCAACGACGATATCCTGCTCTGTATCAAGCTCAAAAGCCATAATAAAATCCTCCCTATATTTTAAACTTCCGAATCTTTTCTAGTTTCACTATTTATTATTTTATCTTTTTTTTGCTTAAAGGTCAAGAGGTATCTTAATATATCTGCAAAATTTTGAAATATTCTTGTTCCAAAAACGACGGCAACCGCTAAAAAAAGGCTGATATCGAGCTTTGTTCCAATATATGTCATAACAAATGCAATTATTGCATTTCCAAAAAATCCAAGAAGAAACACTTTAAGTTGAAATCTTCCGCGAAGCAAAGCATCAATTCCGCCAAAGGCCGAGTCGAGCGCCCCCAATAATGCTATCGCAACATATTGCGAATATGCAGACGGAATAGTTATTGGTAAAAGGAGTGCTAAAGCTACACCTATAATAAGTCCTGCTAAAACGTACATCACTTTTCCTCCTCAACCGACTTTGCATATTCAAACACAACATCGTGCTGCAAGGCATCAATCGTTAAATCGCTGTGTTTTGCTATTGTCACTTCAATTTGAAATGCAGTAAGCTCGTCCACCACGCCGCCGCGCAGTTTAAGTGCATTTTCCATTGTATCCGCATCGCCTATTGCCGAAATTACAAACGGAATATTATAACGCCTGTTGTTTACACTTACAACCGGTCCGGCACAACGAATTTCCGATGTTGCAAGTATGCGCTCACCGTTTAAGCTTATCGCCTCAGCACCGGAGGCGCGAAGCTCATTTATAACTCGTAAAAGGTCTGTGTCGTGCACGACAAAAGCATTTTGGTCAATAGTGGTATTTTGTGCATTGCTATCCGAGAGGGTTACCGTAATTCCCGGTCCGTGAACCGCGCGCTGACCGGATAAAACTTCAGCTCTTTTAAGTCTTTCTCCCAATATCGCAGTATAGTCACCCGACTGTTCTGCTTGCTTGCGAAACTCTTCATTTTCAGATTTATATAAATTAAGCTGAGCACTCAATGACTTATTTAATTCCTGTTCTTCCAAGAGTAGCTCCATTAATTCTTCCGTTCTTGTCGGTGCCGCGCTTTCTTTGTTAATCTTAACACTTTTAAACTGCAGCGCAAGAAGGAATCCTAATAAAACGCAAACCGCAAAAATTGTTATTTTAGCACTTCTGTTGTTCATTTTTGAACTATCCTTTCAGGCGTAAATCTCGCCTCACTTATGTTTGATAAATTGATTCGTCCTCTGTCTGTAGGGGCAAGTTGCGGAAGCACCGCCTCAAACATATTAAGTTTCTTTTCTATATTGTCGGCCGAGCCTAAATTCACCGTCAGACGATTGTCGTAAACAAATCGCACTGCGTGGAGCTCAGATACATCTGCCTTATTCACCTTTTCAAGCATATTCTTTTCGCGTAAAGCAGCAAGCATTGCAACAAGCGCACTTTTCTTCTCAACGGTTGACCAGTTGATTTCGCCACCTGCAACCGGGGAGAGTAACTCCTCAGCCGCTACAATGACCGCACCAGAAATCTCTTCTTCTTTTTCCATTCGTTCGAGTAGGAATCCTTTACTGTCGACAATCCATTTGCAATCATTTGCTTCAATATATCCGCAAGGAATTCTTTCGATAACGGTAAATAAAAAACCATCCGGCAAACGGCGAGTAATTTTAACGTCTTCAATATACGGATAATCACCAAGAATTTTATCACGGACAGCAAACTCATTTATTCCGAATAAATTATCGCCGACTTTAATTTGTGAGGTTTCAATAATCTCTTCACTCGTATAGCGCGAAATGCCTTCAATTTCAATTCGCGCCACTTTTAAAAATACAGTAAGTGATGCAACAATAGCACCAACAACTATTAAAAACGTTACAAGTGACCAAAATATTTTAGCGCCTCGACGGCGTCTTCGTCTATGTGCGCTTCTCCTTCGTTTTGCCATTATTACACTTCCCTTACTATATCTGCTCCAAGCTCACTTAAAGCAAGCTCTATATTTTCATATCCTCGGTCTATATGCGAAACTCCTGATATAACGCTCTCGCCACGCGCCGAAAGTGCCGCGATTACAAGTGCCGCGCCACCGCGCAAATCAGGCGAAATCACCGAAGCACCGCCTAAGCTTTTGCCACCGCATATCATCGCCACTCTGCCTTCAACGCGTATATCTGCGCCCATTCTTATAAGTTCAGGCACATGACGATATCTGTTCTCAAAAATATTTTCTATAAATAATGTTGTTCCGTCACACTGTGTTGCAAGCGCCATAAGTGGTGCTTGAGCATCGGTCGGAAAGCCGGGATACGGCATTGTCCGAACGGGTTTTAGAGGATAAAGGGGCCCGTTTCTTATTATTCTTATGTAGTCACCGCCTATATCCAAAAGGCAACCGCATTCAGAAATCAGACCCGTCACCGCTTCCAAATGCTCAGGATACACGTTTTCTACAAGAACATCACCGCTGCATACTGCTGCTGCGCACAGATAAGTTGCAGCGACAATTCTATCCGGAATAATCGTGTGCACGGTGTCACAGGTTTTCGAAACACCTTCAATTTCAATTATGCTACTGCCGGCACCTTTGATTTTTGCACCCATTGAAACCAAAAAGTTTTGCAAATCCTCAATTTCAGGTTCACGTGCGGCGTTTAAAATTCTGCATCTGCCAATACAATGTACTGCAGAGAGCATAATATTCTCTGTTGCGCCAACCGACGGAAAAGATAAATTTATATCACAGCCATACATTCTCTTCGCATTGCAAAAAATTTTTCCGTTTTGTTCGCAAATTTCAGCGCCCAGTTCGCGTAATGCCGCGAGGTGTAAGTCAATCGGACGTGGGCCCAATTCACATCCTCCGGGATAACTCATCGTAACACATCCGCAACGCGAAAGTATCGCGCCCAAAAATATAACCGATGAACGCATTTCACGCATAAGACTATCCGGAATTTCCGTGCAAACAACATTTTCTGTGTTTACGGTAACCGTTGCATTTTCAAATTCAACGTGTGCACCTAAATGCTCAAGAATTTTAATTGCACAACGCACATCACTTAAATCAGGGCAATTATGTATCACGCATTCTCCCTTGTGAATCAGCGTTGCCGCCAATATCGGAAGAACACTGTTTTTTGAACCTTGAACGCTAACCCGACCATAAAGCGGATTACCGCCGTTTACTTTAAGTATGCTCACTTAAAACCCTCCTGCCGTTTTATCCTACGCCATATTATGCTGTATCGGCATTCGGGGTTAATATTTATTTTTTATAAAGTGCTATGATTTCATTGTAAATTCTTTCGCAACCGTCTAGCACCGCAACGGAGAAAAGCGCCTTAGACATATCCTTCATACGACTATTGTCTGATATTATTTCTTTTATACATGAGTAAAGCTTTTTCGCCTCAACCTCATCTTCGCGGAACATAATAGCGCCGCCGCTTTCAGCGAGCACACCGGCGTTCTTCTCCTGATGATTTTCAGCAACATTGGGCGATGGGACAATTATCGCCGGCTTACCGAGCGCTGAAATCTCGCTGAGTGTAGATGCGCCACCGCGACAAATCACAAGGTCTGCCGCCGCCATAACGCGCGGCATATCGTGTATGTATTCGCGAAGCTCTATATTGTTGTGTTCTTTTAAATCGACGCCAAGCGATTGCACAAATTCAGGGAACCATTCACTTCCGAATTTGCCCATTGCGTGGATATGATTATATAACCCTTCTTCGGCTTCAAGCTTTATTACCTGTGCCATCGCCTTATTCATCTCGCGCGCACCGAGGGATCCAAAAAAGCTGACAACAAGCGGTTTTTCATCTAATCCAAGTTCTGCGCGCGCCTCAAGCTTATCTTTATATAGCATATCCTCACGAATTGGCATACCGCTTGTTATTACTTCTATTTTTTTATTTAAATATTCACGCGTTGCATCAAAATTAACAAGAACGCGAGTTACTCGTTTTGAAAGTGCGCGTGTTACAAGGCCCGGATACGCGTTTGCCTCATGGATAATTGTTGGGATTTTTTTCTTACTTGCCGCGTATAAGATCGGGAAGCATGCATATCCGCCCGTACCAACAACAACATCAGGCGCAAAATCACAAATAACTTTTTTTGCCCAGTCAACTGATGTGAAAACCTTTTTAATTGCACTTAAATTATGCGCCATCGCCTTTGGCGATATTTTTCGTGAAAATCCCTCAACCTCTGCACACACAAGCTCAAAACCTTCTGCCGGAACGAGTTTCGATTCCATTCCATGTTTTGCTCCAGCAAACAGAATTTGCGCATTCGGTTTGCGGTTTCTAAGCATTTTTGCAACGGCAATGGCAGGATTTATATGTCCGCCCGTGCCACCGCAAGTAAATAATACCTTCACTTACGTCACCCCGCTTTTGGTGCCGGAATTTTGCGTGAAACGGCGAGCACTACTCCCATCTCCGCAAGAAGAACGAGAAGTGATGTTCCGCCGTAGCTGAAAAACGGAAGAGCCGCGCCGGTTACCGGCAGCACCCCCGTAACAACACCGATATTTATGAACACCTGAAGAGCTACCTGAGTTGTTATACCAACTACAAGTAGTGATCCGAATTTATCCGGTGCATGAATAGCTATCCAATATCCGCGTATTATAAGCATAACGAAAAGCAGCATAACAATCATTGCGCCTATAAAACCAAGCTCCTCGCATATGATTGCATAAATAAAGTCGTTGTGCGCTTCGGGCAGATATAGATATTTCTGCCTGCTGTTACCAAATCCCAGTCCAAAAAGCCCGCCTGAGCCAATTGCATAAAGCGACTGAATGCTCTGATAACCAAGACCTTGCGGATCGACAAATGGGTCCAGCCACACCGAAAGTCTACCCTGTGCATATCCAAGTCTTGATATAACAAATGCTCCGCCAAGTCCTGCTGCACCGATAGCACCTGCAAACCATCCCCAATGCGTTCCGCCAACAAACATCATAACGGCGCCAATACCCAAAATAATTATTGTTCCCGAAAGATGCGGTTCTAAAACCATAAGCACTGCAATTATTCCCAGTACTGCAATAAACGGCAAAACACCATACTTAAAGGTTTTCATTTTATCTGAATATATTGAAATTAAGCTTGCGAAGAAAAAGATAACCGCCGCTTTTGCGAGCTCAGACGGCTGAAATGTTGCAAAGCCTAAGTTTATCCATCGCTTTTCACCATAAAGACCGGTTCCGATTGCTAGCACCAAAATCAGAAGTAAAACAGTTACCGCAAGAAAAATTGGTGACAGCGGACGAATAAGTTTGTAGTTAAACCAATATGCGATTGCAAGCATCACAACAACACCGACTACCGCAAAAAACGCCTGTCTTAAAAAATAATATGTAGATGGTAAATTATCATAATATGCGCTTGGATAGCTGGAGGAAAATACCATTAAAAGGCCTATACCCAAGAGGAGTAAAGTTATTATTAAAAACGGGTAATCAATTGTTCCTTTTGGCTTTTTAATTTTAATTTTCTTTTTAGCCATATTTTACCTCCTCCTTATAATGTCAATAACGAATCAAAAACGCCCAAAGGGCCGCTATACATCCTATAGTAGTTATTAAAGTAAAAACAAAGCAAAGCTTTTTTTCGCTCCAACCACACATTTCAAAGTGATGATGAATAGGCGCCATTTTAAAAATTCTTTTGCCATGAGTTAATTTGAAATAGGTTACCTGAAGTATTACAGAGAGTGTCTCTGCAATATAAATTAGTCCTACAGGAATGAGAATAAGCGGCGCATCAAATGCAAATGCCATACCGCAAACCATTCCACCAAGAAAAAGCGATCCCGTATCACCCATAAATACTTTTGCAGGGTTAAAGTTATAAATTAAAAATCCCAAAAGTGCTCCGACCATTGCAGATGCTAGAATGCCAAGTGACGGTAAAAGAGCAAAAAATGAACTTGCCGCAAACAAAAGCATTACCGGTATTGTAACACACGTTGCCAAGCCGTCGATCCCATCGGTTAAGTTAACTGCATTAACCATGGCAACCGCAACAAAAATCATAAACACCAAGTATGGTATCCACGGAATTTCCACAGTTATGTTCGCAAATGGTATAAAAAGCTCTGATTTAAAATCGCCGATAAATCTTAGACAAGACAAAAATGCCGCAGATGCTGCAAGCTGCAAAAGTAATTTCTGCATTGCAGATAAGCCTTTATTCTGCTTGTGAACAATTTTTGCCCAGTCATCAATAAAGCCTATTACACCAAATACAAGTGCAAATGCAAATACTAGAATATGACGAAAGTCGCCGTTTATCATCTGCGGTATTCCGACAAGTACAGTTGCAATGCCTGCCGCAATTATGAAAATAACGCCCCCCATGGTAGGCGTGCCCTGCTTTGTCATGTGCCATTTAGGGCCGATTTCCAATATGCTCTGACCAAATTTTAATTTAATTAAATACGGAATAACTACCTTTCCTGCCAGAAATGCAAGAAGGAAGGCAACTATTGCCGATAAAACACACTGTACCATACTTTCCTCCAATGATTTTATTCACAAACTTTTTCCACGACTCGTTCTAGATGCATACCTCGACTTGCTTTGACAAGTATTGTATCTCCCTCTTGCCATATTTCCTTAAGCTTTGAAGATAAGCTGTCTGCATCCTCAAAAGTATATACATTATGCCCCTTTGCACCCCGAGCCACAAGATCACGCATATTGCCCGTTACCATAACTATGTCAGCACTAACAGCCGCATTTTTACCAAGCTCAATATGCGCAAAACTTGCACTTTCACCAAGCTCTAACATATCAGCAAGCACTGCTATTTTCCTGCCTTGTGCCCCACGGAGCAATTTAAGTGCCGCACGCATGGAATCAGGATTTGCATTATAGCAATCGCAGATTATTTTTCGACCGTCTTTTTCAATTATTTTCTGACGCATTCCGGTGTTTTCAAAATTCAAAAGCCCTGCTTTTATCTGCTCGCAGCTTAAATTAAGCTCCAAGCCGACCGCAATAGCTGCGAGAGAGTTTTTTAAATTATGCTCGCCGCCGCAATTTATTTTAAACTCAAAGTTCGGTATTTCCCTCACTTCAAAAATAATTTCGTCTAAATTACTTTCTTTTTTATACGCAAATATATCGGCCTGTGTATTTTCACTGCCATAATAAATTGTTTTAAACGGAAGTTTTCCGCGAAGTGACCATAAAAGCTCATCGTCTCCGTTTAATATTAGCGTGCCGTTTTCTGAAAGCCCTTCTAAAATCTCAAGCTTTGCTTTTAAGATACCTTCTTTTGAGCCTAAAAACTCAATATGTGACTCGCCAATTGCAGAAATCACTGCAATATCAGGGCGTACAATGCGCGTAAGGCGTGATATTTCGCCGAAATGGTTCATTCCCATTTCGATAACCGCCGCCTCATGTGAAGCATTTAAGTTTAAAACGGTAAACGGAAGCCCAATTTCATTATTTAAATTACCCTCGGTTTTGAGAGTGTTGTATTTTTCAGACAACACTCTTGCAATCATTTCCTTAGTTGTAGTCTTTCCGACACTACCTGTTACACCAACCACCTTCGGCGTAAACTCACAACGATAGTCGCTTGCAATTTTTTGCAAGGCTGAAATGGTGTTATCCACTACAAGACACGGAACGTCTAAATTCATTTCGCGTTCACAAAGTACAGCGACCGCGCCGTTTTCTACTGCAGATGCGGCAAAATCGTGCCCATCAAAATTTTCGCCTTTGATTGCCAGAAATAAATCGCCCTTTCCTACCTTGCGATTATCCTTTTCAATACCGGAAATTTCGATATCCGGAAAGCTTTTTTCTATATTTAAATATGATGCAATTTGCGAAAGTGCTCGCATCTCCATAAATTTACACCTCTGCAAAAAAATCTGCTACAATCTCACGCTCATCCAAATGATGCTTTACGCCGCAAATTTCCTGGTATGTTTCGTGGCCCTTACCTGCTAGCACAATTACATCGCCCGGTTTTGCATTGGAAAGCGCATAATGAATAGCTTGCACACGCGAAACCTCAACGTGATATGAGCATTTTTTCTTTTTTATACCCGGAAGAATCTGCTCTATAATTGCCGTCGGCTCTTCTGTTCTTGGATTATCCGATGTTACGATAACGAAATCAGCAAGTTCTGATGCAATGCGCCCCATAATCGGACGCTTTGTTGCATCGCGGTCACCACCGCAACCGAAGAGAGCTATAACTCTGCCTTTTGCAAAGCCACGAACGGTTTTTAAAATGTTCTCCAAACCATCGGGTGAATGTGCGTAATCTATCATAACTGTAAAGTCAGCAGGAACAGGAACTATCTCAGCCCTTCCACACACGCCTTTTGCGCTGCGCAATACATTTACTGCACGTGATAGCTCAACACCCATTGCCATTGCAGCACCGATAACCGAAAGCGCATTATAAACCGAAAATTCACCTGGTATGCCAAGTTCTACATGCGCGATGTCGCCGCCATAAAACACCTCGAATGAAACTCCTGCTTCACGAAGCTTTATATTCTGCGACACAACATCCGCTTTATTTTGTTTAGTTGAATATGTAATATATTTGCAACCGCCGCCAAGCATAGTATCACAAGCGGCATCATCTAAATTGACAACGCCAAACTTGCACATATCAAAGAGTTTGGACTTTGCCTCGGCATATGCCTCCATTGTCTTATGGAAATCAAGGTGATCCTGTGTTAAGTTTGTAAATATTCCAACCTCAAACTCTATGCCATGCACACGGTGAAGTACAAGAGAATGAGACGACACTTCCATAACAACATGGGTGCATCCGGAATCTGCCATTTCGCGAAGTAACGCCTGCAATCCGTTCGGTTCAGGTGTTGTGCGCTCTGTTTCCCTGATCTCATCGCCTATCATATTTTGATTTGTGCCGATAAGACCAACCTTTGCACCATTTTCTTCTAGTATTTGCTTTAAAAGGTAGGTAACGGTTGTTTTTCCGTTCGTTCCCGTAACACCGATTATTTTCATTTCACAAGCCGGGTGGTTATGAAAATTTGCCGCAACAATTGCAAGCGCTTTTCTTGCATCATCAACCTGGATATACGGCATATCCTCTTTCGGAGCTTCGGTAAGCACAGCTTTCGCGCCACCCTCAATAGCTGCCTTTACAAAACGGTTTCCATCTGTTTGAAATCCTGAAATAGCAACAAACAACGCGCCATCGGTCACATTGCGCGAATCATGGCAAATGGCGGTTATTTCTGTATTCAAATCGCAATTTGTTGATATAATGTTAACGCCCGAAAGCACATCTTGCAAAAGCATAATTTTCTCCTCTCTATCCTGCCTCGGATACCTCTGCAACCGCATAGAATTCAACCGTTACAACTGTACCGCGCGCAAGCTCGGTATCAGCTGCATACTGTTGTTTTGATGCCGTAACCGTGCTTGATGCCGAGGTTGCGGCACCAACCGGTTTCATAATAAGACCTGCATTTGTTATCTCGCGGTTTGCCTCGGTAAGTGTCATTCCGATGACATTCGGCATTTTAACCTTATCCGTTGGCACTTCGGCACCGCAGTATAAAATTACCTGAGAATTGTTTGGAATTATTATTCCGCCTGCCGGAATCTGACCGGTTATCTTATCGCCATCACCTATCGTTTTGACTTTTAATTCTTTATATGAATTCTGCTTTAACATATTTTTAGCATCGCCCGACGGAGTTCCGATAAGCTGTGGCATAACGATATCGCGACCTACGAGCTCATCTGCACTGTAAACAGGATTCAAGCCCATGTATGGAAGCATTTCAGAGAAAACCTTTCCTGCAACAGGAGCTGCAAGCTGACTTCCTTCGTAATACGTACCGGACGGATCATCTAAAATTATAAGGCACGCATACTGAGGGTTATCCATAGGTGCAACGCCTAGAAATGATGCGATATATTTTTCTTTTTCACCCTCTACGTATTCATCAATTTTTTCAGAAGTACCGGTTTTTCCGCCGATGCGGTAGCCCTTTACATAAGCATTTTTACCCGTGCCTTCGGAAACAACCTTTTCAAGTGAGCCACAGATAAAGTCTGATGTAGATTGTGAAATAATCTGTCTTACTTCTTCAGGCTCGTATTTTTTAACAGTTACGTTGTTTTCATCCACAACCTCACTTACAATGTGCGGTTTCATAAGCTTTCCGTCGTTAACTACCGCGCATACTGCAGACATAATCTGAATAGGTGTTACCTTAAAGGTCTGACCAAAGGATGCAACCGCAAGAGAAACTCGATTTTTGGTGTCAGTAAATGCTTTTTCGCTAAAGAAATAGCCATTTGCTTCACCCGGCAAATCAACTCCGGTTTTTTCAAGCAAACCAAACGCTTCAACATAGTCATAGAACTTTTTGTTTCCAAGTCGGGATGCAATTTCCATAAGTGCGCAGTTGCAAGACTTTTCAAGCGCCTGCGAAAGATTGATAACACCGTGGCCACCATCCTTCCAGCAATGAATGTTTCTGTCTGCCACTCGTGTTACACCGGTACAGTTAAATGTGCTGTTTGCGTTGACAACACCCTCTTCGAGTCCCATTGCAACGGTTAGAATTTTAAATACCGAGCCCGGCTCATATGAGTCGGATATAATTTTATTTCGCCAAGCTGCATTAAGCATCTTACTGCGAGCGTTTGATCGTTCATTCTCCGGAAGAGAGTTTATTTGCTGGATTTCGGCATCGGTTAACGTAAACGGTGAGTTTAAATCAAAATCTCCCATTGTTGCGAGCGCTATGATTTCACCTGTTTTAACATCCATAACAATTCCCGCGCCGCGCTGCATAATTTTACCGTCTATTACAGCGGTTTCAAGATGCTTTTCGAGAATTTGCTGAACGGTTTCATCAATTGTGAGCACAATGTTATTACCGTTTTCCGCATCGTGATATTGCTCGTAATTAAATGGCATTGAAGTACCGCGCGCATTTTTTGCTGCGACAATTCGCCCAGGCATACCTTTTAGCGTTTCTTCATACATCGCTTCAATTCCTGCAAGACCCGTATTTTCGTCACCACAGAAACCAATTATATGCGATGCAAAGTTGCCAAATGGATAATATCTCTTTGTATCCTCTGCAAAATGTATTCCGCGAAGTGACTGCTCTTTTATTGCCGCGCGGATTTCATTTGCAACACTCTCATCTATTTTCTTTTTGATTACCTGATAGTAGCTTTTTGATTTTTCGGTTTTTGCTAAGACACTGTCATAATCAAGTTCTAAAATTTCGGATAATGCACGCGCGGTTTTGCGTCTGTCCTCCGAGCGGTCCTTACCCTTATCATCAGCAAGCTCTACCGGTGCTATGTAAACTGTTTCTGCCGTTGCACTAACCGCAAGCTCGCGCATATTTCTATCATAAATAACACCGCGCTTCGGCGCAATTATCGTATCACGTGTTTGTTGGTCCGCCGCCCTCGTTTGATAAAACTGATAATCAACAAGCTGAACCTTAACTAATTTAACAATAAGCGGAATAAACGTAATAATGCCAAAAATGCACATCATTAATATGATGCGCTTCAACATTGAATTGTCCGGGCGTTTCTTAGCCAAGGTTTTTCCTCCTTCTGAAAACATAAGGGCAAGGAATGTCAAGTGGAAAATATTTATTTCCTCAAACATTACTTACCCCAAAAGCCTAAGTCATTATATGTCCTTACTAATTTATATATTCTACAATTGTGTTAAATCCGTTTGCAATACCTGCAAGCACCTTAGAGTTTTCCACACGCATTGTTTTCGTTTGCGCTATTTCCGTATGATCACTACTCTTGGTGTTAACGTAAGTTATCTGAGATTTTTCAATCTTCTGCATGCCAAGCTGCTCAACAGCAATTTTCTGCATTTGCTCTGAGCCATATTTCTGACTCTTCTGAATTTCCATCATCTGTGTCTGTTCACGAAGGGTGTCAAGCTCACGCTGAAGCTGATTTACCTGGTCTGCTGCTTCATTTAAAACCATATAGCTATATGCAATCATAACAAGAAGCGCCATACATAACACCCAGGTAACAACTGCAGAAAACGATACCATCGGTTTGCTCTTTTTCGCCAATTCCGCCTTCTTTAAGCTCTTTTCTTTAGCAACCTTTTCGCGCTGGATTGTGCGACGGTCAAAACGTGATAAATCGTATGCTTCTGCGTAATTTAACGCTTGCTGCATTGAGAGCGCCTCCTTGTAAATTTATATTTTCTCCGCAACGCGAAGCTTTGCACTTCGCGCTCGTGGATTGATTTCAACTTCTGTGTCAGTCGGTAAAATCGGCTTTCTGCTGATATGACGCAGAGTTGGAACTCTGCCGCAAGCACACACCGGAAGTGACGGTGGGCAGATACACGGATTTACCTTTTCATTAAAGCTTTTTTTAACTATTCTATCTTCAAGCGAATGGAATGTTATAACAGCAATCCTTCCATTCGGTGCAAGAGCATCTACTGCATCATCAAGCACTTGTGACAGTGCACCCAATTCATCGTTTACTGCAATTCGTATCGCCTGAAAACTTCGTTTTGCCGGATGCTGTTTTTCACGCAATGCCTTCGCCGGCATCGCTCTGCGAATTATATCAACAAGCTCAAATGTCGTTTCAATAGGTTTAACACCTCGCGCCTTGATTATTTCAGATGCTATCTTCGGCGAATATCTTTCTTCACCGTATTCAAACAAAATTCTCTTGATTGAACTTTCGTCAAGCTCGTTTACAATGTTATACGCTGAGGTTTTACTCGATCTATCCATTCTCATGTCAAGCGGAGCATCTGCCATATATGAAAAGCCACGCGTTGCATCATCAAGCTGAGGTGAGGATACGCCGAGATCCAACAGAATTCCATCTATCTTTTCTATGCCCAAATCACTGAGCACGTGGCTGATTTCGCGAAAATCACTATGCACAAGCGTTACACGGTCCATAAACTCCGAAAGTCTTACTTCCGCCGCTGAAATTGCAACCTCGTCGCGATCTATTGCAATTAATCTGCCGTTTTTTAATCTTCTTGCAATTTCACGTGAATGGCCGGCTCTGCCGAGCGTTCCGTCAACATAAATGCCGTCAGGCTTTATATTGAGTGCATCTATACATTCGTTTAAAAGCACAGGGTTATGCTGCATATCCATAATTAAATCCCTGCTTCATCCATAATGTTCTCAATGCTTTCTGATGTGAGGTCAAGAGCCAACCAGCGAGCTTCATCCCATATTTCGATATGATCCGTCATACCGATTATCACGACATTCTTTGTGATTCCTGCATATTCACGAAGAACTTGCGGGATTAAAATTCTGCCCTGTGCATCAGGAGAAGAATCCTGCGCTGAAGCAACAAAGAAGCGTTGCAATGTTCTCGCTTGCTTTGATGGAAGCGAGCTTATTTTTTCAGCAAACTTGTCCCACTCGGAATTCGGGTAAATGGTAAGTGTGTTCTCTAAGCCTTTTGTGAGCACGAAGCTAAAGCCAAGCTCCTCGCGGAACTTCGCCGGTATGAAAAGGCGACCTTTTGCATCAATAACATGTGAATATTCGCCCTTCATCGCTTCTCACTCCTTTCACCACTTTTAAACACTCAAATGGAACATTGACCCACTTCTCACCACTATGCTTATATTATATACTTTTTCCGTACAAAATGCAAGTATTTTTTTAATATTTTTTAATATAAATAAAAAACAAAAAAAGACTGTATTTT
>JAZNOR010000022.1:0-15050 GCA_045589235.1 Eubacteriales bacterium | reverse complement strand
AGTATACCATACTGTTCCAGACTTGTCAATACTTTTTTTGGAATTTTTTTCGAGTTTTTTCGCCCTGCCTCCGGGGCCTACCCCCGCGCGACAGCTTATCTAATATATCACACTCTACCTGCCTTTGTCAATACCTTTTTTTAACTTTTTTTAAAAATATTTTCTGTGGTCTTTTCTTCCTATATTATATATCCAATGTTGCTTTTTTTATTCATCTTTGTTATACTTATTTTAACATAATATACAGGAGATCGAATTATGCCTATTAAAATACCTAACAGATTACCTGCGCGCAAGGTTCTGGAAGAAGAAAACATCTTCGTTATGACAGAAAAGCGTGCACTTCACCAGGACATTCGCCCACTTAAAATTTTAATACTCAATCTTATGCCAACAAAAATTACAACTGAGACGCAGCTTATGCGTTGTCTCTCGAACACTCCGCTCCAAATCGAGATAGATTTGCTTCAAACCGCTACTCACGTATCAAAGAATACATCTGAAGATCACCTCCGTTCTTTCTATCGCAGTTTTGAAGATATCAAAAACGAACGCTACGATGGTATGATTATTACCGGTGCACCGGTTGAGAATATGGATTTTGAAGAAGTTGATTACTGGCCAGAACTTCAAAAGATTATGAAGTGGAGCAAGACAAATGTCCACTCCACCCTGCACATTTGCTGGGGTGCACAGGCTGCCCTCTATTACTACTATGGTATACCCAAACACGCTTTGGACAAAAAGATGTTTGGCATCTTCGACCACAAGCTTTGCGATCGTTCTGAACCGTTGGTACGCGGATTTAATGACATTTTCTCCGCACCACACTCGCGTCACACCGCAAATAGCGTAGATGACATCTTAAACAACAAACACTTGAAACTTCTTGCCGTTTCCGACGAGGCTGGTCCATACCTTGCTATGTCAAAAGACGGCCGCAGAATTTTTCTTACAGGTCACCCTGAATATGATGCCGATACGCTCGCAGGTGAGTATTTCAGAGATGTCGATAAGGGACTAGAAATTGATATCCCCAAAAATTATTTTGAAGATGACGATCCTTCAAAGGCTCCGATCGTTTCCTGGCGCGCACACGCAAATCTTCTTTATACAAATTGGCTTAACTATTATGTTTATCAGACCACACCATACGATTTAAATGAAGTATAAAAATACACCCCGCTTAAAGCGGGGTGTATTTTTGGCACCTCCTGTGAGAATCGAACTCACAACTAACCCTTAGGAGGGGTTTATTATATCCATTTAACTAAGGAGGCATCGCTTCTATATTTTATTATATCTTCCCGTTTATGTCAATCTTTAAAACTTTTTTGTAAATAAATGTGCAAAAATATTTATTCTTTTATTCTTTTGTGTTATACTTATATTATATAAATAGGAAGTGAGGTTGTAGGTTATGAAAAAATCAATTACCGTAACAGTTGGCGGCAACGATTACCGCTTACTTTCATCCGAAAACGATGAATACACAAGAAAGGTTGCCGCACATGTGGATTCCAAAATTGCCGAAATTTTACATGGCTCAAACTTTTCTATCATTGACGCCGCAATTTTGGCAGGCATAAACATTGCCGATGAATATTACAAGGTTTTAGACACGGCAGACAATCTCCGCACACAGCTTAAGGATTATCTCGAGGAAGCAGGTAGAATGAAGATGGAGCTTGCTGAGCTTCGCCGCGAGCTAGACCGCGCTAAAAAGTAATGAAAAAGCTCGAGCTTTTAGCCCCTGCCGGAAGCATGGATGCGGCAATTGCCGCAGTGCGTTCCGGCGCTGATGCAATTTATCTCGGCTTCGGAGATTTCAATGCGCGTCGCAACGCAAAAAACTTCTCTGCGGACGAAATGGCAAATGTGGTTTCTTACGCCCGCACACGCGGAGTTAAAACTCATATCACTCTGAACACGCTTTTATGCGACCGCGAGTTACCGACTCTCTGCGACACAATAAAAATAATAAATGAAGTTTCGCCCGATGCCGTTATCGTTGCAGATCTCGGCGTTGCAAGGGTGTTTTCTTCGCTTGCGCCCGATATTGCAATGCACGCCTCAACTCAACTTACCGTACATAGCACAGAGGGTGCGCTCGCGGCAAAGGCACTTGGTTTTTCTCGCGTAGTTTTATCACGCGAGCTATCCTGTGATGCAATAGCAGAAATTGCAAGTAATGTGGATATCGAAATTGAAACCTTTGTACACGGTGCCCTTTGCATGTGCTATTCAGGTCAGTGTTATATGAGCGCTTTTATCGGCCAACGCAGTGGCAATCGTGGACTTTGCGCCCAGCCCTGCCGTCTGCCGTATAAAATTGACAGTGCCAAAACTTCATATCCTTTAAGTCTTAAAGATTTATGTCTTGCAAGCGAAATCCCCAAACTGAATCGGTTAGGTATAACCAGTCTGAAAATCGAAGGTAGAATGAAGCGTCCTGAATACGTTGCTGTCGTTTGCGATATATACTCACGCCTTATTCGCGAAAACCGCAAGCCAAGCAAAGATGAGCTTTTTGCGCTGCAAGAAATTTTCTCGCGCGATGGTTTTACAGATGGTTATTTTAATAATAAACACGGAGCAAGTATGTTTGGCACGCGCGCAGAGGAGACAACTTCCCCTGCAATTTATAAAAATGCAGAGCGCTTATATTCCTCTGAAAAGCAAACTATTCCGGTCTCTTTTTTGTGCAAAATAGAAGAAAATAAGAAAATTTCACTTGATGCGCGTGATGCTGACGATAATTCTGTTTATGTTGAGGGGCCCGTTCCTGAAGCAGCAAAGGTTCGAGCAATTGATGCAGAAACCGTTAAAGATAAGCTCTCCAAAACAGGTGGCACTCCTTTTTTTGCAAACAATATCAACCTTTCACTTGATAATGGGTTATCCGTTCCGGTGTCTGCAATTAACAATCTTCGCCGCGATGCACTGGACGCGCTTTATTCTTTGCGTGCAAAAGCACCAATAAATGAAATTGGTGCGCTCACGCCACTCAAAGAACTCAATAAGGAAGTTGCAAAACCCTCACTTGCATTATCGCTTAACAAGAGATCTCAGCTTAGCGATGCACTTGCTTCTCTTCCTATTGAACAAGTCTATCTTCCGGTTGACGAACTTCCCGCTACTTTTTCAATACCGCTTGGAGTGCAGCTTCCGCAGATAATATGGGATTACGAGTGGTCTGAGCTTACAGATAAATTAAAAAAGATATACGACTCAGGCGTAACTCATGCTATGGTTTCAAACGTTGGGCACATAGCGCCGTTGCGTGCACTTGGCTTTACCGTTGAAGGCGATATTGCGCTCAACGTGTTTAATTCATACACGCTTTCAGAATATGAAAAATTAGGTCTTTCACGCGGAACACTATCACCCGAACTTAAATTTGCGCAAATTCGCGATATCAAAAAATGCATTTCGTGTGAAATTGTTGCCTACGGGCATCTGCCTCTTATGATAACCGAGAACTGTGCAATTTCAAGCGACGGTAAGTGTAAAGGATTTGGTGCTCATACTTTGACCGACCGATATGGCGCAGAATTCCCCGTATTGTGTTTGCCACATCACAGAAACATGATTTTAAACAGCGATGTGCTTTATCTTGCTGACAAACTCTCAGAGCTCCGTTCCCTCGGACTTTCAAGACTTCGCTTGTATTTCACAAACGAAAGCGCCGAAGAAGTTACAAAAATCGCGCGCGACTATATCTTCGGTGCGCAAAATCCGCCAAAAAAATTAACACGTGGGCTTTATCGCCGCGGTGTAGAATAGGTGTTATTATGGAAAAGCTTAGAATTAAAATTTTAAATGAAAAAGTAAATCTTCCCGAATATGCAACCGACGGCTCTGCGGGAATGGACCTTTGTGCCGCAATTGACGGTGCGTTACAAATCGCACCGGGCGAGACGCTGCGCGTGCCGACGGGAATTGCAATCGCTCTGCCCGACGCTCTTCATGTTGCTCTCATCTGCGCTCGAAGCGGGCTTTCAATCCGTCACGGAATTTCGCTTGCAAACGGTGTTGGTGTTATAGACAGTGACTACCGCGGTGAAATTCAGGTAGGCCTTTTTAATCAGTCTAAGTCTGCATACACAATCGAGCCGGGTGAGCGAATTGCCCAGATGCTCATTCTTCCAATTTGCAAACCGTCACTTGAAATCTGTAACGAACTTGACGATACCGCACGCGGAAGTGGTGGCTTCGGCTCAACAGGAAGAGGTTAATATATGTCTAAAATAATCTTAGCATCACAGTCTCCGCGCAGGCGCGAGCTTTTATCGGTTTTGTTTAATGAATTTGATGTTATGGTTTCAAACGCAGATGAAACTATGCCGCAAAACCTTGCACCATCAGAATGTGTGACAGAAATTGCTTATCGCAAGCTTTGCGACGTTACACAAAGCTGTGCCGGTGCACTTGTTATCGCGGCAGACACTATAGTTGTTTTAAATGGCAAAATTTTAGGGAAACCCAAAGACGCAAACGACGCCTTTGATATGCTGAGAGAGCTATCTGCAAATACCCACACGGTATATACCGGCGTTGCAATTTCATATCGCAATAAAGTTTCTACCTTTGCAGAAGAAACAAAGGTAACATTCCGCAAGTTGGATGATGCTACCATTACTGCTTATATAAAAACCGGGGAGCCCATGGATAAAGCCGGAGCATATGGTATTCAAAACAAAGGGGCTCTTTTTGTTGAAAAAATTGAGGGTGACTATTTTAATGTTGTGGGACTCCCTATTTGTCGTCTTTCAAAAGAGCTCGAAAAGCTCGGATTTTCAGTTTTATAGGTGATTTTATGAAGAATTTCTTCTCTCGCAGTTGGCTTTCAATACTTCTTGTAGCGGTGCTTTTATCCCTTATCATGGGGATTTGCTCCGCACTTTCTGCCGGCCGAATCTCACCTGTATCAAATCTTATAAACATTCTTGCAACACCGATACAAAAAGGAGTTTCAGGAATAGGAAATGCGATAGACACTTATTTTGAAAAACTCTCAGACTATGAAAAGCTGGAAAAAGAGCACAAAGAGCTTAAGAGAAAGCTCTCTCAAACCGAAGAAAAATTGCGCATCGCTGAAAAAGCCACGCTTGAAAACGAACAGCTTCGCGTAGCTCTTGATATGAAGTCTCGCAACGAAAGCTACGAATTTGAAGTTGCCGAAATAATTGCGCGCGGCGACAATAATTTAAGTAACACTTTTACACTTGACAAAGGCTCTCTTTCGGGCGTTGCGGTTAATAACTGCGTTATTACAGATGGGGGAATGGTCGGTTATGTAAGCGAAGTCGGTATAAACTGGTGTATCGTTACAACCGTGATTGACACAGGTATGGAGGCATCTGCCATAGTTTCACGAACACGTGAAGTTGCAAGTGCCGAGGGCGATTATGAACTTATGCGCGACGGAAAATTAAAGCTTTCATATCTTGAAAAAGATACTGAACTTGTGCGCGGTGATACAGTTGAAACTTCAGGCTTTGGCGGTCTTTTCCCAAAAGGAATTGTAATAGGCCGCGTTGAAGAAATCAAAAGCGAGGCGCATGGAATTACAAAATATGCAATTATGTCGCCTGCTGTCGATTTATCTGACATCCACCACGTTCTTATCATAAAAAGCTTTACACAAACGGAATAAGGAGTTGCATTAATGGAAAAGAAAATTTTTCGTAATAAATGGGTGCTTTATTCCGCGCTCCTTTTCGTAATAATGCTTGCCGAAACTACGCTTTTGCCTCATATTAAAATTTTTGGTGCAACGCCAACACATCTTTTGCCTTACGCAGTGTGTGTTATTGCAATGCTTGAAGGTGCATATGGTGGTGCGCTTTCAGGTCTTATCGCAGGTGTTATAAGTGATACTCTCCTTGTAACGCCCGACGGTTTTTACACTCTTACTTATGTTATATGCGCAGTTGCAACAGCTTTCTTTTGCACGCTCATTTTTTGGCGAAACTATGCGGTTACACTTCTTTATTTCTTCACATTTATCGTGCTTACAAGGATTATTTACTTCATTATCTTTTTCTTAATTTACGGTGACACGAATATTTTATCGTTTCTGCTGACTATCCCTGCGGAATTTTTTGCAAGCGCCGTTTTTTCACCAATTGTTTATTTTCTTATTTACGGAATTGCCAAAAACTCAGGACTTGACGAGGAGGAGCTTTGATGAACTTAAACTCATTTTTAAAGCGTTCTGCATTTATCATTATCATGCTTTCCCTCGCTCTTCTTATTTTTACAGGTCGGCTTTTCTATCTCCAAATAGTAAATGGAGAAGATTATCTCGCGCAAAGCCAAAAAAAGCTTTCGCGCTCGGTTACTGTTAAAGCTCCGCGCGGTGATATTTTAGACCGCTACGGCAGACCGCTTGTAACCAACCGTTCGTGTTTTAACATTGAAATTGATGGCGGTGCATGGAAAGATGCAGATAAGAATCACCTGCTTCTTTCACTCGTTTCAATATGCGACCAACACGGTCAGGAACATCAAGACTCGCTTCCGATAACAAATACAGAACCGTTTAGCTATACCTATGACATTGAAGAAAATGCAAAAAGCAAAAGAAATGTACTCTCTTATCTTGAAAAGAATAAGTGGGCAGAGAGTTCCACCGCGCAACAGTTAATTGACTTAATTTGCGAAGAATATGAGGTGCCAAAATCATTTACTCCGTCTGAGCGCAGAACGCTCGCAGGTATATACTACGAAATGGAGCAGACTGGATTTACTTCTCGTTCATCATTTCTTTTTGCAGAAGATGCCTCTGTTGAATTAGTCACAGAAATCAAAGAGCGAGCGCGCACTTTGCCCTCTGTTATGATAGACGTTGATTCCGTTCGTGAATATCAGACCCCGTATGCTGCACATCTTTTAGGTCACATCGGTCAGATTTATAAAGAAGAATACGACGAACTCAAACAAAAGGGCTATAAGATGAATGACATTGTCGGTAAGGCCGGAATGGAGCGTATTCTGGAAGATTATCTGCGCGGAACCGACGGTTCACGTGCAGTCGAAACAACAGACACCGGTAAAATTACTGGAGTTTTAAACTTCAAAACCCCTGTACCTGGAAACAACTGTGTTCTTACTATTGATGTTAATCTTCAGGAGGCGGCTGAGAAGTCACTTGCAGCAATTGTTCCGAAGTTGCGCGCCGAGGGTGTTTTGAATTCCCGTTGGGGCGGTATAAACGCAAAAGGAGCAGCACTCGTTGCGCTTGATGTGCGAAACGGTGATGTTTTGGCACTTGCTTCATATCCTTCTTTTTCACTCGCTGATTACAACAAAAACTATAATGCCATGTTAAATGACCCTTTGCGCCCAATGTTTAACCGCGCAATCGGCGGGCTTTATCCTCCCGGCTCTACTTTTAAGATGGTAACAAGCATCGCCGCGCTCGAAAGTGGCACGATAACCAGAAACTCAATTATTGATACAAAAGGAATTTACACATACTATGCGCCGAGCTACTCACCAATGTGTGACGTATATAAAAGCTATGGCCGAGTTCATGGCAACATAAACGTTGAAGAGGCGCTGCAGGTTTCGTGCAACTACTTCTTCTACGATGTCGGCAGAATTATGGGAATTGATACGCTCGCAAACTATGCCGAACAATTAGGTTTTGGCAAAAAAACCAACATTGAGCTCTCCGGTGAACAGTCCGGGCAGGTTGCAAGTCGCGAGCTTGCCGAGAAGCGCAATCAAATCTGGTATCCAGGTCAAACACTTGCGGCGTCAATCGGTCAGTCAGACACGCTTGTCACTCCCATTCAGCTTGCAAACTATGTATCAATGCTTTGCAACGGAGGCCTACAATATACTCCACACCTTTTAAAAAGCGTTAAAAATCCGCTGAATAATGCATCGGTATATGAACAGGAACCGGAAATCACATCAAAGGTAAACTTTGACCCGAAAAATCTCAATACCGTTCTCTCCGGTATGCAGATGGTGGCAATGGAAGAAGGCGGAAGCGGATATGCTGTATTCAAAGATTACAAGGTTAAAGTTGGCGCGAAAACCGGATCTGCGCAAGCGCCCGGCGGTTCGCACGCTCTTTTCGTTGCGTATGCACCTGCAGATAATCCGGAAATTGCTGTGGCCGTCGTTGTTGAAAACGGTGGTCAAGGTAGCAGAATTGCCTCTGTTGCGCGTGATATTTTCGACGTTTATTTCTCAAGTGATTTTGATTTAGCCACCAGAACACGAGAAGTTTCTCTTTTGAAGTAAATTTATAAAAGCACTTGAATTTGAAGCAATATCATTGTAAAATAATATAAGTCAGTAATGTTAGGAGGAAATATCTATGTCAACAGTTATATGTGTTGCATCAGGCAAAGGCGGAACGGGCAAAACCTCTGTCTCGGCCGGTATTTCTTCCTGTCTTGCAGCACTTGGGCGTACAGTATGTGCACTTGATGCAGATGTTGGGCTCAGAAATTTAGACTTAGCCCTCGGACTTAATGAACGCGCCGTTTTTGACTTCAGCGATGTTATTATGCAGAGAACAACGATTTCACATGCATTAGTCAGTCATTCCAAAATTCCTAATTTGTGGCTTCTTGCCGCGCCATTTGGTATGAGCGAAGAAATTTCAAAAGAGCAGATGCAAGAACTTGTAAATAGTCTTCGCACGCAATTTGACTACTGCATTATCGACTGCCCTGCAGGAATTGGCAAATGGCTTGATATAATCGCCTCGCTTTGCGACCGATGTATCGTTGTTGCAACTCCGGATAATGCAAGTCTTCGTGATGCCGGCATCACGCGGAAAGCCATTCGCGCAAGCGGTGTTTCCGATATTCGCTTGGTTATTAACCGCGTCAGACCAAAGCTTATAACCAAGAAACGTGCGGTTAATCTTGATGATGCCATAGATATAACAGGAATTCAACTGCTCGGCATTGTCCCTGAGGACCAAACGGTTATTTCCTGCGCAAATCACGGTGAGCCGGTTATATTGCAAACAAAATCGCGCGCATCAACCGCTTATAAAAATATTACGCGCCGCCTGATTGGCGACCGTATTCCAATTATGAAATTACCAAAGAAACTTATTTAAGGAGGTTAATTTATGAATGTCGCAATAATTGCACACGATAAGAAGAAAGAACTTATGGTTCAGTTCTGCATCGCATACTGCGGAATATTATCCAAACACAACATTTGCGGAACAGGTACTACAAGCAAGCTTGTAAGCGAAGCGACAGGTCTTGAAATCAAGCGTTTTCTTTCAGGCCCGCAAGGCGGTGACCAGCAGATTGGTGCGCGAATTGCATACAACGAAATTGACCTTGTTCTCTTCTTCCGCGATCCGCTTACCGCTATGCCGCATGAACCGGATGTTCAAGCTCTTTTGCGTCTTTGTGATGTTCATAACGTCCCTGTCGCAACAAATGTTGCAACAGCTGAAATTTTAGTGCGCGGTCTTGAGCGTGGCGACTTTGCTTGGCGCGACATTGTTAACCCCAAAAATAAAGAATAGCTAAAAAATCCCGACTAAGTCGGGATTTTTTTTATTTCATTTTGCAGATTTTCTAAAAATTTGCCGGCATGTGCGCCGTCCATTTGCGTGTGATGAAACTGGAATGATATCGGAAGATAATATTTGAACATCTTTTTTCGATATTTCCCCCATATGATAAACGGATTGTTGAAAATACCGCTGTTCATGCCAACTGCACCGTCAATTTCCGTATCAACAATGGCAGATGTTCCGATTACCATACTGTCTTCTGATAAATCTCTGTCCTCGCACGTCTTCGCTACTTGTGCAGTATACCTTAAATATTCATGATTAAACTCAGCTAAATCGTCCGTATATAAAATATCGCAGGAGGTTACTTCTCCATTTTTATTTTTAACAATCGTATTTACTGCAATTTTGTCATATTTTATAAGCTTATCACCAACTGGAAGTAAATAAAACTCTTTAACGCTTAACGCCGCTTTTCCAATGCAATAATCAAGGAGCATATTGAATTTTAAGTTTTTTCTTTTTGATATGCGGACTAATTTTGTAACATCCAGTGTTTTAAAAAAAGTTACCATCGGGTTTGGCGCCTTCATCCAAAGCTCATACGCCAAAGCTCTTGTTGTGTCTTTAGGATTAACTTCTTTTGCCATTTTACCCTCCAAAGAAATTATCAAGCACGGCAGATTCAGCTGCCGTGCTTGTATTTTAATAATTTGCAATTAATGAATACTCAACGAGCAGGTTGTAAACAAGCTGCGACATTTCTGCTCGTGTTAAGTTTGAAAGCGGATTTAAATTGCCCTTATCGTCACCCTTAACAACACCTGCGTCAACACATTTTGCCATATCAATCTTTGCCCAATGTGCAACCTTGTTATCATCCTTGAAGCGTGAGAGAATGCTCTCAGCTTCCGCTGTTGTCATATTACTATTGTCTGTGTTTCCGAGATATTTCATAACTCTTGACATAATTGCCATAGCTTCCTGTCGCGTGATGTTTCTCTCAGGCCTGAATGTGCTGTCTTCATAGCCACGGATTATATCAGCCTCGTTTGCAATACTTGTTGACGGGAAGTACCAATCAGTCAGTGCAACATCAAGGAACTTACTTGAACCGCTTCTGTCGGTCAGAACTCCGAGCGCACGAGTTATCATCTCTGATACCTCAGCGCGTGTTATTGGCTCATTTGCACGAAATGCACCTGCATTTGTGTTTTGTAAAACCATACGTGATGCAAGAGTATTTACTGCATTTTCTGCCCAGCTCGGAGTGTCGGTAAAGAAGCGTTCTGCCGAAATAACGCCGTATACGCCACTGTTTTTAACCTTAGCTTCAAGGTAATATCCACCCTGACCATTTGAGAAAATCTTTGTCGGCACCGGATTAACCTTACCCGACGGCTCTATACGAACAACGGTTACATTTCTGTTCTGTGCATTACTCGGTTTAATCTTGAACTTTCTGACCGCATAATCATCATACTTTGTAACTGCGTAATTCTTTGTTCCATAACTGTATGTTACAGACATTTCTGTCGGCTGAGTTAAAATGGTGAATGTTTTCTGCCTAGCCTTTGTTTCAAAGTTTGTTGTGTACGGAGCTTCAACACGTGAAATGCTCACTTCAAGAACAACACTCTGAGCTCCGCTGCTTTCAAGTCCTAAGCCTTTAAGTGCTTCTTCAAGACCACTGTTATCTGCATTGAATACCTGTGAATTTTCAGCACAAGTAACGGTTATTGTAAAGCCCTTGTTGAGAAGCTGCTGAAGAGCCGAGCCATTAATTCTCATCTTACCGCCGTATGCGTAATCAGGCAACTTAACTTCAAATGTTTTTGTTCCGGCATAGGTAGCAAGATTAGAGGCAAGCTTTGTGGAATTAATAGTTACCGTGTAAATTTTATTACCGTTTACATCGTTTGATATGGTTTCGTCACCGAGCATAAGTTTTTTGCCGCCGAGAATTGTTTGAACACTGGCATCTGTCTGCCCCAGAGGATTTGTGACAATCTCTTCGTTGATTGTGTTACCGTCGGCATCCTGAAGAGCACCGGGCAAAATCTTAATCATAGCTTCGGGATTTGTGAGCGTTTTATCAAATGTAATGCTAAATACGCCTTCGCTGATAAATTCAATTCGGCAATCATCAGATAATTCCTCAAAGTTCTCTCCATTATATGAAACACGAATCATATATCTGAGCGCAGAGAGTGATGCCATATTACTATAAACCTTTTCTAAGAAGTTAAAGGTTACCGTGCGCTTATCTGCCGATAATTCGACACCGCTGTCCGGGTCAAAAACACTCTTGTTTTCACCGTAAGACGGGCCAGTTATGATATTGCTCTTCATTATTGCGCCGTAACTATCCTTGAGTGCGTATTTGTTTATGCGGATAATATCTGTCTCACCAAGTGCACGCTGGAATCTTATGCGAAGAGTTCTTCCGCTTATGCTGATCGAATCGTATGCGGTCAATTCGCTGTACGAACTGAGTCCACTTCCTGAGCGCATAACCGCAATTTCCTGCTTTAAGTAATCGAGATCATCGTCATATGCATAATTGCTCTGAATGTAGCGGTCAAAGATAATATCTGCCACCGTCATGTCTTCATTCATTGCAATTTCATATTCAAAGTCCTCATAGCTTTCCATGCTCATATCAACATAATCAGTCGTCTGATTAACTGTTTGAACATTGCCATCGTTTCCCTTAATAGTGCCGCCCGTTACACGGAAGCGGTTATAATCACCCGAAAGGCCTTCTTCAAGCGTAATTGCAATAGTATTGCTGTATATGATTTCAACTGTGTCATACTTTGAAAGGCTTGTAAATTCGCCTCTGTTGCGCGAAATGAGCACACCATTTGCAAGCGCATAATTTGAAACCGCGTTAATATTTGCATTGAATTTAATCTGCACCTGCTTTGTGCCCTTATTGTAACTCACACTTGAATAAGTTGGCGCGTTATAAGCAAGATCCGCCATGTTTATCCATGGACTGTACAGCTCGCTTGTTGCAACATCACCACTTAAGCTTGCAATAGCATTTGCTAAAATTTTAATTCTGTTATTGTTTCCTGAAATTGGATAATAGAACTTGATTGTCATTTTATTGCCGCTAATTGTGATAACATCGTTGTTGTCAAGAGGATAATAGTTTCCGCCCTCGCGGCTTATGAAAATATTGCGGCGAATTTCATTTGCAACCGTGGTTGATGCATACTTAATACTTGTGTTAAAAGTGAGTGTTACCTGATCACCTTCTGCAGTGAGCCCTACTTTTGCCGTCTGGTCGATTTGCGGAACAACAACCTCTGCATTGATTTTTTCAGTTACTAAATCCTGGATGTTAACGTTGCCGTTACTTTTCTTTTCAATAGCACCTGCGCAAATTTTAATTCTTGTTGAGCTTCCTGAAAGCGTACTTGTTAAATTAATTTTAATTGATGATGAGTTAACAGTAATACTGTTTGACGGCACTGTTTCGTTAAAATAGCCATTGCCGCCTCTGTCGATAAGAATTTCGCCATTCTGCATATTTCCTGTTGCATTCGCACTTTTTATCGCACAGTCAAACTCAATTGTTACCGTGCGGCGGTCAGCACTTACACTTACCGCGTTCGAAGCAAGCTCAGGCCCGGATGCATCAATGGTTCTTGAATAATTCATATCAACATTCTGACCTTCAAAAGCACCGCTTTTAATCATAACGTAATTTTCTTCTTCGGTTAATGGAGAGGTAAGCGTAACCGTTACCTTGCTTCCGTCAAGAACTGCAGAGCTGCCGAAAGGTAATGAGCTAAACTGCTCATTTCCGCGTTTTAAATAAATCTTTGAAGCGAGGTCAACTCCGCTCACCTGTGTTGCGCTCTGTGACAAATAGAGCGTTAATACATTGCGCGCAGTGTTAAGCGATACGCTGCTGATATTTGTTGCCGCAAGAGACGGAACCGCAAATGCCATAAGCATTGCAAATACTAAAGCTACGCTCAGCGCTCCTTTAATCCCTCTTTTTAAAAAGATTGTTTTCATAACGCATTTCTCCTTGTTCTTGTATTTTCAATAAAATACTACCACTAAATATATGATATTTTATATTGAACAAAATGTCAATTGTTACTTCATATTTGTTAAATATTTGTAACAAAGTTTACAAATTGTCTGTTGCACTGTAATTTAGCTCGTGTTATAATTCTATTATAACTGTATAATTGAAAGGGGTACTCTAATAATGAAAACAAAACGACTTTTATCTTTTGTGCTCGCCGTTGTTATGCTATTCTCAATAAGCAGCATAGCTTTTGCAGACGGCACTGACTACACGGTAACCGTCACTCCATGCGTTGGAGGTACTGCTACTGCATCAGTTGCTTCATGTCAGGCGGGTACTGCCGTAACCTTAAATGCTTCTGCAGCTTATGGATACCGTTTCATGGGCTGGACGGTAAGCGGCGTTAAGCTCGACAATGCAGACCACACGATAACAACCTTTACAATGCCTGCAAGCAACGTTACTGTTACCGCAACTTTTGCAAAGACATATACAGTTTCTGCTGTTACCGAGGGTGGCGGTACGGTTGAATATCTTCCGCAGAATCCGGTTGCAGGTGAGCGAGTAAATATTACTGCAACTCCGATGGACGGTTATACTTTCTACATCTGGTCAGATATCGGCACAACCCCGGTTACCATTACAACTCCAACTTATTATGCAACAAACTTCATTATGCCGGCAGGCAATGTTAACATTAAAGCTACATTCTACAAAGCCGGAGAAGATGGTGCAGGCGATGCTCCGATAATAGCTCCGGCTCCGAGTGGTGGCACATTTAACGATGTAAATACAAGCGATTGGTTTTATAATGATGTAAATTACGTTTACGAAAAATCGCTTATGAACGGAACAAGCGATACAACCTTCTCACCGAAAGCTTCTCTCACTCGCGCAATGCTCGTTACCGTGCTTTATCGCCTTGCAGGCTCTCCAACCGTTTCGGAAGCTTCAGGTTTTGCCGATGTCTCTGCAAACAGCTGGTATGCAAATGCGGTTTCGTGGGCAAAGGCAAATAACATTGTAAATGGTATTTCATCAACACAATTTGCGCCGAATAATGAAATTTCACGCGAACAGATTGCAACAATTCTTTATCGCTATGCGCAGAGCAAGTATTACAATATGGATGTGGCAAATTCAGATATTATGAAATATGAAGATTTCTATTCAATCAGCTCATACGCTTATGACGGTCTTTATTGGGCATCCGGAAACGGCATTATAACAGGAACCAGCGGATATCTCCGTCCGCAGAATAATGCAACACGCGCTGAGATTTCTGCAATTCTCCACCGCTTCTGCGAAAAATACGCAGGCTAAATTAAAACAAAAAAGCTGAAGGAATTAGCCACAACCAGACAAGGAAGTATTGCCCTGAAAAAGCGTCTTTTGGCGAATTTCTGCATTAAAAATGACTCATATCCATCAGGATTATGAGTCATTTTTTACTTGAACTTCATCCAAAATTCATCTTTTCAGGGTGCA
>JAZNOR010000021.1:0-9393 GCA_045589235.1 Eubacteriales bacterium | reverse complement strand
CAAAACTGCAAAGCATCATAAAAACTGCAATTTTTGATGCAGAGCAAGCAAAAAATAAGCAGATATCCTGACGGATTTCAAATATTTTTTGTGAAGCTCGGCGCTAAAATAGTGTTTTTATGACAAATTATCCCTGTGTGAAGGCGCCGAAAGATTGCCATTTTTATTTAACCGTCTTTTAATTCCTTTACCGTGTAGTTACTGCCGGTTGGATTTTCAAGATATGCAAAGAGTTCATCTAAATCTTCTGTAATCTTATAAAGCTCTGCGCAGTTTCCGCGGATAAAATTCTTTTCCATTGCGCTTTCCATAGCCTTTTCAATCTCGTTATAGTAGCTGTTTATGTTATAAATCGCAATCGGCTTGTTGTGACGGCAAAGCTGTTTTAATGTAAGTATTTCAAAAAACTCTTCAAATGTACCGATACCACCTGGAGTAATGATAAATGCATCAGCGTTATCCTCCATAATCTGCTTGCGTTCACGCATTGTATCCGGCTCGATAAGTTCATCGCAGAAATCGCAGACCGCCTCGACCTTTTCATCGTCAAAGAATTTAGGAATTACGCCTAAAATATATCCGCCCTCACTTTTAACACCACGCGCTGCCGCGCCCATAAGACCGTTAGCACCGCCGCCGAAAACGAGTGAATGACCGCGCTTTACCATTAAAGAGCCGAGTTTTTCAACCTTTTCGATATATTCCTTATCAATTGTCGGTGACGCTGCACCGTATAAACAAATTCGCATATTGTATCTCCTCTCATACATAAAATAAACACTATATTTATATATTAACACAAAGAAGAAAAAATAACAAGAAAAAAAGCCTTTTCCGAAGAAAAGGCTTTTTATTATTACTCAGTGATGTACGGTAATAATGCGATGTGTCTAGCGCGCTTGATAGCTTCTGTGAGCTGGCGCTGATGAGCAGCACAAACACCAGTCATTCTGCGCGGTAAAATCTTTGAACGCTCAGAAAGATAACGGCGAAGCTTTGCAACATCTTTGTAATCGATATGCTCAACCTTATCAACACAGAAAGAGCAAACTTTTCTGCGCTTACGGTTCTTCATATTTTTATCCATAATTCTAGTTCCTCCTTATAGATTAGAACGGAAGCTCTCCATCGTCACCAATTAGCTCTTCAAAATCAGCACCCGGAGCTGCCGGAGCTGTGAAGTCGTTCTGGTAAGAATTTCCGCCAAAATCATTTGACGGAGCCGGAGCGCCACCTTCATTCCTCTTTGACTCAGCAAAGAAGCATTCATCCGCAACTATCTCAGTAGTCTGGCGGTTATTGCCGTCACGGTCCTGCCAGTTACGAACCTGGATGCGACCTGAAACAGCTACGAGCTGGCCCTTGCGGAACCACTTAGAAACAAACTCAGCCGTGTTGCGCCATGCAACGATATTGATAAAGTCAACAGTCTGCTGACCTTCTGCTGCATTGCGTGAAAAGCCACGGTCTACTGCAAGAGAAAAGGATACGACCGGAACATTGCTCTGTGTATAACGTAGCTCAGGATCCCTGGTGAGTCGTCCCATAAGAATTGCTTTATTTAACATAAAGACATCCTCCTTCTCTTACTTTTCCTCGTCTTTGCAAACGATGATTGAGCGCATAACGCCCTCAGTAATCTTGTAGACACGGTCGAGCTCTGCCGGGAAAGACGGATTGCCCTCAAACTCGATGAGAGTGTAGTAGCCCTCTGTCATATCGTTGATTGCATAAGCAAGACGACGCTTACCCCATTCATCAACGTTAGTAACAGTAGCATTCTTCTCAATGAGAGGCTTGATCTTCTCGATAAGCTCTTTGACCTTCTCCTCACCGTTTGATAAATCTGCGATGAAGATTGTCTCATACTTAGCTGAAACTTTTGCCATCGTTGTTACACCTCCTTTTGGACTTTTGGCCTCCACTCCCATGGTGGAAGCAAGGATTTACCTTATAATTTTACTCATTTTCTAATAAATGTCAAGTTTTTTAGCAAAATTTTATTTGACTTTTTTACTCTTTGATATTAAAATAACTATATTAAAATTTAATGGATGCAATGCATCCCATGTCAGGAGGAAAACCATGAAAAAAACCTCTTATCTTGCGCGCGCAGGTCTTATCGCCGCAATTTATACAGTTCTTACCCTTGCCCTTCCGTTTATAGGCTTTGGGCCGATTCAGCTTCGGATAGGAGAAGCGATGTGCGTACTTCCCGTTCTCTTTCCCGAATCTGTTTGGGGGCTGTTTGCCGGCTGCATTTTATCAAATGCAATCGGAATGTCGTTTGGTATGACAACGCCGTGGGACGTTCTTATAGGCTCACTCGCAACACTTATCGCTGCGCTTATAACGCGAAAAATCAAGTGTGATTGGCTTACTCCCCTGCCGTCCGTCATTGTAAATGCAATAATGGTTGGTGTTATGCTCACCTACATTATGATACCTGGAATGGATAAAACACCGCTACTGTACAACATTTTAACCGTTGGTATCGGTCAGTTCATTTCCTGCTATCTTCTCGGTATTCCACTTCTTAAATTGCTTAAAAAGATGAATATAAAATAACCACCAATCGGTGGTTATTTTTTTATATATTCACGCGGTGAGCACTTTTTAAGTTTCTTAAATACATTTGAAAAATACTGCGCATCCTTAAAGCCGGAGCAAAAGGCAATATCTGAAATACCTTTAAAGCCTTGCTGCATAAGAGCGCAGGCATATTCTATGCGGACAGTATTTATATATTCTGAAATACCTATGCCAAATTCATTTTTAAATACCGATGAAATGTATTTTTCGTTGTATGCTAACTTTTTGCCTATCATTTTGAGCGAAATATCACAGCTTGAAAAGTTTTCATCTACGAATTTTTTAATTTTGAGTGCAGTTTCACTTTGTGGTTTTCCCTTTTTCTCATTTGTTTTGAATTTATTGCCGAGATGCGAAAAGGTATAGAGCAGAACCCCTTCGCTGACAAGTGTCAACATATCCGAATTTGTTGAAATACCCATATCCCAGATGCTTTGCAGTTCGTTGCAACCGTGAAATACACAATTATTTTTACTTATTCCGAGTTTTTCCATAATTTCATTACCGCGCGCACCTAAAAAGCTTATGTACATATATGAAAAGTCATCCCCCGATTCAATACAAAACGGTGCCGATGGAAAAGTGAAAAATACATCGCCGCATTTAACGGGCTGTTTTTTACCCATAGTGTTCAAAAAGCCACTACCCGATTTCACATAATACATTTTATAAAGAGCTTCACTTTTAAGCTGTTTTTGTGTTTGAATCTCGGTTTCCAGCACAAAATGAATTGTGTATATCGCATGATAATCATTTTTACTCTGATACGGTATGAAATGACATATATTTTGAATCATAAATTCTCGCCGCCTCTCGGTATAATTATAAGTCACACCCAAACTTTTTTCAAGCAAATCAAACTATTTTCTATAAATATATGGAATTTTTCAATTGTTCACATCAAAGCATTGTGTTATTCTAATCACAAAGGAGTTGAGCAAAATATGAAAAAAGCAAAAATCGGCGTGCTCGGCGGTTATCGCGGAGCGAGTATGATTAACTACTGCAAGCGCGCAAACAATGCAGAAGTAGTTGCAATCTGCGACAATAACCCGGAGGTACTTAACGCGCAAAAAACTGAAGAAAATTCTTCTTCAATTACTTTTTACGATAATTTTGATGAGTTTTTAAATCACGATATGGACGCGGTTGTTCTTGCAAATTACGCAACCGAACACGCTCCGTTTGCAATAAAGGCGTTAAAGCGCGGACTTCACGTTTTCTCCGAGGTAACTCCCGTTCAGACAATGAAGGAAGCTGTTGAGCTTATTGAGGCGGTGGAAGAAAGCGGCAAAATTTATGCCTATGGCGAAAACTATTGCTATATGCCCGCGCCACTTGAAATGAAAAAGCTTTACCGTGAAGGAAAAATCGGTGAATTTGAATACGGCGAGGGCGAATACATCCACAATTGTGAGCGCATTTGGCCAAGCATCACCTATGGTGAGCGCGACCACTGGAGAAATAATATGTGCTCCACATTTTACTGCACACATTCGCTCGGCCCGATTATTCATATAACAGGTCTTCGCCCTGTTTCCGTTGTTGGCTTTGAGAGTTCAAACAACGAGCGCAGACTACGCGTTGGCGCAAAAGGCGCCGAATACGGTATGGAAATGGTAACACTTGAGAACGGCGGAGTTGTAAAGAGCCTGCACGGCGGACTCTATTCCTTTGCAACCTGGTATAGCATTTACGGCTCAAAGGGCTGTATGGAAAGCGGTCGCGGTGCAGTTAAAGCGCAAAATGGCGGAACGGTTGAAAACTTAACCGTTCAGTTTGATGAATACTCCGGTAAATATGATATCCAGACACAATCATATCAGCCAAAGATGGATGAAGCCGCCAAAGGTCACGGGCACAACGGCTCGGATTTTTACTGTATGTACTATTTCGTTGAGCGAATACTCGGCGATGAAACCGCGGATATCATAGATGTCTATGAAGCTCTTGATATGTTCTTGCCCGGTCTTTTTGCTTATCGCTCTATTTTAGACGGCGGTAAGCCAAAAGAAATCCCAAACCTGCGCGACAAGGCTACTCGTGACTTATGGCGAAACGATGTCGCTTGCACAGATCCGAAGGTAGCAGGAGATGCTCTCCTCCCGACCTGCAAAAGTGGTACGCCCGATATTGACGACGCGGTATATGAGCATGTTAAAAAGCTTTATAGAATTGAATGCGAGAAAGAAAACAGTTATATGGCATCTGTCTTAAAGGACGGAAAGGCAGAATAATGTATTACTCTTTAATTTCACTCTCGGCTCTGCTGTTTTCCCTGCAGTTTGTGTTTACCGACAGCTTTCGCCGTGAAAACGGAAACACCTGGGTATCTTCTCTTAAATTCTCGCTGTATGCCGGAATTTCCGGTCTTGTCATTTTACTCATTTTCAATAAATTTAATTTAAACATAAGCGCATTTTCTTTTGTTCTTGCATCAATATTTGCAGGTGTCAACATAGCGCTTGTGTTCTGTTCACTAAAAGCCTTTGAATATGCAAATTTATCTGTCTATTCGGTATTTTGTATGATTGGCGGAATGGCACTTCCGTTTATTTACGGTGCATTTACAGGAGAAAATATAACGATAATCAAAATCTTGTGCTTTGTATTTATTTCTCTCTCGGTTTTCTTATCATCAAGTCCGGGGAAAAGTTCAAAAAAAGCCAATATTTATTATTTTCTTGTATTTCTTTTAAATGGTCTCGTTGGGGTAATTTCAACGCTTCATCAATCCGTGCCTGAATATAACGTAGATAGCGCAAGCTTTGTTATACTGACTAAAATTACAACCATTTTGATGACTCTTATCCTTCTGGTTTTCAGTAAAGAGCGAAGTTTTAAAGTTAACTTCAAGTCTTTTTTATACTGCACCGGTCATTCGGTGGTTAACAGCGTTGGTAACCTTTGGCTTTTGATTGCACTTATCCACCTTCCTGCATCTGTTCAGTATCCGATGGTAACGGGCGGAACAATCGTCTTTTCAACAATAATTTCAATTTTTCGCAAAGAAAAGCCAAGAAAGCGCGAATTTTTCTCATGTGCTATTGCTCTGATTGCTTCAATATTTATGGCATTTTAAAATAAAAGAGGGACAGTTTAAACTGTCCCTTTATTTTTAATATCCGAGTTCTTCGCCCACTAAAATTACATTAATTCTGCCCGGAATTCTCTGCTTTGCAGAAATTAAATAGCTACAACAAATTCGTGCATCAGATTTACATCCGTCACACATATCGCCCGCTACACCTGCGCACTCGCCTTTAACCTCGCAATAGGTTTTGCAGCCGAGGCGTTTTGTATTCTTCGGTGCTGCGATTTTCTTAACGCGCTCTGCTGCCGCGTCAAGGTCAGGCACGATTTTATTGATTCCCGCAACAATTATTACCTTACTCGGGCCATACGCAATCGCCGCTACTCGGTTTGAGTTACCGTCGACATTGTAAAGCTCGCCGTTTTCGGTAATTGCATTCGCACTTGAAAGGTAAACATCGGCAAAAAATGATTTGCGGTATATTTCGGTAATTTCTTCCGGTGTAAGTCCTGGTGCACTGCGGTCTAAATAATCATAATCGCCCGATGTTAAAAGCTCTCTCACGCCACATTCCTTAAGTGTTTCCGAGCCGCCGTGTGACACGGTATCACCCTTTTTGAGTATCTTTTTTATAAGCGGAATTACCTCCTCTTTACTTTCAACAAAGGTACATGGCATTCCGTTTTGGTTTAAAGCCTCAATTGTCTTTTTAATTCTGTCCATTTCGATTACCTCACTTTAAATATAAAATTCGCTTAATTGCAGCATTACTCTCCGTATCAACCGTAAATGAAATAACATCGCCTACATTTAATGTTACTGCTCTCTCATCATCAAATGCCGAAATTGCGAAGTATCCCTCTTTTTCCGCAAGGCGGATGTAATAAACGGTATTGCCCGAAATAACAGCACTTCTGATTTCTGCAATAATGCCCGATACATCTTCTTCAATCGGTGCAACATCTTCGGTTATATTGTTATCAGCTAAAAGTCTTATATAATTTCGCTCGCACTCGGCAACGGATGCGCCCGTTGCAACAATCTGATACTGCTCAACATTTACCATTGCATACATTTTAACGAGCTGTGCGTTGTCTTTCAGTGCAACGAAATAAGTCGGCTCAGAGGAAACATTCAAAAGTAGCGGGAAGGTTGCTCTGTAATTTAAATGCTGAACAACACCTTCTGCCGATGACATTGCGGAATATTCCGTAGCACCTGCAACCGTATAATATTTCGTGTCTTTCGTTCTCTGATTGCAAAGAATGAATCCAACGTTAGACTGGTCACTTCCGACCGAGGTAACGCCTGTATAGACATAAACATCGTCATCCAGTGCGATATAGTTATAACCCGACGTGGTAACGGTAACATCGCGCTGACCGAAGATTGAATTTAAAAATCCGTTTCTGTATGTTCCGTAATAGTCGTATTGCTCCATAATGAGCGATGCATTGTAAACGTGGTCAACCCAAGTCGGCACCTCTTCAAAATACTCGCACTCGCCGGTTACTGCATTAACTAAAACTGCGCCCTTTACATCCGTGCCGCCGAAAAGACCGATTTTCTTAACAACGCGCGGGCACACCCAATAAGGATTTCCCTGCTCGTCAACTTCAAAATTCGGCTTTGCGAACATATATGTCGGGAAGTTGAAGCGAAGATGACGTGAAAGAAGTCTTCCAAAATGCTCGGATTCAGAATATTTAATTCCCTCAGAAAGGCGCACAACATCAACATTCTGCGTCACCATATCAATAACGAGATATGCTGGAAGACCTTCCCTTCTGTTGTTAAACCATTTGATTACATCACCATATTCAAGCGGTGTAACACGCACGGGTCTGTTTTTATAATTTATCTGCGTATAGTTATCCGCAACCTCAAACTGACTTACCATATCGGAAAGTTCACCGAGCTTGCGATCACCAAGTCGTTTTGCACTCTCGGAATCAAGCATTGGAATTTTATCGTATGAAATCTCCTGAACATCCTGCGCAAAATCACCCGGTGTAACGTTGATTAGCTTTTTATACGCATTTGCGCGAATTACCTGCCACGAGGAAATTCCGCCGATTACAATTGCCAAAACTACTATAATCAAAATAAGAGCCGGAATTTTACACTGCGATTTAAGAAAACTTCCGTAACCGCGTATTCCACCCTCGACCTTTATTCCCGATGTAATCACCGAGCACGCGATGTACACAACCGCACATATTGCAAGGAAAGAATAAAACTCCTCTGCACGCAAATTAAGTGCCGGAAGCTTTGCATAAAAGTACACAAGCGCGAATACCGCTGTCACGATAAGATTTATAAGCACACGAAGAAGCGGTGTTTTAATTTTAAACTTATCCATATCCACTGCATTTGAATAGTCAAATTTCATAATATATCCTCCTTATCTTCTTAATTTTATTATACTTCGTATTCCCAAATTATACAAGTAAAATAATTGTGAATATTGCATTAAAAGCGTTTTTTCCATTGCTTTATATATGCCAAACTGTTATACTTTTATATACAGAAAATTCTTTGGAGGTTTTCGATTGTGGAAAAAAAGTACAATTTAAAATCAATGCAAGATAACCTTTTATTACGAAAAGGTCAGTCGGCAGATTTTACATATACCGCAACAAATGCAGAAGCTTCACGCAAGCTCTTTTTGTCTTGCGAGGATGCATCCTGGTCTGCACTCAAAAACGAATCGGGTGCTGAACTTTTATATATGTTAATCGACGATTCTTTAAATTATACCGAGGCTGAAGTTAACAGATTCTGCCTTGATTTTTCCTGCAGTTCTCCTCTTCCGTTTGCTAAAAGGGCGATAAAAAAAATTAAGTGGCAGCCGTTAAACTACGGTCTTTTTTCATACGATTGGTTTAATGAATTCCCCTGCAGTGCTTGGAAATTCGGCATATATGTAAAGGCTGAAAATCTCAAAATAGAAAAGAGTGGTTTCCTTCGCATCCGTGCCGACAAATGGCTTGTCCGCGACGACATTAACCCAAATGATACAACCGCTTTCCCCGATGAAACGGTTTTCATTGACATCCCCGAGGGTACATATTCCTACACGGAATTTTCAAAAGAAATAACCGCAGGCAGAGATGACACCGCTTGTATTGTAATAACCGTTGAGGGCGAAAACTATTCGGGTAATATTTACTTTGAAAGACCTTTTTTCACAGGTAAAGAAAACCTTAATTTACTCCCGGAATTTGACCGCGGCATTATCGGACTTGAGCGCGCCGCATGGCTCGGTCAGAACTTAAATAAGCGCGACTTTCCGCACCTTAAAGTTTCCGTAAACGGAACTTCATGCTTCGACGGTGAAGTCTTTTTGAAGGTGCATCGTTTCTCACCCGTTGAAATAGAGCTTAAAAATGCCGATTTCCATATTGGAGATAACACAATTTCAATCACATATGCAAGTGATTATCTTGATACCATCCCGCTACTTATAGACGAGGTTTACTTACTCGAAAGCGAAAAGAAAGCTTTTGAGCTTGTGCATTTACCCGAGGTTTGCATATGGAACGAAAACCTAAATCTTCTTATCGAAACAGATGATGATATTCAATTTGAAAGTGATGACTTTTCACTTTGCGAGTGTCTCTGCTTTAAAGATTGGAGTTTTATAACTCTTTCCTTAAAGCCGTTAAAGAAAAATATTGGCCTCACTTTCACTTTAAAATCCGAAACCGATTGCAAGACGTACACGGTAAATCGCTGTGTTGAAAAAATAAATGATAACGTAATTT
>JAZNOR010000020.1:0-16778 GCA_045589235.1 Eubacteriales bacterium | reverse complement strand
CAGAGAAAAACGCGTGGGTAGATGTAAAATACGAATAAAAAAAGAGAGGTCTTAACGGCGCCTTCACATAGGAAGAAATTGGTTTTGGACTGATCTTTTCCGTTAATAGTGCATCAAAAAAATCGGTAATACGCCAGTATTACCGATTTTTTATTCTTTCTATTAAACGAAAAATCTCTATCCCAAAACTGCAAAGCATCATAAAAACTGCAATTTTTGATGCAGAGCAAGCAAAAAATAAGCAGATATCCTGACGGATTTCAAATATTTTTGTGAAGCTCGGCGCTAAAATAGTGTTTTTATGACAAATTATCCCTGTGTGAAGGCGCCGAAGCCTCTCTTTTTTATGCAAATATCAGCTTTGATCCGAAATATAAAATTACGATTATACCAAGAATAATGCGGTAGTAGCCGAAAACTTTAAAATCGTGCTTTTTAACATAGTTTGTAAGGAACTTAACGGCGAGCATCGAAACGACATAAGCAACAACCATTGCGAGAATTAAAATAAACCATTCATTACCTGCCATTACATAGTCGTTTGTAACAAGCTTTAAAAAACTTACGCCGAACATAACGGGAATTGCAAGGAAGAACGAAAACTCGGCAGATAAATTTCTTGAACAGCCGAGGAGCATTGCGCCTAAAATCGTTGAGCCTGAGCGCGAGGTACCCGGAATAATCGAAAGCACCTGAAAAAGACCTATAAGAATTGCTGTTTTGTAGCTTAATTCGTTTAAATCATTAATTTTTGATGTTTTGTTTTTGTTCTCAATTACAATAAACAAAATACCATAGATGATAAGCGTTGCACTGATTACATACCAATTTTCAAAATTCTCCATAAAATCATTTAAGAGCAAACCAATAACTGCAGCAGGAATGCAGGCAACGATTACCTTAAACCACATATTCCAAGTATCGCGCTTTTCCTGTTTTGATTTGGATGGTGAGAAGGGATTTAGCTTTTTAAAATAAAGCGTTGCAATAGCAAGAATTGCGCCGAGCTGAATGACATATAAAAACACATCGGTTGCAAAAAATCCGCTTGTTGTGTTAGTGAACTCGTTAAAGAGAATCATATGCCCCGTGCTCGAAATCGGGAGCCATTCGGTTATACCCTCGATAATTCCAAGTAAAATTGACTTAATAAAATCCATATCATTTTCCTCCGTTAGAATATATGCAAGATAAGTACTATTTAATTCTATATGGAAGATATTGATATGTCAATTATTTTATTTCTATTGTACCGTGTTCCTTTTCAAACTTCTCAATACAGTCGCGGATTAAAATTAAAACCTGACTGTTTGCAGAGCGTGCCTCATAGTCTGCAACAATATGCAGTTTGTGAAGCATACTTTCATCTATTCTGATTGAAATACTTTTTTGAGCCATAATTTTTCCTCCTGAATATATTATGGCTTTATTTTGAACTCATTATGTGTTATAATGTTTAAAACGGAATTAAAATATATCTATTTTAATTCCAAAAGGAGGAGAAAGTATGCTTGATTACGAGAGAGTAACCGAAGAGATTATTCAAATATTAAACGAAATTGACAGAATGAGGGCACGAGTAGTTAAGATTGGTGATGCAATTCTAATGGAAGGTAGATGCGACAAACGACCTGTGAATAAAAACAAAGGACTAAATTATATAGACCGTGATTTAATGAGAAGGTAGCATTTGTCAAATAAAAAAGCCGTGGTTTAAAACCACGGCTTTTAAGTATATAAAACTAGATTCTTGCAACGCCTGTCTTGCGAGCAGCTTCTGCAACTGCAGCAGCAACAGCCGGAGCAACCTTCGGATCAGTCGGCTCGATAATAATTCTGTCAGCACGGAGATCCTTCTCGTCGATGAGGTTTGCGATAGCATAAGCTGCAGCAACCTTCATTTCGTCGTTGATATCGCTTGCGCGAACATCAAGAGCACCGCGGAAGATACCCGGGAATGCAAGGAGGTTGTTGATCTGGTTCGGGAAGTCTGAACGACCGGTACCAACAACAGCAGCACCTGCAGCAATTGCCTCATCCGGGAAGATTTCCGGAGTCGGGTTAGACATAACGAATACCATCGGGTCTTTGTTCATTGAACGAACCATATCCTGAGTGATGATACCCGGGCCTGAGAGACCGAATACAACGTCAGCGCCAACCATAACGTCAGCAAGTGAGCCTGCAACCTTGTTGCGGTTTGTAATCTTAGCCATAGCTTCTTTCTCAGAATTGAGGCCCTCGCGACCTTCGTAGATAGCACCCTTGCGGTCGCAGAGGATAACTTCTTTAAGACCGAGTGCCATGAGAAGACGGGTAACTGCGATAGCAGCAGCGCCTGCACCTGAAACAACAGCCTTGAGGTCGCCTATGTTCTTCTTTGTGAGACGGCAAGCACCGATCATAGCAGCAGCAGAAACTACTGCAGTACCGTGCTGGTCATCGTGGAATATCGGAATATCGCAAACTTCCTTTAATTTGCGCTCGATCTCAAAGCAACGCGGAGCAGCGATGTCCTCGAGGTTGATATCACCGAATGAGCCTGCAAGGAGAGAAACGGTTTTAACGATTTCATCAACGTCCTTTGAACGAACACAGAGAGGGAATGCATCAACACCACCGAATGCCTTGAAGAGCACGCACTTGCCCTCCATAACCGGCATACCAGCCTCAGGACCGATGTCACCGAGACCTAAAACAGCGGTACCGTCTGTAACAACAGCAACTAAGTTGCCGCGACGAGTATATTTATAGCTTAAATCAACATCCTTGCTGATTTCCAAACACGGCTCAGCAACACCCGGAGTATACGCAACTGAAAGATCGTCCTTTGTAGCTACAGGGCAACGGCAAGTAACTTCAATCTTACCCTGCCATTCCTCGTGGGAAAGGATAGCTTGTTTTTTATAATCCATTATGAAAACCTCCTGAATTTTTATGCTTTTTGCAATATACACTAATTGTAACACTTAAAAGCAAAATTAGCAATATGATTTGGTGAAAAAAGTTGTAATTTTATATACTTGACAAATAAGCTATAAAAAAATATAATTTAAATAGCTTAATTTTTAAGGGGTGAATTTATGACTTTTGAAAAGGTACGCGAAATTATTGCAAATCAGCTTGATATCGATCTTGATGAGATTAAAGAGAGCACAAGCCTTGGTGAAGACCTTGGTGCTGATTCGCTTGATATTGTTGAAATGATGATGTCTATTGAAGAAACCTTTGGTATTGAGATTGCTGATGAAGATGCAAAGGAATTTAAAACAATTGCTGATGTTATTTCATACATTGATGCAAAAGCATAAAAGTTAAAACTTAAGGCAGCTGCTAAACGGCAGCTGCTTTTTTGTATATCGTAAAGCTTGTTTGGAAATACTTTACGTAAATGCAAAAAGGAGCTGATGTATTTATGAAGGTTTCCGAGCTTATGAATAAAAACGTCGTTTCACTTAAGGCAGAGGATACCGCAGAGCGCGCCGCAACGTTGTTTGCGCGGCACAATATCGGAGTGCTTCCTGTGTGCGGAAATGATGGCAAGCTTCGCGGAATACTAACCGACCGCGATATTGTTCTGCGTTGTGTTGCCGGAGAGTGCCGACCTGAGGAGACCACCGTGCGTGAAATCATGACGCGTGGCGTGGTTTGCGTGTCACCTGAGGACGATGTGCGTGCGGCGGCGCATTTAATGTCAATTGAGCAGGTGCGCAGACTTCCCGTAACGCAAAATGGGCGTGTTGTGGGAATGATTTCACTTGCGGATATGGCACGAAACAGCAATTATGATATGGAAGCTTCAAAAGCACTTTGCGAGATAACCGCAAAGGTTCCAAAATTTTCTTGAGGAGAGAACTCCTCATTTACATATTTATTTTGACTAATTGCAAAAATAATGTTATTATATTATCAGAAGAAGTATCGGAGGATGCGTACATAATGATTGAATTTGTAACAAAAGAAAATTTAGCCGAGTTTGATGCGTTTGTTATATCACATCCAAAGGGGCATTTTATACAGTCAAGTAAGTGGAGCAAGCAAAAGCCCGATTGGAAGTGGGAGGCGGTAATCTCCCGCGATGATGATGGCAAAATTCGTGGCGCTATAAGCGTTTTAATCCGTAAGGTGCCGTATCTTAAATATCAGCTTATGTATGCAGGGCGCGGTCCTGTTTGCGATGTACACGATAAGGTGGTTCTCGCCGAGCTTACAGATGGGCTTCGCACTTTGGCGAAAAAATATAATGCATACCTTTTAAAAATTGACCCTGATGTTCTCATTTCAGACACCGAATTTTTAAATATTATGACGGATATTGGTTACAAGTGGCGTGATACCGGTAAAAACTTTTCAGGAATTCAGCCGCGTTTTGTGTTCAGATTAAATGTTGAGGGCAAGAGTGAGGATGAGGTTTTCGCGCTCTTCCATTCAAAAACCAGATACAACATTCGCGTTGCCGAGCGCAAGGGCGTTGAAGTTAAAATTATGGGTAAGGAAGCTGTGGCGGACTTTTCTCGCATTATGCTAGAAACCGGCGTGCGCGATGGTTTTGTAGTTAGAAATCAGCAGTATTTTGAAAACATGCTTGACAACTTAGGAGAGAATGCACGTCTTTATATGGCGTATTCCGACGGAGTTGCAATTGCAGGAACTCTTGCAATTTTATACGGTGACAAAGTTTGGTATCTTTACGGTGCATCATCAAACGAGCATCGCAATTTAATGCCGAATTATTTGCTTCAGTGGAATATGATTAAGTGGGCGATTGAAAACGGTTGCAGAATTTACGATTTCCGCGGTGTATCCGGTGACTTGTCGGAAGACAACCCGCTTTACGGCTTATATCGTTTTAAAAAAGGCTTTAACGGTGACTTTACAGAGTTTGTTGGTGAATTTGAACTTGTATTTAATCCTATTATCCATGCACTTGTTGAAAAAGGTGAAAAAATAGTAAGAAAAACAAGAAAAACACTCTTTATGCTTAAAAATAAAAAATAGCAGGGGATATGTAAAATGAACGCTTTCGTCGTTGAATGTGAAAAGCTTCGTGCAAATATCGAAAATATTTTAGAGCGTGCAGGCGAGATGAAAGTCTATGCCGTGATTAAAGGAAATGGGTATGGATTCGGGCTTTGCGAATATGCGAAATTTTTGCGCGAATGTGGAGTTTCAGCATTTGCAGTTACCGAGCCGGAAGAGGTTGTTGAACTTCGCGCTGCCGGCATTGAAAATGAAATTTTAATGCTTCGCTCAACGGCACTGGCTGATGAAATTGAATCGCTTATATTAAATGGTGCGGTTTTAACTGTTGGCTCAAATGAAGCAGCAGTTGCGATTAACGGCGTTGCAGGAAAGCTTCAAAGAAAAGCGCGTGTGCATATAAAAATAGACACAGGTATGGGGCGCTATGGCTATGCTCCCGATGAAATTGATAAAATTACTGCGGTTTATGATTATATGGATAACATAGAGCCATGCGGAATTTACACACATCTCAATGCATCATTCGGCAGTAAGAAAAAAACACTTATTCAGATTGCAATTTTTAAAGACTTAGTTTCAGAATTAAAGGAACGCGGATATGGCGTCGGTATTTCGCATTTTGCAGCAAGTTGCGCGTTTCACAGATTTGATATTGATTTTGGTGAAGCGGTGCGAATCGGCTCTGCATTCACGGGAAGACTTGCAATTGCAAACACATATAATCTTCAGCGCGTAGGATATTTGCAGAGTGAAGTTTGCGAAATAAAATGGTTGGAAAAAGGTGCCACAGTTGGCTATGGCGGTGTGTATACAGCACCGTCACCGCGAAAGGTTGCAATTGCACCATTAGGCTATAGCCACGGCTTCGGCGTTGAAAAAGTGCGCGACAGTTACCGCTTCCGTGACAGTGTGCGCTACGTCATGCAGGACATTAAAAGATCTCTTTTTGGCGAAAAGCAATATGCAAAAGTCGGCGATAAAAAGGTGCGTATTTTAGGTCATATCGGCATGTTGCATACGGTGCTTGACATTACTAATGTTCCTTGTCAGATTGGTGACTTGGTAACGTATAGCGTAAATCCGCTTTACGTTAATTCCAATATAGAGCGCAAATATATTTAAAGAGGGATACTATGGCACGCGATTTGCCACTTTATAATGTTTTAAAAAACCGCGCAGATGAGGGCGCTGCACGCTTCCATATGCCGGGTCATAAGGGGAAAGCAATTCTCGGTGAGGATTTTCGCGGTGCCTGTGCGATAGATTTTACTGAGCTTTATGGCACGGGAAATTTATATGATGGCGTGTATCCGATTGCAGATGCAGAAGAGCTTTGCGCCAAGGCGTGGGGAGTTAAAGAGGCGTTTTTCTTAACAGGTGGCGCGAGCATGGGAATTATGACTATGCTCTCGCTTGTAAAAAGAAGAACAAAAAAGGTGTTAATCGACCGCGGATCACACAGAAGTGTGTATAACGGTGTTGCGCTTTGCAATTTGGAAAATGAATACATATACCCCGATTTAATTGAACCATACGGTGTTTCAGCACCGCACAGTGCAGAAAGAATAGATGAGATATTAAAAAACGACAGCGAGATAGGTGCGGCACTTATAACCTGCCCTACATATTACGGAATTTGTTCGGATACAAAAGCAATAGCAGAGGTTTGTCATAGAAATAATGCATTTCTTCTGGTAGATGAGGCGCACGGTGCACACTTTCCTTTTACCGAGGGCAAGAAATGTGCGGTGGCACTGGGGGCAGACCTTGCAACAAGCTCGGCACATAAAACACTTCCTGCTCTAGGTCAGGCGGCGCTTTTACTTTCAAACGGTGCTTTTTCTCCTGAGGAGATACGCAGAGCAATGGCAGTATTTGGCACAAGCAGTCCCTCATATCAGATAATGGCATCAATTGACCTTGCGCGTGATTTTATGGAAAACGAAGGCCGAGGAATCTGTGCGAGCCACGCGGAAACTCTTATTAAAATTCGCAGTGAAGTAAATTCGCGAGGAGTGTTTAAAGCATTATATACCGATAATTATGACCCGTTGCGCCTTTGCGTTATGACAAGCTGTGCGGGAATTTCAGGATATAAAGCGGCGCAGATTTTAGAGGATGAGTTTAAAATAGTCTGCGAAATGGCAGATGAAAGGCAAATCCTTTTTATAATTACCGCGGCTGATACAGAAGAGGAGCTTTGCGCTTTAAATAAATCTCTAAAAGAGCTTGAAAAGCACGCAGCGAATCCGATAGAAAGTGCAGCTTTACCGAGTTCGCGTTCAGAGATTAAACTCAAGCTTTGTGAAGCGTTATGTGTTGAAACAGAGCAGATTGCGATGAGAAATTCAAAAGGGCGCATCGCAGCAAACAATATTTGTCCGTATCCCCCGGGTATCCCTGTGATAGCTGCGGGTGAGGTGATAGATGAAGACTCGCTTGAATATTTATATCACAACGGGTTTTCACCGGATGATTACATTTTCGTAATTAAAGACTAGGAGGGTAAAATTATGAAACTTATTATGGCAATTATTAATTCAGACGATTCGCACACTGTTATTACAGAGCTTACAAAAAAGAACTACTCTGTAACACATCTTGCAACAACCGGTGGGTTTTTAAGAGCAGGAAATGCAACGGTTATCATTGGTGTTGACGAAGATAAAGTAGACGATGTAATAAACACAATTCAGGAGCATTCACATCGCAGAAAACAGGTTATTCCTGCAACAAGTGAGCTTGGAATGGGTTTCTTCCCGTCAGTGCCGGTTGAAGTTACAATCGGTGGCGCCACTGTATTCGTTGTTGACGTTGAGAGATTCGAGAAGCTCTAAATGGCAGAATCAAAAAACAGCCGCGTATACGAGTACATAGAGCGTATAGCGAAGATAGATAAGATTCCACACGCGATACTTATCTCCGGCAACGATGATGAAAAAAACAAAATAGCAAATCTTCTCGCCCGTGTAATTTTGTGCACGGGTGAGGGGAAACCTTGTGGCGCTTGTGAATCGTGCAATAAGGTGGAAAATAACATACATCCGGATTTGATTATGTATCAGTCTGAAAAGGCAATAATTCCCGTTGATGATATTCGCAAAATCAGAAGTGACAGTTTTATTTTACCGAATGACGGCGAAAAAAAGGTATATATTATAAATGATGCCGATAAAATGAATGCGGCATCTCAAAATGCATTTCTTAAAATCCTGGAAGAGCCGCCTTCGTTTACAACGTTTATTTTGGTATGCACAAACAGTGATAGTTTGCTCACTACCGTGTTGTCGCGTGTTACGCATTTAAAGCTTCAGTCAAACAGTGACTATGATGAAATTCCAGATGAACTAAAAGATAATGCGCGCGGTATAGCAAGTGCCATCTCGACACGTGATGAGCTTGAAGTTCTAAAAGCATTTTTGCTATGTGAAAAACGCAAAAGAGACGAAATGGCAAGCATTTATCTCTATCTTACAGCGATTTTGCGTGATGCGATGACATTTGAGGCGCTACCAAATGATTTGCTTATAAACGACAGCATATCAGGTGACATCTCGCAAAAATTTGCAGTGAATGAGATTATAAAAATAATGAAAATTATAGATGAGGCACGAAAACTTACGGCGCAAAATGTCGGCGTAGGTCATATTGTTGCGATGTGCGCAGCAAAAATTGCTGAGTCTTTTCAATAAAAAGGAGGAGAAACATTGACAGAAATAGTCGGTGTCCGTTTTAAGGAGTTAGGAAAGGTTTATTCTTTTGACCCGTGTGGCAAGGAATATCCGAAGGGATGCACGGTTATCGTTGAAACTGCGCGTGGAATAGAACATGGCGAAGTTTTGGAATCAAATTATGAAATCGATGACGAAAAGGTTGTCCAGCCACTTCGCAAGGTGCTTCGCCGTGCAACTGAGGAGGATTTTGAAACAATCCGTCAGAACAAAGAAAAAGAACGTGAGGCGCTCGAAATATGCCATCAAAAAATTGCTGAACACAAGCTTGAAATGAAAGCAATTGATGTTGAATGCACATTTGACCGCAGTAAAATTTTGTTTTATTTTATTGCAGACGGAAGAATTGACTTCCGTGAGCTTGTGCGTGACTTGGCATCTGTCTTCAAAACGAGAATTGAATTGCGCCAGGTAGGTGTGCGAGACGAGGCAAAGTTGCTTGGTGGTCTTGGAATTTGCGGCAGGCCGTTCTGTTGTTCAAGCTTTTTGGATGACTTTCAGCCGGTGTCAATTAAAATGGCTAAGGAGCAGAACTTATCGCTCAATCCAACTAAAATTTCCGGAACCTGTGGCAGACTTATGTGCTGTTTAAAATATGAGCAGGAGGCTTATGAGGATTTGCATCGCACAACGCCGAGCGTGAATTCGCAGGTGGAAACTCCGGATGGGCCGGGTACGGTTGTTGATGTAAATTTACTTCGCGGAAAGCTTAAAGTGCGCCTTGACAGTTCTCCGGAAATGGCACCGCGCGAATATTTAAAGTGCGATATTTGCCCAAAGGGAAAGGTGTGCCCCCAAAAAGAAGAGCCTGAAGTTTCAGAGCCTGTTCTGGAAGAAGTAAAAGAAGAAGCTCCTGTAAAATCGAACGATGGCAACAAAGGTAATAATCATCACCGTCGCCGCCGTTATCGCCCACACCATAAGCCGAACGGCAAGCCGAGTGGAGATGCAAAGGAGTAGGGGATGGAGATAAAATCTCTTTGCGAGCATCCGGAGTATATAAACTCTGTTGCCGAGTGGACTTGGGAGGAGTTTTGCAAGATCGATCGACCGAGTATTTCACTTTGCGATATTGTTAAGAACTTAAAAGGACAAAAAACGGGAAGGCTTCCGCACACTTATATTGCAATTGACGGAAATGTTCTTTGTGGCACTATAACAATGTATGAAAACTATTTAAAGGGCGAAGATTTTACACCGTGGATGGGATCGCTTTTCGTGCCACATGAGTACAGACGGCTTGGTGTAGCAAGAAAACTTATAAATACAGTTAAAAAAGAAGCGACAGCGCGTGGATTTAAAACACTTTATGTGCGTACCGAGCACGCCTGTGGTTACTATGAAAAACATGGATGGCAATTTGTTAAGGAGACAGTTGATATGGAACATAATTTGAACACAACAGTGTATAAAACGGGAACCGAAGGTTTTCGCGTTGAAAAATTAAATGATAAGTACAACAGCGTTCGTTTATATGACGACAATGCAGGAAGCTACGCAACAATCGCAACAGAGAAAGGTGCTAACTTAATGCAGTTTTTTGCATGCGGAAGAGAGTTAATCTACCTTGCGGGAGATACTATTAATGAAACTCCTGAGCGCGTGCGTGAGGGAACGCCGATTCTTTTCCCGACTTGTGGAAGAACGGTAAATGAAACCTACACACTTGACGGCAAGGAATATAAAATGAGTATTCACGGCTTTGCAAGTGGTATGGCGTGGGAAGTTGTAGATGCATCTGTTGAAAACGGCGCATCGGTTACACTTAGTCTTAAGTCAAATGCAGACACGCTTGCAATGTATCCGTTTGAGTTTGAGGTTTTATATACTTTTACATTAAAGGGCGATAAAATCACAATTAACCAGAAGTTTAAAAACTTATCAGATAAGAAGATGCCGTTCTCAAGCGGAGTACATCCGTATTTTAAGGCAAACAATCCGGAGAGCTTTGTTGTTTTAGACGGTGAAAAAATAAGCTTTGCAGAAGAAATTGACTCTGTTTTTGAGGTTAAAACCATACCTTGTGTTGTTTTTGAGAGTGGTCTCGGTCATCAGGTGACAATTGTGGCAGATGACAACTACAGCAAATATGTGTTCTATACAACACTTGCAAACTTTGCTTGTGCCGAACCGTGGACGGCAGCGCCAAATGCAATCAATACGGGTGAAGACTTAATCTGGATTGATGCGAAGTCAGAAAAAGAATTAATTGTCAGCTTTGAAGCTTCTTTAAATAAGTAATAAGACTTGTTCCCTGAACCTTCAGTGAAATAATGTAAACTGTGGCGGCGGTTATTAGCGCGCATAGCATTGATGTTATGACGTTTATACCGTCGCCTTTTGCTGTTATAAAAACAAAATGGGCACAAAGACTTGAAAGCGTTGCGGAAAGCGTGGGTGTTATAAACCAATTGCGTATTCTAATGCGCAAATTGAGCTTTCTTTTGAGCGGAATATAGCAAAAGAATGCACCTAAAAAAGACGAAATAATGTCAAAAATCAAGTATCCCCATATACCGATTTGCGGAAAGCCGACAAGCCAGGTACCAAGAAGCAGGACAAGACCACAAAATGCGGAAATTATTGCAACACGTTTTTGAAGCCCGATTGAATTTAAAAGTGCGGATAGGCTCATTCTGTAGAAAGTGAACAGTGTTGCAATGCAAAGTGGTAACATATAGTTGCCGGCAATGGGATTATTATAAAGGAGAATGCATAGTTCATCTCCGAGCGCAATAAAAAAGCCAATTGCCGGCAGGGCAATAAGACTTGTTGTGTGCAAAACCTTCGCGCTTTTCCTGCGCATATTATCGGTATCGCCGCACGCGAGCCCTTCGGACATCTTCGGTATGATTACAGTGGTAAGTGCGCCGATAAGACCAAAAGGTAGGCAAAGTGTCGGCATGGTCATACCAAACATAATTCCAAATGCGGAGGTTGCAGAAGCGACTGTCATTCCTGATGCAATGAGTCTTCTTGGAATCAATACGGACGATGCGGCGTCAAGCAAATTATTAAGGAGTGCAGCGAGAGAAACTGGTGTGGCTATTGATATAATTTCGCGATAAAATTTGCCGCTTCCATGTGATTTTCCATAAAAAGAAAATAAAATAACAACACTTACAATTTCACTTATTACCATCCCACAGATAATTAGTGCGGAAGAGTGTGCCGCATCATTAGGTGAAAAAACAACAAGAAGCGAGAAAACGGCAATAAAGCGCACAACCTGCTCGGTGATTTCGGAAATAATCGGGGGATTTAAGTTTTGTGTTCCGAAAAAATAATTTTTTAATATGTTTTCAATGCCTGTGCAGAGAAGACATGGAAGTAAAATTAAAATTGATGCACGCACGCGCATATCGGCTAATATATTTTGCGAAATGAACGATGAAGAAAATAGAGTAATACTTGCAACAATTGAAAATAAGAAAAGAAAAATAGAAACAGCGTTTGATGTTACACGTCTGGCGGAAGATGGTGTTGCAAGTGCTGAATATTTAGCGCTCAGACGTGAGGTTGCAAGGGTAAGTCCTGTTACGCAGAGAGCTAAAATAACGGAATAATACGGCATTACAAGCTGATATACACCCATTCCCTCAGCACCGATTGTGTGACTTAGAAAAAGTCGGTATAAAAAACCAAGCGCATTTAATGCGAGGTTTGAAAGCGTTAGTGTAAGGGCGCTGTAAAACACTGTATTTTTATTAAATTTCAAAATGCATCGCCTCTCTTGATATAGCTTATTCGCGACGAGAGGTTAAAATGAATAAAAAAAGGACATCTCGTTTTTACGAGATGTCCTTTGGTATTTAAAATTATTCAGCCGGAGTTTCTTCTTTCTCAGCCATTTCACTTAATGCATCCTTGCGGGAGAGATTGATTCTGCCCTTGTCGTCAATCTCAGTTACCTTAACCCAAGTCATATCGCCGACATTTAAAACGTCCTCAACCTTTTCTACACGGCGGTTCTCAAGCTTTGAAATGTGAACGAGACCGTCCTTGCCCGGAGCAATTTCAACAAATGCACCGAACTGCATAAGACGAACAACCTTACCATAGTAAAGTGCGCCAACCTCAGGGTCGTTAACGATAGCCTCGATAGTCTTCTTAGCCTTCTCGCAAGCTTCCTGCTCAAGACCTGAAATGTAAACGTTACCGTCGTCTTCAATGTCAACCTTAGCGCCGGTATCAGCACAGATCTTCTGGATTACGCTGCCGCCCTTACCGATAACGTCGCGGATTTTTTCCGGATCAATTGTCATATGGAGCATCTTCGGAGCGTACTTTGAAAGCTCAGTTCTCGGAGTACCAATGCACGGGAGCATAATCTCATCTAAAATTTTGTAACGGGCATCACGGGTGATTGTGAGTGCTGAACGGATGATTTCCGGAGTTAAACCATCGGTCTTTAAGTCCATCTGAATAGCAGTGATACCGGTTTTTGAACCTGCAACCTTAAAGTCCATATCGCCGTAGAAGTCCTCAACACCCTGGATGTCGATAAATGTGAGCCACTTGTCATCCTTGGTAACGAGACCGCAGGAGATACCTGCAATCGGAGCTTTAATCGGAACACCTGCATCCATAAGAGCAAGAGTTGAACCACAGATTGAACCCTGTGATGTTGAACCGTTAGAGCTCAATACCTCAGAAACCAAGCGGATTGAATACGGGAACTCGTCCTCACTCGGAATAACCGGCTCGAGAGCGCGCTCAGCAAGAGCACCGTGACCGATTTCACGGCGACCCGGGCCACGGCTCGGGCGAGCTTCGCCGACAGAATATGACGGGAAGTTGTAGTGGTGGAGATAGCGCTTTGACTCCTCCTCATAGATTGTATCAAGCTTCTGCTGATCAGCAATTGTGCCGAGAGTAGCAACGGTTAAGACCTGAGTCTGACCGCGGGTAAACATACCTGAACCGTGTGTTCTCGGAAGAACACCAACTTCAGCAGCAAGCGGACGAACTTCATCGAGTGAACGACCGTCAACGCGCTTGCCTTCGAGCAACCACTCGCGAACAACCATCTTTTGAATCTTGTAGAGACACTCGCCAAGATATGTCTCGCATTCCGGATACTGCTCGATGAACTTCTCAACAAGCTCCTCGGTTAAAACACGGAGACGCTCGTCGCGAACGAGCTTGTCATCTGTATCCATACAGTAACGGACTTTATCAATTGCATAAGCCTTAACGTCTTCAAAAAGGTCAAAGTCAAATGCAGCCTTTGCATATTCAAACTTCGGAAGACCGATTTCAGCCTTGATTTCAGCAATAAATGCAACGAGCTTCTTGATTTCCTCATGAGCGAGCATAATAGCGTCGAACATAATATCCTCAGGAATCTGGTCAGCGCCTGCTTCGATCATAACGACCTTCTCAGCAGTACCTGCAACGGTTAAGTTCATTGTGCTCTTCTCGCGCTGAGCGGAATCCGGATTCATAACAAACATACCGTCAACATAACCGACGTTAACGCCTGCAATCGGACCACCCCACGGAATATCGGAAATTGAGAGCGATACTGATGTACCGATCATAGCAACGATTTCTGGTAAGCAGGTATTGTCAATTGATAAAACTGTTGCAGCGATAGCAACGTCGTTTCTCATGTCGGACGGGAAAAGCGGACGAGTCGGGCGGTCAATTAAGCGGGAAGCTAAGATTGCACGCTCGCTCGGTCTGCCCTCGCGGCGCATAAAGCTGCCCGGGATACGACCAACTGAGTAAAGACGCTCTTCGAAATCAACTGAAAGCGGGAAGAAGTCAATGCCTGCACGCGGCTTTTCAGACGCGGTAGCAGTTACTAAAACAACTGTTTCGCCGTAGCGAACAAGGCAGGAACCGTTTGCAAGACCTGCCATCTTACCTGTTTCGATAACGAGTTTACGGCCGGCAAACTCGGTCTCAAAGGTGCAATACTTTGGAAATTCCATTTTTTTCATCATCATAATTCTCTCCTTTCAAACATCTTGTCTGAGTAAAGAGCGTATGTTTAGCATTTGAAGCTATTACCGACTTTTTCGGTAACAATTTCAACTGCTAAACTAACCAACGCGAAAGTTTACTCAGACAATAGAAGGGTAAGATGAAGTAAAACTCCATCTTACCCCCATCGCTAATTACTTTCTTAAACCTAACTTTGCAACGATTGCACGATAGCGCTCAATATCTTTCTTTGCGAGGTAGTTTAAAAGATTGCGGCGCTTACGAACCATCTGCAAAAGACCACGGCGGGAGTGGTTATCCTTGTGGTGGACCTTGAGATGCTCTGTGAGCTGAGAGATACGCTCGGTTAAGATTGCAATCTGAACCTCAGGTGAGCCGGTATCTGTCGGATGAGTGCGGTTTTTCTCGATAACCGCAGTTTTCTGCTCTTTTAAAATCATAATGCACACTTCACCTTTCTATAGATTTTTCTCTGCTCATCTGCGTATGAGGTGGGTGAAAGCCTTGCGTTGCAAGCCTTAATCCTCAAACATAGGTGAGAGAAATTTTACTTTGCGCACAAAAGCACTTATATATTGTACCACAAAGTTTTTGAAATGTAAAGAAAAAATTTTATAAAAATATTATTTGCATTATATATTATAATATGATAAAATAAATTGTCAATAATTTTTAGAGGTGAAAAAATATGAACAAGATTGAAAACAAAGTTGTCAATACGATTCGTGTTCTTGCTGCTGAAACTGTTCAGAAGGCAAATTCCGGTCACCCGGGTCTTCCGCTTGGTGCAGCTCCGATTGCATATGCTGTCTGGGCAAATCAGATGAAGCACAGCCCGAAGGATTTAAACTGGTTAAACCGTGACCGTTTCATCCTTTCTGCAGGACACGGTTCAGCTTTAATTTACAGCCTTTTCCATCTTTTTGATTACGGTGTAAAGATGGACGATTTAAAGAATTTCCGTCAGCTCGATAGCTTAACACCGGGCCATCCGGAGTTCGGTCACACCAAGGGTGTTGAAATCACAACAGGTCCTCTCGGTCAGGGTATTGCAAACGGTGTTGGTTTTGCTATGGCAGAAGCTCACCTTGCTGCTAAATTTAACCGCGACGACTACAATGTTGTTGACCATTATACATATGTCCTCTGTGGTGACGGATGTCTCCAGGAGGGTGTTTCTTCTGAAGCTGCGTCTCTTGCAGGAACTCTCGGTCTCGGAAAGCTCATTGTTTTATACGATACAAACTCAATTACAATCGAGGGTGACACTTCTATCGCATTTACTGAAGATGTCAACGCTCGTTTCGCAGCTTACGGCTGGCAGACTCTCGAAGTTGCAGACGGTAATGATTTAGATGCAATCAACGCTGCAATTGATGCTGCAAAGGCAGATACAAGCCGTCCGTCAATCATCAAGATTACAACCGTTATCGGCTACGGTTCAGCTAAGGCCGGCAAGGCTTCATCACACGGTGAGCCGTTAGGTGCTGAGAACATTGTTGGTCTTAAGGAAAATCTCGGTATGCCGGCTGACGAGTTCTTTGTAGATGCTGACGTTGCAGAATTTATGAAGGGCAAGGTTAATGAGCTTAACGCAAACGTTGATGCTTGGAACGAGAAGTTTGCAGCTTATGCTAAGGCATATCCGGAGCTTGCAAAAGAGTGGGATGCTTGGTTTAGCGGTAAGGTTGATATGGCAAAGCTTGACAGCGACGAGTTCTGGGCATTTGAGGATAAGCCGATGGCTACTCGCGCTACTTCAGGTGAGGTATTAAATCGTCTTGCTAAGTTCGTTCCGAACCTCTTTGGTGGCTCTGCTGACCTTTCACCGTCAAACAAGAGCTACATGAACGGTATGGGCGACTTCTCAAAGGAAAACTACGCAGGCAATAACTTACACTTCGGTGTTCGTGAGCATGCAATGGGCGCTATTTCAAATGCAGTTTCCGTTCACGGCGGTCTCTTTGCATACAACGCTACCTTCTTCGTATTCTCAGATTACGAGAAGCCGGCAATGCGTCTTTCAGCTCTTATGAACCAGCCTGTTACTTATATCTTAACACATGACAGTATCGGTGTTGGTGAAGACGGTCCGACACATCAGCCGATTGA